>CADAAM010000040.1 GCA_902785905.1 Oscillospiraceae bacterium | reverse complement strand
CGGCTGCGGCAAATCCACCACCCTGCGCATGATCGCGGGTCTTGAATCCATCTCCAGCGGCGAGCTGTACATCGGCGACCGCCTGGTCAACCAGGTTCCCCCGAAAGACCGCGACATCGCCATGGTGTTCCAGAACTACGCCCTGTACCCCCACATGACCGTCTACAAGAACATCGCTTTCGGTCTGACCCTGCGCAACGTCCCCAAGGACGAGATCGACAAGCGCGTGCACGAAGCCGCCAAGATCCTCGACCTGGAGCACCTGCTTGAGCGCAAGCCCAAGGCCCTGTCCGGCGGCCAGAGACAGCGCGTCGCGCTGGGCCGTGCCATGGTCCGCAACCCGGCCGTCTTCCTGCTGGACGAGCCGCTCAGTAACCTGGACGCCAAGCTCCGTACCTCCATGCGCTCCGAGATCGCGCGTCTGCACCGCCGTCTGGATACCACCTTCGTCTACGTCACCCACGACCAGACCGAGGCCATGACCATGGGCGACCGCATCGTCGTCATGAAGGACGGTCTGATTCAGCAGTTCGACACCCCGAAGGTGCTGTACGACACACCGTGCAACCTCTTCGTCGCGGGCTTCATCGGCTCGCCCCAGATGAACTTCCTGGATGCCAAGATCGTCGCCGAGGGCGGCAAGCTGTTCGCCGTCATCAACAACGACAAGCTCGAGATTCCCGCCTTCAAGCACGAGGCCCTCAAGCCCTACGTCGGCAAGACCGTAATCTTCGGCGTGCGTCCCGAGAACTTCCTCACCTTCGATAAGCTCACCGCCGGCAACGGCCTGTCCGCAAAGGTCGACTTCTGCGAGCTGCTGGGCGCGGAGACCAACCTTTACGTCTTCGTCGGCGAACAGAAGGTCATCGTTCGCATGGCCTCCTCCGTCGAGAATCCCAAAGAAGAGTTCGTCAAGGTTCCCGTCGATATGGACAGAGTCCACTTCTTCGACAAGGAGACCGAGCTCGCCATCTGCCACTGATGCCGGGTTTGGCCGAGCAGCTTAAACAAAACATAACGCTGGAAGCTCCGGGAGATTTTCTCTCGGGGCTTCTGGTCGTTTCTGAGCTGCGGGTGCTTTCACTTTCGGACAGCGGCCTGCGTGAGCTGCCCTCCGACTACGGTGTCTGGCGTGTGCTGGCCCCTCTTGATGGGGGCGTTCGCTTTGCTGCGGGTGAGTGGGGTTTTTCTCTGGAGGCCGGTCAGGCCGCCGCCGTACGCGGTGAAGAAGAGCTCTCGCTGTTGTCGGGCGGGGCGTGTACTCTCTGTCTGCTGACGCTGCGCGGCGTCACTGCCGACCGGGTGTTCGGCACGGAGGAAGGGCTGTTCTTCGAGCGGGGCGGCGAGGCGGTACGGCGGCTTTTCAATATGTTGGCAGCATGGCATAAGACCGTCCCGGCGAAGGAGGCGTCGGCACGGGCGTATGAACTTTTGATGGCGCTGTGCGGCACAGGCACGGCTGGGCCCGCCGGGCGGAGCACGCTGCCGCCGGTGGTGGAGGCCGCGCTCGGGATCATGCGTCGGGACTACGCCTATCTTGACGGAATCGCGGAACTGGCCGGGCGGCTCGAGGTGAGTCAGGAGTATCTGACGCGCTGCTTTTGCAAGTATACGGGAGTTACGCCGGGAAAATACCTCAACCGGGTGCGGATCGAAAACGCAAAGCTGCTGCTGCGGCAAGGGCGGCACTCGGTCCAGTTTGTGTCTGACGCCTGCGGCTTTTCAAACGCCAATTACTTTGCCCGCGTCTTTCGCGAGAGCGTCGGGGTCAATCCGCGGGAGTACGCCCGGTCCCAGGAGGCGCTCGAGGGCGAGAGCAGCGAGGATAAGCTGTACGTGCTGTAACTGTTTATCTGTTTTCGTAATTTTTTTGCAAACATGCATGTTCCGCTTGCATTTTTTATATTAATAGCCTATAATGTTATCAAGGATTTGTGTTTTTATCATTATGTCAACTAAACGTGCATGATTTGTTTTGCATTTTGAAAGGCGGGTTTTTTATGAAGCGTATTTTCGGCGTGTTTCTTGTCCTGTTGTTTGTGCTGTCCTTGTATGTGCCTGTCTTTGCCGAGAACGGCGTGCTGTACTGCAGAAAGTGCGGGAAGCAGATCCCCGCAGACAGTCTTTTCTGCCCGTACTGCGGCACTGCCGTCACCGCCGACGGGGGTCAGGCTGGCCCCTCGTCAGCCTCGCCGGCGACGCAGAATGCGGCGATGCCTTCCGGCGGACAACTCAGCCAGGTGCGCGTGACCAAGAACCCCACGAGCGAATCCGTCCCCTACGGCGGCTCCTGCACCTTCATCGCCCATGCGGTTAACGCCACCTCCGTCACCTGGATTCTCACCACCAGCGACGGCAGCATCAGCGCCCCGGCCTACGAGGCGGCCAACAGCATTTCCGGGCTCTACGTTTCCGGCGCCAATACCGACACGCTGAAGCTCAGCGGCATCCCCTCCTGGTTGAACGGCTGCATGGTGCAGGCCTGCTTCACCGGCGAGGGCGGCCCCGTGTACACCGAGGCCGCTCGTATCTGGACCTACCAGCCGAGCTCCAGCTCAAGCGACGAGGGCGGCATGCTCTGGTGGTGGCCCTACCGGTATTATATTGATCCCTACACCTGGGACGCGCCCTGGTGGTACTGGTACAACGAATTTACCGGCGAGCCCAGCCCCCCCGACGTCAATCACGCGATCACTCTGCCGGACGGCCACTCCATTGCCCCTCAACTTCCCGGCCCCAACTTTATCTATGACGGACACCAGTCTGTCGTCACCGGTCATACGCATATCCCCGGTTCCGCCTATGAGCCCTGACCCGGTTCCGCTCCCACTTCGATTTCTCGCCTCACCCCCTGATCATACCATACCTGATACTGTTTTTCGTTAACGCAAAGCGCGCTGCCAGTTTTGTGCCCTCGGGCACAAAACACGTCTCATAGGTCTCCGACGTGCCTTTGGCACTATAAAACGGCTTTAAGCCGTTTTACGGGAGACCAGTATGAAACAGGCTTCCCGGTTTTCTGACCGGGAAGCCTGTTTGTATTATCAGCTCAGATCAAGCGCGTCGCCGTGATCGAAGATCGTGATAGGCTCGCCTTCGAGCAGTTTGTATTCCGCACCGTCGGCATTGACATGGACGCGGATCGTCCTGCCCCGGTAGCGGACGCAGAAGGCGTAGCCCTGCCACTGGGGCGGGCAGACGGGAGCAAAGCTCAGTCTCCCCTTCCGGTTCCTCATGCCGCCGAAGCCGCACACCAGGCCCGTCCAGGTACCGGCCATGTTCGCCATATGCAGACCGTCCTTGGTGTTGTGGTGCATATCGTCGAGGTCGAGGCGGGCCGAGGACATGAAGTATTCATAGCCGATGCCGACCTCGCCGATCTCGTTTGCGAGGATGGAGAAAACCGCCATGGAGAGGCTGGAGTCATGGGTGGTGACCTTGTCGTAGAAGAAGAAGTTTTTGCGCTTCTCCTCGGGGGTCCAGCACTCGCCGTACTGGGTCATGGCGAGAATCAGATCCGCCTGCTTGCAGACCATGTGGCGGTAGATCGTGAGACCGTGGTAGTGGATGAGCAGGGGGTGCTTCTCGGCCGGGATGGTGTCCAGCGGCCAGGGCTTGCGATTGAGAAAATCGTCGTCCTGGGGGTAGATGCCGTCCACGGCGTCGGGGTAATACATGAGATCCGCCGCCTTGCGCCAGGCCTCCGCCTCCGCGGGGTCGAAGCCTGTCGAAGCGCAGAGCCTCGCGTAGTCGTCGGGCCGCTCGATCCGCAGCAGCTCCATCATCTCGCCCGCGCTGCGGAAGTTCTCCTCCGCGACGCAGTTGGTATAGACGTTGTTGTTGACCATGACGTTGTATTCGTCCGGGCCGGTAACGCAGTTGAGGACGAACTGACCGCCCTTCGCCGCGCTGAAGAAGCCGAGGTCGTAGTAGAGGCGGGCGGTCTCCACCAGGATCTCCGCGCCGTACTTTGCCATGAAGTCCAGATCCTCGGTGGCATCGTAGTAGTCGCAGATCGCATGGGCGATGTCGCCGTCGATATGATATTGGGCGGTACCGGCCGGGAAGTAGGCGCTGCATTCTTCCCCGTCGATGGTGCGCCAGGCGTAGAGCGCGCCCTTGGGGTGGCCCAGTTCTCTCGCTCTCGCGCGGGCGTTCGGGAGGATGGCGTAGCGGTATTCCAGCAGCTTGCGCGCAAGGGTGGGGTCGGTATGGATGAAGACCGGCAGGATGTAGGCCTCAGTGTCCCAGAAGGTGTGGCCCTCATAGCCCTCACCGGTCAGACCCTTGGCGGCGATGTTGCGCCGTCCGTCGCGTCCGGCGGACTGGAAGAGGTGGAAGAGATTGAAGCGCAGGCCCTGGAGCAGGGCGTCGTCCCCCTCGATCTCCACGCCCGCGACGGCCCAGAAAGCGTCCAGCGCAGCGCGCTGCTCGGTCAGGAGCGTATCGAAATCCGGGGCAGCTTTTGCCTGTTCGATCGCGCGGGTAAGGAGGACGGGATCCTCGTCATAACGGGCGGCGGCATAGCATACGCTCTTGTCCAGGCGCAGGGATTCACCAGCGTTCAGCGTGATCCCGACCGTCCAGACGGCAGATTTTTCCTTCGTCCCGGATTTGCCGTCAAGGCCGCGGTGCTGCACGGCACAGGCGATGGCATAACCGCTGTTCTTGGTCTTCTGCTCCATGGCGAGGACAGAACCGTCGGCGTACAGGCGGGAGATGGTGAGGCTGCGGTCCTTGCCGGCGGCGTTGCGGGGGTCGTTCGGGTCCCCCTCTGCAATCACGGCGGGGGCGACGGCGCTTTCCAGCATGAGCCTGCAGGAGCCCTCTGCGCAGCGCAGATCAAGTCTCGCTGCGGCGAGCTCCTCCCGTTCGAGGCAGACGAGACGGGCAAACTCGCAGTTGAGAATCGCGCCGGATTTCGTCTTCCAGGTGAAGGAGCGTGTCAGCGTCCCGGCGCGCATGTCCAGGACACGGCTGTGTTCGGCGATGTCGGACGCGCCCATATCCAGGCGCTCCCCGTCGGCGGTGAGGACGAGGCTCTTTGCGTCCATAACGTTGCAGATGGTCTCGTGGTTTTTGGCGTAGCCGTAGGCCTTTTCGCCGTATACGATGGGCTCGGAATCAAAGATGCCGTTCAGAAAACTGCCCTGGATGGTCTCAGCCCCTGTCGCCCCCCCCTCCTCGAGGTTGCCGCGCAGGCCGATAAAGCCGTTGCCGAGGGCGAAGACGGATTCGTTCTCGCGGAGGTCACGGGCGGAGAAGCCATGCTCCGTGATGCGCCAGGGTTCATAAGGGAATTTTGGCTGCATAAAGATTCTCCTCTCTTATTCGACACAGTTGAGAAGGTCTGAAAAGGCGCTGAGATTGTATGTCGCAAGGCCGCAGGAGGTCGCGTCCCCGATGGCGGCGGCATCCATCCCGGCGGCGAGGGCCGCCTCAATGCCGGCCTTTGCGTCTTCTACGACAAGGCAGTCCTTCGGCTCGAGTCCCAGATACTCGGCGGCCTTGAGGAAGACCTCCGGGTCGGGCTTGGAGCGGGTAATGTTGGTGCCGTCGGAGATTTTTTCGAAGTAGTCGCCGAGGCCGATGCGCGAGAGGATGAACTTGGTGTTCTTGCTCGATGAGCCTATGCCCAGCAGCAGGCCTTTTGCGCGCAGGGCGTCCAGGGTGCTTTTGACCTCGGGAGAGAGATCGGCGGGAGTCATTTCCTTCAAAAGTTCACGGTAGAGATTGTTTTTCTCCTCCGCCGCGGCGAGCTTTTCCTCCTCGCTGAGCGTGCCGTCATAGCGCTCAAGGATGATCTCGAGGCTTGCCATGCGGGAGACGCCGCGCAGACGGTTGTTGATGGTCTCGTCAAAGTAAATGCCGAGTCTGTCCGCCAGGGCCTTCCAGGCCAGATAGTGGTAGTGGTCGGTGGAGCAGATCACGCCGTCCAGATCGAAGATGACGCCTTTATATTTCATGTTGTACTCCCCTTTTGTTGCGGCTTTTCGCCTTTATATCATTGATTATATCAGAGCCTGGGCGCACACGCAAGCCGCAGTTTTGTCAATTTCCCTATGGGAAAAACTGCTTGCTATTTCGGTGTTTTTCCTGTATTATATATGATCGGTAAGGAATGGAATTCTCAGTGCTTTGACTCCCAAAAAACACGGGAAAGGGGGGCCTTTAATGCTCAAACTATGTATCTACAGCATGATCTATCTCGGCAGTGCCCTGATGGTCTACAATATCATCGCTTACATCAGCTACGCGAAGCATGTGCGTCAGACCGGCGACTGGGCCGCGGAGAAGCGGATTTTGAATCTCCCGCTGATCCTGCTGATCTGTTTTCTGTTCGGCTATCTCACCGTCGGCATATTAGGCAAGCCCGATCTCGTCATTTCCGGCATTCTTTTCGGCGGCAGCATCTACGTCGCGATCATGATCTATCTGCTCAGGCGCATCACAGACCGTATCCAGGAAAACGAGCAGCTGGAGGGCAAGCTCCTGGCCGCCGAGGCCAGCAACCGCGCCAAGACCAGCTTCCTGTCCAATATGAGCCATGAGATGCGCACACCCATGAACGCGATCATCGGCCTTGCACGGCTGTCGCAGGAGGACGAGGGGCTGTCGCTGACGACCCAGGCCCATCTGGAGCAGATCGATACGAGCGCACGGCATATGCTGTCGATCATCAATAACGTGCTGGATATGAACGACATCTGCGAGGGGCGGCTGTCGCTGCGGGAGGAGCGCTTTTCGTTTCGCGAGGTGATGATGCAGCTCAACAGCATCATCGGCCAGCAGTGCCATGACAAGGGCCTGAGTTATAACTGCCAGAGCCTGGGCGAGGTCGACGAGGAGTTTATCGGCGACGGGATGAAGCTCAAAAACATACTGCTGAACGCGGCCGACAACGCCGTCAAATTTACCGACGCGCCGGGCAGCGTCAACTGTACGGTTGAGCAGCTTGAGCATGAGGGCGATGAGCGCACGCTACGTTTTGTGATCGCCGATACCGGCTGCGGCATCGCCCCGGACTTTATGGAGCACATCTTTGACTCCTTCTCCCGCGAGGATTACAGCAGCACCAACGCCTACGGCGGCAGCGGGCTGGGACTGTCAATCACGAAGACCATCGTGGAGATGATGGGCGGGCACATTGAGGTTGAAAGTGAGAAGGGCAAGGGCACAGTACTGACGATCACGGTGAAACTCAAGGCCGTCGTCCAGGAGGCCGCGCAGGAAAACGTCCCGGATGCGGAGGACGAGATCAGCCTGGAGGGGCGGCGCATCCTGATTGCGGAGGATATTGACCTCAACGCCGAAATTCTGGCCGACCTGCTGGAGATGGAGGGCATGAGCTCCGAGCGGGGCGAGAACGGCCAGGTCACGCTGGACTTGTTCGAGAAGAGCGAGCCCGGCTACTACGACGCGATCCTCATGGATCTGCGCATGCCGGTGATGGACGGACTTGAGTGCACAAGGCGTATCCGTGCCCTGGACCGGCCGGACGCCGGGAAGATCCCGATCATTGCCCTCACGGCCAACGCCTTTGAGGAGGACGTGAAAGCGTCGCTCGAGGCGGGGATGAACGTCCATCTCCCCAAACCTGCGGACATTGATCTGCTCTGCCGCACGCTGAGAAAACTGCTGCGCTAAACTATAGAATACGGTGGGACTGGGAAAGGAGAAAGCCATGATCCAGTCAACAGCGATACATCGGCGGAGACAGGTGCTCGTCGTCGAGGATCAGGAGCTCAACCGGGATATACTCGGGATGATTCTGGAGGACGACTATGACGTGCTCTACGCCGAGAACGGCGCGGAGGGCGTAGCCTGCATGCGGGAACACAGGGAGACGCTGTCCATCGTTCTGCTGGATTTGATGATGCCGGTGATGAATGGCTTTGAAGTGCTCGAACTGGTGCGGGAGGACGAGGAACTGCGCCACATCCCCATTATCGTGCTGACTGCCGAAAAGAAGGCGGAGCTCAAGGCTCTGCAGCTCGGCGCGGCGGACTTTATCACCAAGCCTTTCGATATGCACGAGATCATCCTGGCCCGCGTGGGCAGGATCATAGAGCTGAGCGAGGGACGCAGACTCATCAGCGCGGCCGAGCGCGACCCGCTGACGGGACTGTATAACCGAGGCTTCTTCTTTGAGTACGCTGACCAGATCCGCCGCTATTACCGTGACCTGCGCATGGACGCGGTGGTCATAAATATTGAGCGCTTCCACTCCGTCAACGACTTTAACGGCCGGGAATTCGGCGACAGGATCCTGCGCAGGCTGGGCGAAGAGATCCGCGGCTGTCTGGCGGGTACGGAGGGCATCGCGTGCCGCGCGGAGGCCGACCAGTTTTTCCTCTTCTGCCAATGCACAGACTACCGTGCCATGCTTGACCGCTTTCAGCAGAGCGTCAACGAGTTTTCCAAGCGCGTAGCCATCCGCCTGCGCATGGGCGTGTGTTTCGGGACGGGAGACAGAACGCCGGGCATGCTCTTCGACAGAGCCCGTACCGCGTGCAACATGGTGCGCGGCAGCTATAAGGGGCATCTGATGATTTACGACGAGGAAATGCACGAGAGGGAGCTCTACTCCCAGCGCCTGCTCAACGATCTGGGCCAGGCGATCGAGGAGAGACAGTTTGCGGTGTATTATCAGCCCAAGTATGATATCCAGTGCCATCCGCCGCGCCTCAACAGCGCCGAGGCCCTGGTGCGCTGGAAGCATCCGGAGCTGGGTCTGGTCTCTCCGGGCGACTTTATCCCGCTGTTTGAGAAAAACGGCCTGATCCACGTGGTAGATAACTACGTCTGGGGCGAAGCCGCCTCGCAGATTGCCGAGTGGCGGAGCAAATACGGCTTCACTCTTCCCCTGTCGGTCAACCTCTCACGCATGGAGGTCTTCGATCCGACGCTGGAGAGGACTCTGCTCCAGCTTCTGGAGCAGTACAAAATCAGCTCGAAGGATTTCAAGCTCGAGGTGACGGAGTCGGCCTACACCGACGACGCCGAGCAGCTTGTCGCCGTGATCGGCCAGCTTCGGGAGTACGGCTTTGAAATTGAGATGGACGACTTCGGTTCCGGCTACTCCTCACTCAACACGATTTCGAGCCTGCCGATCGACGTTTTGAAGATGGACATGAAGTTCATCCAGAACGTGGAGGAGAACAGCAAGAACTTCCGCCTGATCGAGCTGATCCTCGACATCGCCGGGTATCTCGGCGTGCCGGTCGTGGCCGAGGGCGTACAGACGTCGACGCAGATGCAGCTGCTCCAGAACGCCGGCTGCGAGTATGTGCAGGGCTTTTACTTTTCCCGTCCGCTACCCGCGGAGGAATTTGAAAAATTGATTATAAAAGAAATTGAGGCTGCAAAGGAGAGAAAATCATGACGCTTCAGGAGCTTTATCAGATCATTGACGGCAACTACGACCACGCAGTGCAGATCATGCGAATGGAAAAGCTGGTCGCCCGCTACATCTCAAGATTTCCCAAGAGCGGCGTCAACGAGGCGCTGCAGGAGGCCGGCCGGAGCATGGATCCCGCGAGGATGTTCGAGACGGCCCACGCCATGAAGGGCGTGTGCGCCAACATGGGCTTTGACAAGCTGTCCGCCGCCGCAGGCGAAATCTGTGAGGAGTTTCGTCCCGGCAACGCGCGCAGCATCTCCGACGATGAGATCCGCGCAAAGCTCGCCGAGGTGGACGCCATGTATCGGCGCACCGTCGAAGGCATCAACGCCTACGAGCAGCAGTGATTTCCGCTCCCCCTTCCGGAGCATCGAAAGGAAGTTTGATTCGACTTGAACAACAACGTTAACGCGGGAGAAGGCGGCTATCAGCGCAGCCTCTCCACTCTCGGCGCGTGGGCCCTGTCCCTGGGCTGCGCCGTCGGCTGGGGCGCGTTCATGATGCCCGGCAACAGTTTTCTGCCGGTCGCAGGCCCTCTGGGCACCGTGATCGGCATTGCGGTCGGCGCGCTGATCATGCTGATCGTCGCGGTCAATTATCAATACATGCTCAGCGCCTGTCCGGATGCGGGCGGCGCACTGAGCTATGTCAAAAAAACCTTCGACGCCGACCATGGCTTTGTCGCGGCGTGGTTTCTGCTGCTGACCTATGTGGCGATCGTATGGGCCAACGCCACCGCCCTGCCGCTCATCGGCCGCTTCCTGCTGGGAGACGTGTTCAAATTCGGCCTGCACTATCAGATCGCGGGCTTTGACATCTACTTCGGCGAGCTGGCGCTGGCCATCGGGGCACTGGTGCTGTTCGGATTGCTGTGCATACAGGGCAGGGCGGCCATTCATGTCCAGATCGTGATGGTTCTGGTACTGTGCGTCGGCGTGCTCGTCTGCTCCGTCTCCGTGTTCTCCGGTCTTGAGGGCGGGCTTGCCTCCCTCGGTCCGGCTTTCATGCCGGGCAAGAAGCCGATGGCCGCCGTGTTCACGATCGTGGCCATGGGGCCGTGGGCTTTTGTCGGCTTTGAGTCGATCTCCCACTCGGCGGAGGAGTTCCGCTTCCCGGTCAGAAAAGCCCTGCCGATCATGGCTGTGGCGCTGCTGTTCGGCGCGGCGATCTACGCCGTGCTCGCGGTCATCGCGGTGACCGCCCTGCCCGCCGGCTTTGAGGACTGGCCGAGCTATATCGCGGCGCTCGGCTCTCTTGATACGCGCGAGGGCGCGCCCGTGTTCTACGCGGTGCGCACGGCGATGGGCCCCGTCGGGACGCCGGTGCTGGTGCTGACCGTACTCGGCGGCGTGGTCACCGGTCTTGTGGGCAACACGGTGGCCGCGGGGCGCCTGGTCAGCGCAATGGCGCGGGACGGGATGATGCCCGAGAAGCTCGGCAGGCTCGACAAAAACGGGGTGCCCCGGTATGCGATCATGGCAATCATGGCCGTGTCCGTCTTTATCCCTCTCTTCGGTCGGACGGCGGTCGGCTGGATCGTGGACGTGACCACGGTCGGCGCGGCCATCGTCTACGCCTACGTCTCTGCCTGCGCGATGAAAAAGGCGCACGATGAAAGCAGCTCGCTTGTCACCGCCACGGGTCTGATCGGACTTGTGATCTCGCTGATTTTCCTGCTGTATTATCTGGTTCCGAACCTGCTGGCCGTGACGGCCATGTCGCGGGAATCCTATCTGATCCTCTCGCTGTGGAGCGTGCTTGGCCTCATCGTCTTCCGCAATCTGCTGCTGCAGGATCGCACAAAGCACATGGGCCGCTCTACCATCGTGTGGATCGTCATGCTCTCGCTGACCCTGTTCACCTCGCTTGTCTGGATGCGGCAGTCTGCCACTCTGACGGCGAGCGAGACCGTCAACAACATACATGAATACTATGAGGAGCTTCACCGCGAGGAGAATGTGCAGCTGCCGCCTGCGAAGCTCTATGAGGCCCGCAGATATCTGGACGAACAGCTGAGCAGCCTGCAGGACTCCTTCACCAAGAGCAGCCTGATCCAGATCGCCTTTGTGGTCATCTCCGTCGCCACCCTCTTCAACATCTATTCCATCATCCACAAGCGTGAGAAGAACTTCGAGCGCGACAAGATTCTCGCCGAGGAGTCGAGCCGCGCGAAGACCAGCTTCCTGTCCAATATGAGCCATGAGATCCGCACCCCCATGAACGCGATCATCGGCCTTGACAACATTGCCCTCAAGGAACCCGATCTGCCGCCGCGCACCCGCGAGCACCTGGAGAAAATCGGTACGAGCGCGCGGCATCTGCTGGGCCTCATCAATGACATTCTGGACATGAGCCGCATCGAGTCCGGGCGCATGACGCTCAAGGACGAGGAGTTCCCTTTCCAGGAGTTTCTGGATCAGATCAACGTCATGATCAACGGCCAGTGCCAGGACAAGGGCCTGCACTACGAGTGCAACATCGTCGGTCAGGTCTGCGACTACTACGTCGGGGACGCTATGAAGCTCAAACAGGTGCTCATCAACATCCTCGGCAACGCCGTCAAGTTCACGCCGGCGGGCGGCAGCGTCACCTTCACCGTGGAGCAGACGGCGGCCTTTGAGGAGTACCGCACGCTGCGCTTTTCCATCAAAGACACCGGCATCGGCATGAGCAAGGAATACATCCCCAGGATCTTCGAGGCCTTCTCGCAGGAGAACTCCGGCACGTCCAACCGTTATGGCAGCACCGGTCTCGGCATGGCGATCACAAAGAACCTGGTGGAGATGATGAACGGCAACATCAATGTGGAAAGCGAGAAGGACGTCGGGACCGAGTTTCTCGTCACGGTGACGCTCAAGTCCTCCGCGCGCAGCGTGAGCGCAGAGCATCCCCACCGCTTGCCGACGGACCTGCGTGTGCTGGTCGTGGACGACGACGAGGTTGCCCTGGAGCACGCAAAGCTGGTTTTGCGCGACGTCGGCGTTGACGCCGAGACGACAGACAGTGCGGCCGACGCTCTGTCTTATGTGCGCAAAGCGCTGGACGGCGGCAGGCCCTACCGCTTCCTGCTGACCGATCTGAAAATGCCCGAGATGGACGGTCTCGCGCTATCGCGGGCCGTGCGGGAGTTTGACGGCGGAAGAACCGGCATCATCATCATGACCGGCTACAACTGGGACGACATTCTGGAAGAGGCCGAGAGCTCCGGGGTGGACGCGATCATGTCCAAGCCCCTGTTCACCGACAGCATCCTGCGCGATTTCCACATGATTCTGGAGAAAGAAGCCGAGACGCACCCGGCTGGGTCCGAGGCGGAAGCCCCGGAGATTTCCCTTGAGGGCCTGCACGTCCTGATCGCGGAGGATATGGACCTCAATGCCGAGATTTTGGCCGATCTGCTGGACATGGAGGGCATCAGCGCCGAGCGCGCCGAGAACGGTGAAATTGCGCTGGAGAAGTTCTCCGCCAGTGCGGACGGATTCTATGACGCGATCCTGATGGATGTGCGCATGCCGGTCATGGACGGACTTTCCGCGACGGGCAGGATACGCGCCCTGGCGAGAGCTGACGCGAAGAGCGTCCCCATCATTGCCATGACCGCCAATGCCTTCGACGAGGATGTGCAGCGCTCGCTCCAGGCGGGCATGAACGCGCATCTGTCCAAGCCTGTCGAGCCGGAACGCCTGTATGAGACGCTGCGCAGGCTCGCGGTCAAAAAGGCGGACCAGGCGGGTCAGGGGTGAAGCTATGAGTTTGATGGAAATTTTGGATTCTTCTGAGTTTGTCTTTACGCCCCAGGCGATGAAGACACTGTCCTGGATAGGCGAGCTGATGCCGGGCGGCCTGTTCATCTACAGCGCTGCCGAGCCGATGGAGCTCATCTATGTCAATGACGCGACGCTGCGCATTTTCGGCTGTGAGACGCGCGAGCAGTTTGAGGCCTTAACCGGCAACACCTTCCGCGGCCTGGTGCTGCCCGAGGATTTTGAAGCCACGCAGAGCTCTATCGAGAGGCAGATCGCCTCGTCTGAGAACGACCGCGTCGACTATGTCAAATACCGTATCCGGCGTAGGGACGGCGCGATCCGCTGGATCAGCGATTACGGCCGCCTCGCATCCATGCCCGGCTACGGAGACGTGTATGTGGTGTTCATCACCGACGCGACCGAGAGACAGCTTGCCCGTGAGGAGCGCCAGCGCATGGAGCTGGAGCTCGCCGCGGAAAAGGAGCGCAGCGAGATCAAGGCGCAGTTTCTGTTCAACATGTCCCATGACATCCGCACGCCCATGAACGCGATCATCGGCTTTTCGGAGCTTGCCAGGCGTCACCGGGACGATCCCCAAAAGCTGGACGAATATCTGGACAAGACCGTCGTCTCCGGTCGGGAACTGCTGCGGCTCATCGACGACATGCTGGAGCTCAACGAGCTCCAGGGCAGCGTCACCCTGCACACGGAGCCCACTGACGTCAGGCAGGCGCTCTCGCTCGCCCTCGACATGTTCCGCATTCAGGCCGCGGAGAAGAAGCTCCGGCTCGAAACGGAGCTTGATATCCCGGACGTAAAGGTTCTGGTGGATCAGGGGCGCTTCCTGCGGATCTTTGAAAACCTGCTGTCCAACGCCGTCAAGTTCACGCCCCCCGGCGGGACGATCACCGTGTCGGCCGCGCGGGGCCCGGTCTCCGACTCCGGCTTTGTCCGCTATGTGTTCAAGGTGGCGGATACGGGCGTTGGCATCAGTGAGGCGTTTCTGGGGCGCATCTTCGACTCCTTTGAACGGGAGCAAAGCTCCACCGTCTCCAGCAGCACGGGCGCCGGGCTGGGTTTGACCATCGTCAAGACCCTGCTCGATCTCATGGGCGGCAGCATCAGCGCCAAGAGTGAGAAGGGCGTGGGCTCCGTCTTCACCGTGGAGCTGCCGCTGCGCCTCGCGCCGAGTGAGACAGTCCCCTCCCCTGCCGTCTCCGCAGAGAGAGGACATTGATTTTAACCGGGAGCTGGCCGAGACGCTGTTGAAGGAGGTAGGCTTCCTGGTTGAGTCCGTGCCCGACGGCTGTGACGCGGTGGAGGCCGTACGGAAACATGGGCCCGGGTATTATGATCTGATCCTGATGGACATTCAGATGCCGGTTATGAACGGTTATGAGGCGACACGGGCCATCCGCGCCCTGCCGGGAGCCGACGCCGACACCCTGCCCATCATCGCCCTGTCCGCCAACTCCCGCGAGGAGGATCGGCGCCGAAGCATGGAGAGCGGCATGAACAACCATGTCGCCAAGCCCTTCGACATTGATTATCTGGTGGAGACGATCCGCCGCTACGTCAAAGCGCAGCGGGATGGGAGCCTGTCTTCCATATAAACATTTGGCGGTGATTTCTGAGTGGAAAAACACAGGCATTTCAGTCTGACGACGCGCTATGTCGTGATCGTCGGCGTGCTGCTGTTCGTGGCGAACATCATTCTCGGCGTTGTCAGCATGAGCCAGTCCAAGAACGCAATGAGAACCATGATCCGCAAAAGTATGCTGGACATATCCAATACGGCGGCGGGCTTTCTGGACGGCGACGTGATGGGCGCGATGACCGAGGAGGACGTCGGCTCCCCCGCGTGGCAGGACGCCCTCGACAAGCTGAGCGTTTTCCAGCAAAACGCCGATATTGAGTTCATCTACGCCGTGCGTCAGCTTGACGAGGACAGCTACGGCTTCCTCGTGGACGCCGATCCCGACGACCCGGGCGCGTTCGGGGAGGAGATCGTGGTGACCTACGCTGTGGTTCAGGCCGGCAAGGGCATCGCCACCGTAGACGATTCCCCCGCCGAGGACCGCTGGGGCAACTTCTACAGCGCCTACAGCCCGGTGTTCGACTCCGAGGGCCATGTCGCCGCCATCGTCGGCGTGGACTTCAGCGCCGAATGGTACGAGCATGAGCTTTTCAAGCACAGCGTCTCCATCGGTGTGATCTCCGTTGTTTCCGTCATCATCGGCGCGGCGGTCATGGCGCTCATCACCGGCAAGGTGCGCACGAAGTTCAAGGAACTGGACTGCTCGCTGCTGGCCCTGTCGAAAAACGTAGACGAGCTGACGGCGGAGCTTACCTCCACCCCCGGTTATCAGGGAACGCTCGGTACGTCGACGGAGGACATCAGGCTTGACGCCAACGTCTCCGCAGACGAGATTGAGGCGCTGGGCGCGAAGATACGCTCCATGCAGGGCGAGCTGGATCGCTATTTACAGTACGTCCATGCCCAGGCTTTTACGGACTCCCTGACCCGCGTCGGGAACACCAACGCCTATCAGGAGGCGATCCGCACGATCAACGAGCAGATCCAAAACGGGAGCGCTGATTTCTGCGCCGCCATCTTCGATATTGACAACCTGAAAATCGTCAACGACCGCCACGGCCACGCCTGCGGAGACAGGATCATCCGCGGGGCCGCGGACGCCATTGCGGGGGCCTTCGGCAGAGAGCATACCTTCCGCATCGGCGGTGATGAGTTTATCGCCATCCCTCTCGGCCTGACGGAGGCGGAGACCGCCGCGCTGCTGCGGAAAATCGACGAGGCGACAGCCGCCTTCAACGCGGCGTCCGGACACCCGGAGGCGTCGCTCTCCCTTTCCTCCGGCGCGTCGGCCTACCGCCCAGGCGAGGATCGCGTCTTCCGAGAGGTTTTTGTCCGCGCCGACGAGGCCATGTACGAAAACAAAGGCGAGCATCACCGGCAGACTTCCGTGCGGCGGGGGACGGATGAGGTAGAATAGAACAGCGCTTACAGGGACGGCTCTCGCGGCCGCCCCTGTTTTGTCATGGTTTCGCTTGCGCGAAGGCATGACATTTTTTGCGCGCGCAGTTGACAAGTGTAGTCTCTTGTGGTATGGTATGGTCATAAAGACTACACGTGTAATCTCTTCAGGGAGGTATGCTGGAGGTCATGCGGGTGCTCTGGCGCGCGGGGGACGCCCTGCCCGTCACCGAGATCCGCGAGACTTTGCAGAAAAGCCGGGGTTGGGAGGCCACGACGGTCAAGACCCTGGTCTCGCGCCTTGTGAGCAAGGGCGTGCTGCGCCAGGAAAAGCGCGGCGTGTTCTACTATACCCCTCAGATCACCGAGAAGGAGTACAGCGACTGGGCCACGCACGACCTTATCAGCCGCATCTACCACGGCTCGGCCCGCGATCTGGTGGCCTCGCTGGTGCGCTCCGACGGGCTGAGCAGGGACGATCTCATAGAACTGCGGGACATGTTCCGGGTGGAGGACTGACACGATGAGACTGTTGCTGAGCGTCACTCTGAGCGGCAGCGCCCTCGCCGCGGCTCCTGCTGCGCTATGTGATCTTTCGCAAAATGCCGAGCACGGTGTATTACTACGCCTGGCTGCTGGTGCTGCTGCGCTTTGCCCTGCCCCTGCCGGGTCTGGTACCGGTCGGGGCTTCCGAGAGCGCCGCGCCCCCTGCGGCCGTATATGTCCCTGCGCCGGCCACATACGACGGGCCGAGCACTGTGCGGCCGCTGGGTACCGGCGTCGCGCAGCCTGGAAGCGAGCCGTTGCCGATGAGTACGCCGGAGGCGCAGATCATGCAGCCTGCGGCAGCGAAAGAAAAAGATTATGTAAACTTCAAATCCCCGCAGTTCTGGCTGGGCGTGTGGGGCGCCGGGGCGGCGACCAGTCTCGCGTTCTATGTGCTGAGCTATAAGCTGTTCAGCATACGCATACGGCGCAGCCTGAGTCTGCCGACGCACGAGGACAGACGGGTATACAAGCTGCTGCCGGGGAAAAAGCCGAGGCTTAGACGCTGCGCGGCCTGTGACACGCCGCTGATGTTCGGGGTGTTCCGCCCGCTGATCACCCTGCCGGAGCGGGTCTACAGCGAGGAGCTCTTGACCAACATCCTGCGGCACGAGCTGCTGCACTACCGGCGGCGCGATCCGCTGTACAAGTGGCTGGCGGTGGCGGTGCTGTCGACCCAGTGGTTTAACCCCCTGTCGTATGTCATTCGACGGGAGCTCAACCGCGCGTGCGAGCTGAGCTGCGACGAGATGCTGCTCAAGGACATGGACCGGGCGGACAAGCAGTCCTACGGCAACACCCTGCTGAGCATGGCGGCCTCCGGGGCTCTGCCCGCAGGGGTGGTCGCCACCACCTTCTCGACAGAGAAGCGAAACTTAAAAGAGAGATTGGAGCAGATCATGCACTATCAAAGAAACGGAAAGCGGCTGCTCGCCGCCGTGCTGGCCCTCGTGCTGCTGATTGGCGGCGCGGTGCTGGCAGGCCCCCTGCCGGGGGCCGCGGCGGAAGATCAGCCCGTAAACATAGTAAGGGTCTCGACCGTGGACGGGCTGCTGGCCGCCATCGCGCCGGATACGGTGATCGAGCTGGAGGCCGGGACCTACGATTTAACAACGGCGTCGGACTACGGTCAGGACACGCACAGCGCCTATTACAGCTGGAACGGGGCCTATGACGGCTTTGAACTGGTACTGCAAAATATGCGAAACCTCACGATCCGGGGCGCGGGCAAGGATGAGACCGTGCTGGCGGCCGTGCCGCGCTATGCCAATGTCCTCCAATTCTACGGCTGCCAGGGCATAAATGTCGAAGCCCTCACCGCCGGGCACACCACGGAGCCGGGCTTCTGCATGGGCGGCGTGCTGAGCTTCGATAACTGCGAGCGTGTCACCGTGGACGCCTGCGGCCTCTACGGCTGCGGCACCATCGGCGTCCAGGCGCGGGAATGCACCGAGCTCACGGTGAAATCCACCGAGATTTACGAATGCAGCTACGGCGCGGTGTCCGTCGGCTCCTGCCGCGATGTGACGGTGGAGGACTGCGACATCCACGACCACGGCACCCGCTTGGGCCAGGGCGACGCGATCTTCGTCTTTGACCTGAACTACAGCGACGGCGTCACGATCCATCAAAACCGCATCCACGACAACCGCGCCCAAGTCATGCTGAACAGCGACTACGCGCGGCGGGTACTCTTCCTTTCAAACGAGCTGCGCGGCAACGCCTTTGTCACCAACGTCTTTGATCTCGTGGGCTACGGCATCACCGTGGACGGCTGCGTCTTTGAAGGC
>CADAAM010000039.1:11996-12345 GCA_902785905.1 Oscillospiraceae bacterium | reverse complement strand
CATGACGTAGTCCGCCATCTCCTTCGGGTCGTCCTGGATCATGTCCTTCTGGTAGAAAAGCGCCGTGGAGCCGTCACCCACGGGGTGGAACATGTCGGAGCGCGTCCAGTCGAAGATGGGCATGAAGTTATAGCAGATGACCTTCACTCCGAAGGGGGCGAGATTGCGGATGGTCTGGATATAGTTGTCGATGTATTTGTCACGGGTGGGCAGGCCGATCTTGATGTCGTCATGGACATTGACGGACTCCACCACCTCGGCATTGAAGCCCGCGGCGGTGATCTGATCCACGACGGGCTTGATCTCCTCCGGCTGCCAGATCTCTCCCGGCATCTTGTTATGCAGCGCC
>CADAAM010000039.1:0-11959 GCA_902785905.1 Oscillospiraceae bacterium | reverse complement strand
TGATGTTGTCGTTGCCCTCGCCGTACCAGCGAAAGCCCATTTGCATTGGCATAACGGTTTCCTCCTCAGTTTTTATTCGTCGGCCATGCCGATGAGGTCGAATTTTTCGGTGGAGATGACGATCTCAAAGCGATCCTTGTCGGGCTTCGGGGTCTTGACCAGAATGCTGCGGTCGGAGAGCTCATAATACCAGCCGCAATCGCTGCTTTCCCACACGTCGCGCACCAGATAGCGCGGGATCTGCTCCCCGTCCACGCTGACCCAGAAGGCGCCCTTCTTTTTACTGACAAGGCGGATCGTGAGCGCCTCGACGGTGTCGGGATAGTCGCCGCTTTTTTCAAAGCGGATGCGCGTGCGGTCGCCCGCGGTGACGCTGATCTTCGTCTCGTTGTAGCGGCCGCGCTTATAATCCTCGGTGTGCCCGTCGTCGTCGTAATAGGTGAAGCTCACGTCGCTCTCCGCCGCGATGAGCAGATCAAGCTGCCGAACCGTATCCTCGAGAATGCGCTTGACGTTCTCCGAGGTGCAGAAGATGGCGCTGCCGCGCAGGAACATGGGGATCGTGGAGAGCTCGACCGGCACCTCGATCGTCTGCCCGCCCTCGCAGGCGCGGAGATTATCGTTCATGTCGTACCAGGTGCAGCCCTTTGGGAGATAGAGGCTTCTCGTCTTCGCGCCCTTTTCGACGACGTTTGCCACCAGAACCGAGGGGCCGTACATGAAGGTGAGGCTCTCGTCGCTGTAGCAGGCGGGATCGTCGGGGAATTCCAAAAACAGCGGGCGCATGACGGGCAGGCCGTCCAAACTCGCCTCACGCATGAGGGAGTAGAGATAGGGCAGCATCCGATAGCGCAGGGCGTAGGCCGCGCGCACATTGGGCAGGTTTTCCGCGTACATCCATGGCTGAGTCACGGTGTTGTCGGAGTTTGCGGAGTTGATGGTGAAGCGGGGCTGGAACACGCCGCTCTGGATCCAGCGCAGCAGCAGCTCCCCTTCGGGCGCGCCGCCTGCAAAGCCGCCGATATCGCAGCCCATGTTCGCGCAGCCGGACAGGCCCATGCCCATGATGGTGGCGAGGTTGAATTTCACCGTGCGCCAGTCGGTCAGATTGTCGCCGCCCCAGACCTGGGCATAGCGCTGGATGCCGGCAAAGCCCGCGCGGTTGATGACGTAGGGCCGCTCGTTCGGGTACACGTCGGCAATGGCCTGCACGGCGGTATAGGCCATCATGTTGGAGTGGATGATTTTGAGATCCTCCATGGTACCCTTGGCACCCTCATAGTCGCACTGTGAGAGGCGATCCTCGATGCCGTCGATTTCGCAGTTGTCGTTCCAGACAGTTTTGGTGCCCTTCTTGAGAATGTTTTCCTCAAGAAGGTGCTTCCAGGCCTCGCGCCCCCTGGGGCCGGTGAAGTCGATGAATCGACCCTCGCCGCCCCACCATCGGCCTGTGGCGTCCGCTGTCCCGTCGGCGGACTTGATGAAGGCGTCGCGCTCTTCGTAGTACTTGGCGTAGGGGTGGTTTTTCAGCACGCCGGGCTTGAGATTGCAGATGACGTTGATACCCATGGCGTTCATCTTTCCAAAGAAGCCCTCGGGGTCGGGGAAGCGGCGGCGGTTCCAGTTGAAGGTGTAGCGGAGATTGTCCTCCTCGCCGGAGGAATAGCCGGAGGCCAGCCAGAAGTTGTCGATCCAGATTTCCTCCTGCAGATGCTTGTCCACCACCTTGTAGATCTCCTGATCGCAGTCCTTTTCCAGCTCGGCATAGTACATGGTGGACATGCAGTAGCCGAGGGACTGCTTGGTGGGCAGAATGGTGCGGCCCGTGAGCCAGGTATAGCGCCCGATCACGTCCTTCATGTCGGGGCCGTTGATGAGGAAGAGGTCGATGTCGCCGCCGTCGGTCTGGTAATAGCAGTAGCGCTCCCAGTAGCCGGAGATCTCCTGCCCCAGATCAAACACGCAGTCATAGGAGTTGTGGTAAAAGAGGCCGAGCGCCTGGCGCCTGTCCTCATTGACGCGGATATAGAAGGGGATGTGCTTGTACATGGGGTCGCCGGTTTCGGGATCGTGGCCGATAGCGTCCTTGGGACTCATGCGCAGGCGGCGGAATTTCTTGTCGAGATAGCCGGTCTTTTCTCCGAAGCCATAGAAGTGATCCTTTTCCCGGTCCATGCAGGAGTAGTGGGAGAGGCGGCCCAGGTGATCCTTCTCGAAGGCGCGCTCGGGCAGGTCGCGGTAGAGGGTCTTGCCGTCCGCGTCCAGAAGTTTGAAGGAGAAGGGCTGCTTTAACAAAACGAGGGTCATGGTCGCCGTGCGGAAGGTCAGCGTTTTTTCCGTCTCCTCGCAGGGAATGTCCAGTGCGGTGATGCGCTTGCGTTCCTTTTCAAAGAGTGGATCAAGGCGGTCGGGCCAGGCGGTGGTGACAAGGGTATAGGACGCCTCGTCGAATTTGCGGTCAAAGTTTACGCGGATGCGGACAACGTCGTCCGAAAGGAAAATCAGCAGCGCGTCCGCCGTGTCGGCATGCAGCAGCCAGCCGTTTTCCGTTTTTTCAAAAGATACAAGGCGGTTTACCAGCATAGGAAAAGCTCCTTTACAATATCGGCCCCCTTGCCTAAAGGGGGCTGGCATACGAGCGCAGCGAAGTATGACTGGGGGATACCATTCCTGCGCCCTTGTGGTTGGAACAGTATCCCCCCTGCCCTCGCTTTGCTTCGGGCTTCCCCCCTTTAGGCAAGGGGGGCTTTTTTACATGCCTATGAGGTCAAAGTCCTCGAAGCTCACGGTCAGGGTCGTGTCCTGCTTCGGGTTTTTATACTTGACGAGCACGGCGCGTTTGGACTGGCTGTAGTACCAGCCCTCCTCGGCAGCGTCGAACTTGCGGCGGTTGAGATAGTGCTCGAGCTTCCGATCGCCGAGCGCCGCCCAGAAGGGGCTGCGGTCCTTGCGGATCATCTCGACGGTGACGGTCTCCACAAAATCGGTGTAGCTGCCTTCGCCCTTGAAGGCGACCTTGACGACGCTCTCCCCCGTCATGCTGATTTCCGTCTTGCGGTAGACGCCGCGGCGGAAGTCGTTGGTAACCCCGTCGTCGTCATAGAGGGTGTAGCTGCTCTCCTTGCCGGGGGCGAGGATCAGGTGCAGGGCGGTCATGTGGTCGCGCTCCATGCTCATGAGCTGATTGTCGGCCATGGGGATGATCGCGCCTTCACGGATGAAGAGCGGAATGGTTGTGAGATCGACGGGCACCTCGATGGTCTGACCGCCCTCGCAGCAGCGGAACTTGTCGTTCCAGTCGTACCACTTGCAGCCGGCGGGGAGATAGACCTTCTTTGTCTTTGCGCCCGGCTCGATGACATTTGCCACCAGAATGTCGCGGCCGCAGAGAAATTCAAAGCTCTCGTCATAGACCTTCTCATCGTTCTGGAACTCGTACACCAGGGCGCGCATGATGGGAGCGCCTGTCTGATTGGCCTCGTACTCCGCCGAGTAAAGGTAGGGGGTCATGCGGTAACGCAGCAGGATGGCGTCCCGGATGAGGGGCGCGGAGTCGCGGAACATCCAGGGCTCGGTGACGGTGTTGTCGTTGGAGGCGGAGTGGATGGAGAAGCGGGGCTGGAAAATGCCGTTCTGCACCCAGCGGACAAAGAGCTCCTCGCTCGGGGCGGGCCCGGCAAAGCCGCCGATATCCGCGCCCTCGTTGGGCTGGCCGGAGAGACCCATGCCGGTGATGATGGGGATGTTGTACTGCAGGCTCTTCCAGCTGGTGTAGTTGTCGCCGCACCAGGTCTGGGCGTACTTCTGGATGCCGGAGCTGCCGCTGCGGCAGACCACATAGGGGCGTGCGTCGGGGTTGTGCTCCTCCACGGCCTCGTTTCCGAGTCGGCACATGATGGTGCACATGAGGGGCTTGAGCTGCCCGATGGTGCCGCCCTTGCCGTCAAAGTCCACCCGCGCGTCCTTATCCAGGAGGCTGTCATATTCGCAGTTGTCGTCCCAGATCGAGTCGGTGCCGACGTCGATGACGTTTTCGATCAGATAGTCCTTCCACGCTCTGCGCGCCTCGGGCTTGGTGTAGTCCCAGAAGGCCCCGTCGCCGCCCCACCAGGAGCCGACGGCGTAGGCGTCGGGGTCTTCGCTGTCCTTGACGAAGACGTCCTTTTTGTTGAACTCGTCAAACCAGGGGTGGCAGAGGAGGATGCCGGGTTTGACGTTCGGCACGTTCTGCGCGCCCTTTTCGTTCATGGCGGCGAAGTAGGCACGGGGATTCTTAAAGCGCTCGGTGTTCCAGGTGAAGACGCAGCGCTTGCCGTTTACGCTGGTGTAGCCGGAGGAGAGGTGGAAGCCGTCAATGGGGAAACCCTCCTCCTTGATGGTGTCGATGAAGTCGAGCACCGCGTCGTCGCTGTCCCGCTCGAGCTCCGGATAGTACATGCTCGAGCCCTGGTAGCCCAGCGCGCGCTTCGGCAGCAGCGCGGGGCGGCCCGTGAGCAGGGTGTAGTTGTCGACGATTTTTTTCAGCGTATTGCCGCCCAGCAGGAACAGGTCGATGTCGCCGCCGTCGGCCTGCCAGTAGGTATAGCGGGGCCAGTAGTTGGACTTTTCCTTGCCCATGTTGAACACGGACTCATAGAAGTTATGGTAGAAAAGGCCAACGGCCTTCTTCGTCTCGCGGTTCAGGCGGATGTAGAAGGGAATGTGCTTGTAAAGGGTGTCCATGAGCTCGGCGTCGTAGCCCATGGCGTCGGTGGCGCGCTCACGCAGGAAGGCCTTGTTCTTGTTGAGCGCCCCGGCTTTTTCGCCGAAGCCGTAAAAGCAGTCGTCCTCCTGCATGCGCGAGTATGCGGTGACACGCCTGTTGGTGTCGAGGGTGAAGGGAGAGCCCGCGAGGGTGGAATAGAGCTCGGTCCCGTCCTTGTCATAGAGGCGGATGCAGATGGGGTCCTGATCAAGCTCCAGGCGCAAGGCCGCAGACTCGAAGGCAAGAGTCTTCTCCCCTTCGGTGAGCTTCGGCTCCACAGGATCGAGACGGGTGCGCTGGCCCTCAAAGAGGGGGTCGAGGCGGTCGGCCCAGGCGGTGGTCATGAGGATATAGGATTCCTCCGCCAGTTCCTTGTCGAAGGATGCGCGCACACGCACGATCTCGTCCGTGACGAACACGATTTTGATATCGCAGGTATTGGTATGGATCAGATAAAAGCCGTCTTTCTTCTCAATGCCGGTGATTGTTTTGCAGATATCCATTCAGATTCCTCCATTACGATATGTTGAGGGAAGGCTGGGGGTACAGGACACGAAACAAAGAACGGCGGCCCTGCGCTCCCCTATGCAGAGCATGGGCAGGGCGAGGACCGCCGTCGTGATCTATGCTGTTAGTTGACCCATCCCATGGAGTCGATCAGATGCGTCCAGTACGGGACGGACAAACTGATCTGCGGGATAAAGGTCACAAGGAACAGGGCCACGACCATGGCGATGAAGCAAGGAATTATGTACTTGGTGACTCCCTCAATTTTGACTTTGGCTATGCCGCAGCCGACAAACAGGCAGGAGCCGACAGGCGGGGTGACGGAGCCGATGCCGAGGTTCATGATGAGCATGAGACCGAACTGCACGTCGCTCATGCCGACCTTGCGGGCGATGGGCATGAAGATCGGGACGAAGATCAGCACCGCCGGGGTCAGGTCGAGGAACATGCCCATGACGAGCAGGAACACGTTCATAATCAGCAGGATGACATAGCGGTTGTCGGACACGCTCATGATCGCCTGGCTGATCACGTCGGGGATACGGGTGCGGGACATGGTGTAGGCCATGATGGAGGAGGCCGCGATCAGGAAGAGGATGGTGGCGGAGGACTTCATGGTGTCGGCCAGGAGGTTATAGAAGGTCTTGAAGTCCAGCTCACGGTAGATGACCGCGAGGATGCCGCAGTAGAGGCACATGACGACGCCGGCCTCGGTGGCCGTGAAGATGCCGCCCATGATGCCGCCCATGACAATAATAACCGCGAGAAGCGAAGGAATCGCGTCAACCCAGATCTTCCAGGCAGGGTCGGGGTCCTTGACGTCGGAGCTCTTGTAGCCAAGCTTGAGTGCCAGGGCAATTGCCACGGCACCGACGGCGATGCCGAGCAGCGCGCCGACGAAATAGCCGCCCATGAACAGGGCCGTGATGGAGACACCGCCAGCGGTAATTGAGAAGAGGATCAGCGGACCGGAGGGCGGGATCAGGATGCCGGTGGGCGCGGAGCAGATGTTGACCGCCGCGGAGTAGTTGGGATCGTAGCCCTCATCCGCCTCGAGCGGGGAGAGAATGGAACCCATGGCAGAGGTGGCGGCGACGGAAGAGCCGGACACCGCGCCGAAGAACATATTGGCAAGGACGTTGGTGGCGGCGAGGTAGCCGGGGATCTTGCCGACCAGCAGGCGCGCCAGACGCACCAGGCGCTTGGCAATGCCGCCCTTGTTCATGATGTTGCCGCCCAGGGAGAAGAAAGGCAGGGCCAGGAGGGAGAAGCTGTCCAGGCCGGAGAAGCATTTCTGCGCGGCGATGAAGGAAAACTGCTCAAAGCTGCCGCAGCGCCCGCTGGCGAGAGCGGCAACAATGGAGGCAATGCCGATGCCGGCGGAGATGGGCACGCCCGCGAACAGCATCACGAAGAAGACGGCGAACAGGATAATTGTCGCAGTTACAGTAACACTCATGCCGTTTTCTCTCCTTTCGCAGCAAACATCTGAATATACTTGAGCACGCGGGCCAGCACGATCAGGACGCCGCATATCGGCTCAACACTGAACAGGAATTTGTAGGAAATGTGCATGACTGGGGAAACATTGGAGGCGTTCTTGACCTGTGCTATGCCTCCATAGATAAAGACATAGATCACAAAGAACAGGATGCAGGCCTCGATAAACACACTCAGGATCACCTTGAACGGACCCTTGGCCCTGTCGGTGACCAGGGTCAGCGACAGATGCTCGTCCCGGTAGAAACAGTAGGCTGAGCCCAGGAAGGAGGCCCATATCAACACGTAACGAAGAAATTCGTCCGTTACGGTGGACGGATTGTTCATAACCCAGCGGGTAAAGATCTGCCAGGTACCGCCTGCGACGAGGGCCAGCATGGCCACAGCCATCAAGAAGCGCATGAAAGCATCCAGCACTTTTTCAAACTTTTTCAAGAGATACCATCTCCTCTTACTAATTTCCGACTTTAGGGAGAGAGCGGCTTGACACCGCCCGGGTGAAAAGCCGCTCTCTGTTTCAGACAAACGGTTGGAATGTTAAGCTATCGGTTTCTGCCCGACCTTCGATCAGGCAGCCTCCTGGATGCGCTTGACAAACTCATAGGTGCTGGGAGAATTCTGCTCGAGATCGGTGTAAATGCCCTTGACAGCGTCCTGGAAAGCGGCCTTGTCGACATCGGTGATGAATTCGATGCCCTTGTCGGTGGCGAGCTTGATGACCTCGTCCTCAAAGTCAGCCCAGAGCTGGCGGTAGTTGGCGGTCATGTCCACGGCGGTCTCCTGAAGGATCTTCTTCTGGTTGTCGGTCAGGGAATTCCATACGTTGGAGGAGATGACGATGATATCGGGGATCATGGTGTGCTCGTCATAGCAGTAGTACTTGGTGCAGTCGATGAAGTCGCGCAGCGCGGTGACGTTGTTCTCGGCGCCGTCGATAACGCCGGTGGACATGGCGGTGATCGCCTCGGAGTAGGACTGGGCGGTGGAGGAGGCATCAAAGGCTTTCATCATGGCAATGGCCATCTGGGACTGCATGGTGCGGATCTTGAGACCCTTGAGGTCGTTGGGGGTGCGGATCGGGGTGTTCTTGGTGTAGAAGCAGCGGACGCCGGACTCAAGCCAAGTCAGACCGACAAAGCCCTGATCCTCGGAGAGCATGTACATATCCTGGGCGATGTCGCTGTTCATGACCTTGTAGAGATGATCGCGATCATTGAAAACGTAGGGGACGGAGAGGGCGTTCCACTCGGGGACGAAGCTGTCGAGGGAGCCTGCGGAGACCTTGGTCATTTCCAGCGTTCCCTGCTGCACCTGCTGCAGGCACTCGGTCTCGGAGCCGAGGGTACCGCCGAAGAAGATTTCGATCTCGATAGAGCCGCCGGACTTCTCGTTGACTTCCTGTGCCCACTGAGTCAGGGCCTTGTTGACAGCGTGGTCTTCAGCCATGTTGTGTGCCAAAGCCATGTAGACGTAGGGATCGCCATCGGCGCTGGCATTGACGGACATGGCGGTCATCAGCGCGAAGATCATAACGAGGCACAGGACGGCGGCAAAGATTCTCTTCATTTTCATTCCTCCAAAAAGATTTTTTATTTCCGTATCAGGCGAGCCTGATATTGGATACGAAGGCAGCTCCGGGAAATCCTTTATGGTCACAATATACCACGTCAGCGGTCATCGGCACAAGCCCCAAAAGAAACGCGGCATCGCAGAAAGCAACGGGCCGGATTTAGCTAAAACGCACAAACAAACTTCAAAAATCAGTTGGAACAGACTTGTATTTTTCTCTTGTGTTGATATAATAGCAGATATGCGGAAGGCTGTTCGCCTTGATTTGTGACAGGAAACACGCATATTGTGACATGCCTTCGGGGAGGAACGCCCATGAGCTACCATCGCCTCACATCCATCGTCGACCAGCATCTGACCCAGGATATGGCAAACTACCAGCTAAGCCGCAATCTGGTCTCGGTTGGTTATTATGTTAACCGTGAGACGCGCTCCTCCATCGCCCACTCGCACCCCTACTACGAGTTCATCCTCGTGCGCCGGGGCATCTGCGAATATCACGCCAACGGCGGGCGCTTTTTCCTGCACCCCGATGAAATGCTGATCCTCTCGCCCGGGACGGTGCACACCATGCTCTGCCCGGAGGAGGCGTCAAGCTATGAACGCCTGATCCTCCAGGTGGACGCGGAGTTCATGTCTCAGGTGCTCGTCTCCTTTGTGCCCAACGTGAGGCCTGCGCCGCCGCTGTACATCCTCCGGGCCGAGGCTGTCTGCCGCTGGGGGATACGGGAGCTCATTGAGCGCATCAACGCCTCCTCCTCGGTCTCGGACGCCGCTTTCCGTGAGCAGCTTTACCGCTGCCAGGTGGGCGAGCTCATGCTGCTGACAGCCCATTTTGCCAGAACCTCCCAGGCCATCGTCCCGAGCGCCTCAAGCGCACTGCTGTCGGATGTCACGGCCTATATCCAGTCTCACTTCCGGGAACCGGAGCTGAGTGTGGGCAGCGTCGCCCAGCAGTTTTATGTCAGCCGCGAGCATCTGTCCCGCGTCTTTAAGAACCACACCAGCGAGAGCATCAGCCATTACATCACCGATCTCAGAATGCAGGAATTCCGCTACGGCCTGCTGATGGGGAAAAACGTCCTCCCCGCCTGTCTGGAGAGCGGCTTTTCCGATTATTCGAGCTTTGTCAAAACCTTCCGCAAGCTCTACGGCATCACGCCCGCGGACTACCGCGAGCAGCTGCGCAGCGCCATAAACCGGAGCATATAACGGTCAAGCGGCATACACTTCGGATTGAACCGGAGCGCATGCCGCTGATCTTTATATAGGAATGTGACAGTCCTTCCGGCAGGAATCGTGCCATACTTTGTTGGCCTTCTTGAGCATATATCTCCATTATGCTCTGCAAAAGCCGCCTTACCCGGCGCAATTTCTGCTTGAAATGCCAAGTCGGCTTTCTATCAGAGAATCGAATTATCATTTCCCGCGCATATCCCGAAAAGCCTGGCGGATGTCATAGATACTCATGCTCAGGAAGGATTTCTCCGCCCGCCACTTGAGACCGGTTTTTTCCTCCAGCAGCTTTGCGAATGCCATGAGATCCGCAGGCTTCACGGAGCCCTTCTCCAGCATGCACACGGAATTGCGGTTCACAAACAGATACAGGTACTGCCGATCCTCAACCAGTCGGGTAAACTTCTTATAGGCGATATCCATGCTCCCTTCGCCGGAGAGATGCACCTTGTCCGGCCCGAAGCCGTAGTTCATGTCAGGCAGCTTCGCCTTGCGCTCGCTGAGCGCTTTGTCAGCCCGCACGGCAGCGGGGAAATCCCGGCTCACCAGCAGCCACGCGCCGATGAGAAGCAGCAGCGCCTTGCCCCAGGTGGGAAGCGACGACAGCACAGCCGCGACCACAAGGCCGAAACCAATAAGCGCACGCAGGATCATGCGCGGCTTTTCGTACACGTAGTACTGCATTTTATAGAGCTGTTCCACGGTTTTTTCCGTATGAGTGATCTTCGCGCGGTAGAGATAATCGGCCATGGTCGTCCCCTCCTGCCTTTTATTTTACAGAATCCTACCGTGTGCTGTCAACGGCTTTGTCTGCGGTCAGTTCGATTTTCTGCCCGTCCACCCGCAGGAGGCGCATAGCTGCCGTAAATGCAATGGCAAGCCCGATCAGGGCGCCGGGAGCAGAAAACTGTGCTGCCACAGAGTTTTTCCTGTCTTATGTAAATAATTTTATGTTTACTGTTTTATGGCAATCAAATCTTCATAAGCCGGAACACCTGTTCTACCGTGTCAGCCATGTTCTTGCGGGCATTGGCGAAATCCATGGCTTCCTGCAGGGTGACGACGCCGCGCAGGATGGGGAAGAAAGCGTCGATGCCATGCTCGTTGCATTTGACAGCGTCCGGTGTCACACAGCCGGCAAAGGCGATCACGGGCTTGCCGTACTTCTTGGCAATCTTTGCCACGCCGATGGGCGCCTTGCCCATGACGGTCTGAGCGTCCAGGCGCCCTTCACCGGTGATGACTACGTCAGCGTCCTTTACGTACTCTTCCAGCTTCGTCTCGTCGAGCACGATATTGATACCGGATTTGAGCACCGCGTTTGTGAAGCCGAGGAAGGCAAAGCCCAGTCCGCCCGCCGCTCCGGTGCCGGGGAACTCGCGGTCCGCCTTGGGGTTATAGGCGGCGGCGAGCTTCGCGTAATTTTTGAGCCAGCCGTCCATCTGCAGGATCATGGAGAGGGTCGCGCCCTTCTGCGGGCCGTAGACGGCGCTGCAGCCGGTCTCGCCGCAGAGGGGATTCGTCACGTCACAGGCGATGCGGAAGGAGCAGTCCCTGAGCTCCGGGATCACGTTGTCATCGGTGATGGATTTGAGCTCCCGGAGTCCCTGTGCGCCGAAGGATACCTGTCTGCCGCTTTCATCCAGCATCCCGTAGCCCAGCGCCTGGAGCATGCCCACGCCGCCGTCGTTGGTGGCGCTGCCCCCGATGCCCACAATAAAGCGGCGGCAGCCCCTGCCCATAGCGTCGCGGATCATCTCGCCTACGCCGTAGGTGGTGGTGTAGAGAGGGTTGCGCTTCTCGTCGGGGACCATGGTGATGCCTGCCGCGGCGGACATCTCCACGATGGCGGTGACGCCGTCGGCCAGGATGCCATACTGCGCTTGCGTTTTCTCGCCGAGGGGGCCGGTGACCGTGACGGTCCGGAGCTCGCCGCCCATGCCGATGGTCAGGGCCTCGACGGTGCCCTCGCCGCCGTCCGCCACGCGCAGGATGCCTTCCCGGATGGCGTCGCCCGCCTGCAGAGAGCTGAGGCTTCCCTTGAGAGAGTCGATGGCAATGATCGCTTTCATGTTGCTGTTTCCTTTCGTTCTCAGTTTCGTATTTCCTTGAGGTGATTGTATTGCAGCACGGGTGATGACTTTTGCGAATGTCATACGGAGCTGAAAAAACGTTTTCCCTGTGCCGGCAGTACAAAGAAAACGGCAGGGCATTTCATTTCTAAATGAAAGAAGAAAAGAAGGAAACCGGCTGTTTTCCAGTCGGTTTTCATTCTGGCAGGGGAAGGTGGATTCGAAATCTCGTATAAAAAAGTCAGCAACCACCACTTCAAGTGGTGGTTTGCAAATAGCCCTATAAGGGCTGAATACATGCGCCGCCTAAAGGCGGGTGTTGCAAGCCATT
>CADAAM010000038.1 GCA_902785905.1 Oscillospiraceae bacterium | reverse complement strand
CAAGGATCAGCCAGACAGAGTAGGCCAGCGTCAGCTGAAGCTCCCGCTTTCCCAAAACCATGGCGGCGACCGAACCGAAGCCTTCGGCCAGCACCACGATATAGCCGGTCCAGGACCAGCTTTTCATGCGCAGGAAGCTGTTGCGCTCGTCGTTGGCCTCCGTGTCGATCTTCTCGCGGTATTCCGGGTCCTTCCTGTACCTCAGGTTTCGCGCAATCTGCAGCGCCCCGACCGTGATCAGGGCGCCGCCCATCCCGGCGTACATGGAGGAATCCAGCACCTCTGCGATCGACAGCCCGAGCAGCACCGCCCCCAGTATCATCCAGAAGATGCTCAAAATCAGCTTTCTGTTGTTGTAGTACACGGCTCATTCCTCCTCATAGATAAAGATCTCTTCAATGCTCATGCCGAAGAATTTGGCGAGCTTAAACGCCAGCATGATGGACGGGTTGTAGCGCCCGTTTTCGAGTGAGCTGATCGTCTGCCGCGACACGCCCAGTGCTTTTGCCAGCTCCTCCTGCCGGATGCCGCGCTCGCCGCGTATCTCCTCGATGCGATTTTTCATGGCTGCCTCCGAAAAACGTAAAGTTTGCTTTACGTTCACAGCATAACACCAATCGCGCAATATGTCAAGTGCGCTTTACATATTGTTGTTTTCCAAAATACCGTAGGGGTCGATCCCCAGATCGACCCGCCGATCAACGCGCACTGGCGTAAAACGGCGGGCCGATGAGGGCATCGGCCCCTATGGCTTATTTTTATGTATACAGCGTGATGTCCTGTGAATCCGAAGGCAAACAATTACAGTTCCCGTATCTCACAGTAAATCGCGCCGTTGTCGTGGATGGTGACCAGCGCCCAACTCAGATCCCGGCCCCGGCCTGCCGTGCCGGGGTTGACGAGGGTCACGCCGCCGAGCTGCTCGTACACCGCGCGGTGGGTGTGGCCAAAGAGGGCAAGGCTCGCCCCCTGCTCCTGTGCGGCATAGACCAGCGAGTCCGCCTGCCAGGGGCTGACGTTGTATAGATGCCCGTGGGTGAGAAAGGCTTTCACCGGGCCGAGCTCGACGGTCAGGCGCTCCGGCGAGAGAGGATTGATGTCGCAGTTGCCGCAGACCGAGTAGAGCGGCGTGTCCGGAAAGGCCTGGCGCAGAAGCTGGGCGTCCCGGTCATGGTCGCCCAGGTGGATGAAGACATCGGCCTCCGCCTGGCGCGCCGCTTCCAGCATGGGAAAGTTGTTGCCGTGGGTGTCCGAAAAAACCGCCGCTTTGAGCATAGTCCTGTCCTCCGATAATCATTTTGTCTTGTGATGAATATAATAGAGCGAAACGAGGTGAGATGCAATGCAGAATTTTGAACAGCTCGGTCGGGAGCTGGAGCGGCGGGGCAAGACCCAGGAGCTGCGGGCCCTGGCCGAGTCCGAGGACGGGGCCCGCCTGGCCGCGATGCTGGACGCCACCCGGCTTGAGCGCGCCGCGAAATCCGGGGACGGCGAGACCCTGCGCCGCGAGCTGGAGGACAAACTGAACAGCATTCTGGGGGACCCGGCGCAGATGGAAAAGATTGCGGGACTTGCCAAGTCGCTCATGGGCGGAGGGGGCGGCCCCGCGCAGGACAGCGCGTCCGCGTCCCCGTTTGGGGAGCTGGGACTCGACCCGGGGCTGCTGCAAAAGCTGGGCCGCGCGATGAACACCGGCGAGGACGGGCGGGAAAAGGCGCTGCTGGCGGCGATGAAGCCCTATCTGTCCGAAAAGCGGCGGGGCAAGATGGACCGGGCATTGAAGCTGGCGAAGCTCGCGCGCATCGCCCGTCTGGCCATGGGCGAGTCAGGGGGCGGCGATGATCAACCGCTATGAGGGCAACACGGGCCGCGTGACCCGCCTGCCGGAGCAGCACGATCTGCCGCCTCCCCCGCCGCCGGAGCGGAGGCCGCCGTCACCCCGCCCGCTGCCGGGGCCCATCCCGGGGCTTGATCTGCGACGTCTTCTCCCCGGCGGAGCGGGCGAATTGGAGACTGAGGATCTTTTGCTGCTTTTGATCCTCTACCTCATGTACCGCGAGAGCGGCGACCAGGAGCTGCTGATCATCATGGGGGCCATGTTTCTTTTGTAAGTGACAAGCGGAGGGGCGTAACCCCCTCCGCTTGTCAGTTTCATTTAGCCCCCGGTCTCATCGATGACCGCGAACGGAAGTCTGTCCAGGATGTCCCGCTGTTTGTCCACGCCGGGGTAGACCTCAATCAAGGCCAGGCCTTCGGGGCGGAGGGCGAAGACGCAGCGCTCCGTGACGTAGAGGACGCGCTGTCCGTTCTGCACCGCGCGTGGGCCGGAGAAGCTGATGCTGCGCACATGGTCGACGATCTTCGGGATCGTGCCCTCGCGGTTGATTATGACCTTGCCATCCTCCTCGGTCACGTCCAGGCCCTTGGTATTGAAGGTCAGGCAGAAGACCACGTTCCTCGTCGCGGCGGTGATGTTGCCAAAGCCCCCGATACCGGAGGCCTGGTCGACGCCCCGGTGGGCGTTGACGTTGCCGAAGTGATCCATCTCCAGTGCGCCCATGAAGCAGCAGTCCAGCCCGCCGCCGTCATAGAAATCAAACTGCATGGACATGTCGCAGATCGAGTCCGCGCCGATCATGGCCCCGAATTCGAGCCCGCCTGCCGGGAGACCACCGACGCCGCCCGACTCCACGGAGAGCGTGAGATCCTGCAAAATGCCCTCCGCCGCGGCGTACTTGCTGACCTTTTCCGGAATGCCGACGCCGATGTTGATGATGTCGCCCCGGCGCAGCTCCTTCGCCGCGCGGCGGCCGATGATGTCGGCGGAGAAGTCGGCGCGAATCTTGCCGCTCTTGCTGTTCTCCGCCTCGAGACGGCGGTACCAGTACTGCATGTGTGTTGCCGGGACGTGGATATCGCCGGAGAGGGTGCCGAAAGCCTCGTTGTCGCGGTCCGGTTCACAGACCACGACGACGTCCACCAGCACCGCGGGGAGGATGATATCGCGCGGGCGGCTGAAATCCGACTTGACCCGGTCAACCTGGACGATGACCTTGCCGCGGTTTCGCTTTGTCAGCTGGGCGATAGACAGGGCGTCGATGGTGCTGTACTCGCCCTCAAAGGAGACGTTGCCCTTGGCGTCCACGCTGGTCGCCTTGATGAGGGCGATATCAAAAGGAGGCAGGCGATAGCGCAAGTAGTCCTCTCCGTCGATCTCGACCACCTTGACAAGCGTGTCGTCGTGGGAGATGCTGTTGAGCGCCGGGCCCTCGACCCTGGGGTCGGCGAAAATGCCGAGGCCGACCTTGGTGATATAGCCGTCGTGTCCGCCTGCCTGGGCGCGCATGGCGTGGGACATGGGGCCGAGCGGCAGGTTGTAGGCCTCAAAGCGGTCCTCGAGTACGAGGCGCTTGGTGCTGGGCATAGCGCCGTAGTGGCCGCAGATGATCTTGCCGACAGCGCCCTCGCGGATGTAGTTCTCCGCGCCCCGGTTCGGGTCGAAGAGGCCGAAGCCCGCGGACGAGACCATGGTCAGGTTCCGGGGATGCTCGGTGATGGCGTCGTGCAGTTTTTCGGGGTTTGCCGTGCCGACAAAGGAGTTGAGGCCGATCACGGCCCCGTCCGGAATGAGTCTGACCGCGTCGGCAGCTTCCATGATGTTGAACATGTGTATACCCTCCCCCTGTTGTCCCTATGATTGGGGCGTACTATTTTCCGGCCAGGGCTCTTGCGGTCTCGAATACATCCCGGTTCCGGATATTTCGCGGATCAAAGCGCAGAATCGAATAGACAAGCTGCATCACAAGGCCCGCGCCGAAGGTGCCGAGCAGAGTTCCGGGACCGACCGGGCCGCCCAGCAGCCAACCGAGGCCAACGACAGCCGTCCACAACAGAATTTCCACGATGCCGATGGGGACCTTCGGCAGCCGCTTGCCGAGACCGACGAGCAGAGAATCCCTCGGCCCGCAGCACTGGGCGGCACTCATATAAATCCACATGCCGAGGGCCATGAACACAAAGCCCAGCAGCATGATGAGCACGCCAGACCAGAGCCCTTTATTGAGCGCCAAGGGGTTCAAGTCGTTGAAGAGCTGGACAAGGTTGCCGGTGATCAGCGCGTCGATGATGGTGCCGAAGCCGATGCCATGGACAGGCCGTAGTTGAGCGGCGTGTGGTAGGAGATGCCCATGCCGAGACAGTCCCAGGGCGCAAGGCCGATGTTGGCAAAGATGGTGAGATGCACGCCGAAGGCGAACACCGCCAGACCCCCGACGATCTGGAGCCACTGGAGCAGGATGGTTTTCTGTGAAGCCGTCAAACGCCGCATACTGTTGCGCCTTCCTTACAAATAATAGCGTTAGTTTATCACAGTAAAGCGAAAAAGGCAAGTCGGGGCTTTTCAAAACTTGCTGTTTTGTTGTATGATAGGGGCATGAATTTTCAGGGGGTACGAACATGGCCGGACTTGTTGAATTGACGCAGATGCTCGCCGCGCGGGACCGCCGGGTTGAGAGGCAGGACGCGCTGCTGGCGGAATACCGGCTGCCGCTGGTGTCCTTTACGATGAACATTGCGGGGCCTGTCAAAAACAGCCCCTCCATCTGGAGAGGCTTTGAGATCGGGCGCGCACTGCTGCTCGGCCAGCTTGAGCGTGTCAGGGCCCGGATCGTTCACCGGGAGGAGGTCGACGCCGACACCGGCTGCGAGGGGCTGTATGTGGTCGATCTGTCGCCGGAATCGCTCAAGGCGCTGTGCTGCGGCTTGGAGGAGCGCACGGAACTCGGGCGGCTCTTCGATCTGGATGTGCTCTGCCCCGACGGGCGGAAGCTGGACAGGCCGCGGCCCAGGCTCTGCCTGCTCTGCGGCGGGCCCGCGAAGGACTGTGCCCGGAGCCGCCGTCACTCGGTGGCCGAGCTTCAGGAGAAGACCCACGCGATCCTCTCCGCCGCCATCGACCGGCAGGACGCAGAGGACGCCGCGTCGCTCACGGTGCGCGCGCTTCTCTACGAGGTGGCAGTGACGCCCAAACCGGGGCTGGTGGATCGGCAAAACAGCGGCAGTCACGGCGATATGGACATCTACACTTTTCTGACCAGCGCGTCCGGTCTGTGGCCGTACTTTTTTGAATGCGTCCGTACCGGGCGGGAGAGTGCGTCCCGGCCCGCGCCGGAGACCTTCGCCGCCCTGCGTTTTCCCGGCAAGCTCGCCGAGGGCGGGATGCTGGCGGCGACCGGGGGCGTCAACACCCATAAGGGCGCGATCTTCACAATGGGCCTCGCCTGCGCCGCGCTGGGTCGGCTTGACCGGTCATGCTGGCCGGAGCCGGAGGCGGTGCTTCACCAGATTGCGGCCATGACCGCGGGGGTCGAGCAGGAGCTTTCCGCCCCGGGCGAGTCTGCCGCCGAGACTGCGGGGCAGCGCTTTTATCGGCTTCGCGGCGTCACCGGCGTGCGCGGCCAGGCCGCCGCCGGATTTCCGACGGTTTTGACCTGCGGCCTGCCCGTGTTGGAAACAGGTCTTGCGGAGGGCCGAAGTGAGGACGAGGCCGGGGCCGCCGCCCTGCTCGCGATTCTGACCCATACGGAGGACACGAACATGCTCTCGCGCGGCGGGGTCGAGACAGCCGCGGCCAAGCGGGAACAGCTTCTTGATCTGCTGGCTGAAAATCCATACCCCGACGCCGCAGCGCTTGAGGCGCTGGACCGGGCGTACATCGCCGAAAGGCTCTCTCCCGGCGGCAGCGCCGATCTGCTGGCCCTGTGCTGGCTGCTGCACTTTCTGCGGGAAATGTGAATGAACTGGAAATCCCCGGCGAATTACGGTTCGCCGGGGATTTGTGCGTTTTGTGATTGCTTATTCTGCTGCCTTTTTCAATTTGGCAAGGAGCTGATCCTGGTTCGGCAGGCGCTTCCAGCGGGGATAGCGCTTGCCGTAGGACGCCGCCAGCGCCGCCGCGTCCTCCCTGCTCAGCAGCGGGATCAGCACGTCGGTCAGGCCCTGCACCGCCGTGAGCATCCAGTAGGCACACTGAGGGCCGCGATAGGCGACCGGCTTGTTGAAGACGAAGTCCAGAACCTCGCGTACCTCCGCAGAGTCGGGGCGGCCTGCGGCGTAATCCGCGAAGACGCCGCGCAGCTCCTCGGCAAAGCGGTCATGGCAGGGGTTGTCCGCCGGGCCGCCCTTCATGCCGAACATGCCCTCGCCGAACTTGCGGTTGCGCTCCAGCTCCTCGACCGTCTCCTCATAGCTCCGGTAGCGCTCCCGCAGCCCGCTCAGGAAATTCCCCCGCTCAGGCAAAGGGATTCTCCGTGGGATAGGGCAGGGACTTGGGCTGGTTGTAGCCGATGTCCTCCACGCCCAGGAACTTGAAGACCTCGAACAGGGCCTTGCCGAAGTGGCCGAAGGCCACCGCGCCATGGTGCGGGAAGCGCTTCTGAATCAGGACATGGCGATAGAAGCGGCCCATCTCATGGATGGCGAAGACGCCGATGCCGCCGAAGGAGGTCGTCGCGACGGGCAGGACCTCGCCCTCGGCGATGTAGGAGCGGAGCTTGCCCTCACTGTCGCACTGGAGACGGTAGAAGGTGATCTCACCCGGCGCGATGTCGCCCTCGAGGGTGCCGCGGGTGAAGTCAGGCTCGGAGCCGGCGGGCTCGAGCAGACGGTGCTGGATGAGCTGGTACTTGACGGCGCGGTCGGCGCACATCTTGCAGCTCGGGGTATTGCCGCAGTGGAAGCCCATGAAGGTGTCGGTCAGGGCATAGTCGTACTTGCCCTTGATGCTCTCCTCCCACATCTGGGCGGGGACGGAGTTATTGATGTCCAGAATGGTGACCGCGTCGCCGGAGATGCAGGCGCCGATGTACTCCGACAGCGCGCCGTAGATATCGACCTCGCAGCTCACGGGGATGCCGCGGGCGGCGAGACGGGAGTTGACGAAGCAGGGCTCAAAGCCGAACTGCTGCGGGAAGGCGGGCCAGCACTTGTCGGCAAAGGCGACGTACTTGCGCGCGCCCTTGTGGGCCTCGGCCCAGTCAAGGAGGGTCAGCTCAAATTGCGCCATGCGGGCCAGCAGATCGGGGAAGTACTTGCCCTCGCCCATCTCCTTGGCCATGTCGTCGCAGACGGCGGGGATGCGGGGATCGTTGGCGTGCTCTTTGTAGGAAACCAGAAGGTCAAGCTCGGAGTTCTCCTCGATCTCGACGCCCAGCTCGTACAGGCCCTTGATGGGGGCGTTGCAGGCGAAGAAGTCCTGGGGTCTCGGGCCGAAGGTGATGATCTTCAGGTTCTTCACGCCGATGATGGCGCGGGCGATGGGATAAAACTCCTTGATCATCTTGCCGATATCCGCGGCGGTGCCGACGGGATACTCGGGGATATAGCCCTTGAGCTTGCGCATGCCCAGGTTGTAGGAGCAGTTGAGCATGCCGCAGTAGGCGTCGCCGCGGCCGTTGATGAGGTCGCCGTCGCCCTCGGCCGCCGCCACGAACATGCAGGGGCCGTCAAAGTATTTGGCGATCAGGGTCTCGGGCGTCTCGGGGCCGAAGTTGCCGAGGAAAACGACCAGGGCGTTGCAGCCTGCGGTCTTTACGTCCTCAACGGCCTTGAGCATATCAGCCTCGTTCTCGACGGTGACGGGGCACTCATAGATGTTGCCGCCGCAGGTCTTGACGATGGCTTCGCGTCTGGCGATAGACAGGCCGATGGGGAAGCAGTCGCGGGAGACGGCGATGATGCCGAGTTTGACTTCGGGAATGTTCTGCATTTTTAAAGATCCTCCTTGATATCGATGTTAACGCCGGTCAGCCCGACGTGAGCTCCGTTTTGTGCCTCGCTGGATTCGGGGTGAGCGAGCAGCCACTTGTTGCGCGCGGTCATCCAGGTGTCTTCTTCGTTTTTTGCCTCATAGGCGGGCTTTGCTGTATTGGTGCCCTTCGGCAGCACAACCGCCACGCGAAAGCCGCAGTTGGGGCAGGTGTGGCAGGGCGCATAGTGCAGCGTGGTGGCATAGACCTCCACCGGCACCCCGGCGGGGACGCGGAAGGCCTTGACCTTCTCCGTATCGAGCACGCCGTCGACGATCTCATCCTGCTTGGCGAGAAGGAGAATGAAGTCCTTCCACCCGATGTTCACCTCGCTGTCGCGGTGGTACTCCAGGCAGTTGAGCTTCGTGTTATGGCCCCAACACATACCGAGCTGGATGGGCATGCCGCCGTAGGCGCGGTCGCGCAGCTCGTCAAAGATGGCGCAGGCCTCGAGACTGGCAATGCCGGGCTCGTACGCCACGCCATCGGGCTGGGGGATGGCTTCCATCGCCCTGCACAGCTCGGCGGTGTCATAGCCTGCGAGCACCTGGCCGTAGGGCTTGAATTCGGGGTCGCTTACGGAATAGATTTTCATTGGGACTCTCCTCACTGGATCTCCGGGAAAACGCTCTTGAGCGCCGGATAGATCTTTCTGAATTTCTGATACTGCGCCTCATAGCGGGCGGTGAGCTCGGGGTCCGGAAATGTTGTGGAGGCGAGCTCTACCAGCGCGTCCGCCGCGGCCTGCACGCTTGGATAGAGGCCGCAGCCCACCATGGCGAGGATCGCGCCGCCGTAGCCGGGGCCCTGCTCGGTCTTGACCATGTCAAGCGGGATGCCGAGGACGTTGGCGAAAATCGTCCGCCACAGCGGGGACTTTGCACCGCCGCCGCAGACCATGCTGCGCGGGATGTTGAGACCGAGGGATTTTGCCACCTCAAAGCTGTCGCGAATGGCGAAGGCCACGCCCTCCAATACCGCCTGCACCAGGTCGGAGCGGCTTGTGTCCATGGTCATGCCGACAAAGGTGCCGCGGGCGTTGACGTCGTTGATGGGACTGCGCTCACCCATGAGATAGGGCAGGAAGAAGACGCGGTTGCGGCCGAGCTTGTCTTCGGTGATGTCCTTTTGCTCACCCGCGTAGTCGGTGGTTTTGAGAATTTCGTCGCACAGCCACTTGTTGCAGCTTGCCGCCGAGAGCATGCAGCCCATCAGGTGGTAGCCGCCGTCCGCGTGCGCGAAGGCGTGCAGGGCGTTGTTGGGATCGACGCCGAAGTTCTTTGAGGAGATGAAGAGCGTGCCGCTGGTACCGAGGGAGATGTTGCAGCCGCCCTCTCCCACGACGCCGGTGCCGACAGCCGCCGCGGCGTTGTCGCCCGCTCCGGCCACGACCCTGACGCAGGGGCTGAGGCCAAGGCCCTCGGCGATGTCAGGCGACAGCGTGCCGACGACCTGATAGCTCTCAAAGAGCCTGGGCATCTGTTCCTCCGTGACGCCGCAGATTTCAAGCATCTTTTTCGACCAGCACTTATGCTGCACGTCGAGGAGCAGCATGCCGCTTGCGTCGGAGTAGTCGCAGCAGTGCACGCCCGTGAGCCTGTAGTTGATGTAGTCCTTCGGCAGCATGATCTTTTTGATCCGCGCGAAGTTTTCCGGCTCGTTTCTGCGCATCCAGAGAATCTTCGGTGCGGTGAAGCCGGCGAAGGCGATGTTGGCGGTCAGCTTTGAGAGCTTGCTCTTGCCGATCTCGTTGTTGAGATAGTCGACCTCTGCCTGGGTACGGCCGTCGTTCCAGAGGATCGCGCGGCGGATGACCGCGTCGTCTTCGTCCAGGACCACCAGACCGTGCATCTGACCGCCGCAGCCGATGCCCTCGACAAGCGACGCGTCAACGCCGTTCAGCAGCTCCTTCATCCCGAAGAAGCAGCCCTTCCACCAGTCAGCGGGGTCCTGCTCCGACCAGCCGGGCTGCGGGAAGTAAAGCGGATATTCCCGGCTGACCTCCTTGAGGATCGCGCCCTTCTCGTCAACCAGCGAGAGCTTGACGGCGGACGTACCGAGATCAATTCCGATAAACAGCTTCGTGTGTACCACCTCCGTATATATTGTGCATTTGCTTGTTTCTCCCCTTGCGGGAGGCTTCGGGTTCCTGTACAATAGAGAAAAACAGGAAACGGGGTATGCCGCGTGAAAAGAAGTATGAAGGAATGGGCGCTGCGCGTTGTCATCCTGATGCTGGGGCTCTGCATTGCCCATCTCGGTGTGACGCTGTTCTTGCTGTCGGACCTAGGCTCGGATCCATTCAACGTGTTTGTGCAGGGGCTGTACCGGAGTGTCGACAAGCTCACGGGCTGGAGCTTTCTGACCCACGGCCGCGTACACGTCGCGATCAGCCTGGTGATCGTGGCGGTTCTGCTCTTTGTGGACAGAAGCTACATCAAAATCGGCACGGCGCTGTGCATGCTCTTCGGCGGGCCGATCATCGACGTGTTCAACGCCCTGCTTGAAGGGCCGACGGCTGGCGCCTCCCTGCCGGTGCGCGTGTGCATGCTAGTGGCGGGCTGCGTGATCCTCGCCTACGGTATGACCATCGTGATCCGCTCAGACGCGGGGACAGGACCGAACGATCTCGTCGCCGTGGTGATCAGCGACAAAATGAAGCGGAAATTCAGCGTGACGCGTGTGGCGGTCGACGCCTGCTTCTTAGTCATCGGCTTCCTGCTCGGCGGCACCGCCGGGGTCGGAACCCTGGTGTGCATGTTTCTGGTCGGCCCGGTGGCGGGCTTCTTCCTGCCGATCAACGGAAGGATCATTGAAAAAGCGGTCAAGCGCTTCTGCTGAAAACGCATTTATAAGCGTCTGTCGGATGACAGGCGCTTATTATTTTTCCGCCGGATCGTCCGAAGCTTTGGAATCCGCCTGCCAACGCCGCCAGATGTAGAACCCGTAGCCGAGGCCCGCCGCGATGAACAGCAGGCCCGCCGCCCAGGCGAGCGCTGGGGACATGCTTGTGCGTCCCTTCAGGAGATCATAGATGACAGAGCCGCCCAAGTACACCAGATATCCGGCCACGACTGCGCGCAATGTCGCCATGTTGACCGCTCTGGAGCGCGTATCGTTTCTGTCCATGTCCCATTCCCCCTCAAGAGAGAACGGACGACTGGTTTTCCGGCCGTCCGTTCATAACGTATCAGCTGTTTTTCTTTTTGGAAACCACGTCGAAGATGACAGCGGCCAGCAGCACCAGGCCCTTGACGACCTTCTGCCAGTTGGCGTCGACACCCATGATGCTCATGCCGATGTTGATGACGCCCATCAGCAGCGCGCCGATGATAACGCCGGGCACCGTGCCGACGCCGCCGTAGGCGGAGGCGCCGCCGATGAAGCAGGAGCCGATGGCGTCCATCTCATAGTTCTGGCCGTAGGTTGGCTGGGCGGAGGTCAGACGCGCGATGGTGAGGATACCGGCGAGACCGGCAAGCAGGCCCATGTTCGCGTAGGCGAAGAAGTAGATCCGCTTGGTGTCGATGCCGGAGAGCCTGGTCGCGGTCTCGTTGCCGCCGATGGCATAGAGATAGCGGCCGACGGTGGTTTTAGAGGTGATATAGGTGTAGATCATGACCACGGCCACAACCCAGATCAGCGCCATGGGCAGGCCCTTGTACTGGGCGAGGCGGAGTGTGAAGAACATGATGACCGCCACGATGACGACGGCCTTGACGAGCGTCACATACAGTGCTTCGGTCTCAAGCCCTGCCTTTTTGCGGGATCTCGCGTTGCGCAGGGTAAAGAAGAGATAGAGCGCGCAGGCGATGATGCCGACCACGAGGCAGAGGATGTTGATCCCGACGCCCTCTTTTGCGAAGATGTCCGGGACGTAGCACTTGGCGCCGCCGCCGAAAATCTTGACGAAGGCTTCGTTCTTGACCGCCAGGGTCTTGCCCTGCAGCACCACGTTTGACAGGCCGCGGAAGATCAGCATGCCGGCCAGCGTCGTGATAAAGGGCGGGACCTTCACGTAGGCGATCCAGAAAGCCTGCCACGAGCCGATGAGCAGGCCGACCGCCAGCATCACCAGCACAGCCAGCCACATGTTCATGCCCTTGCTCATGGCGACCGCGCCTACTGTGCCGACAAAGCAGACCACGGAGCCGACGGACAGATCGATGTTGCCGCCGGTCAGGATGCACAGCAGCATACCGGTGGCCAGCACGAACACGTAGGCGTTCTGGGAGATGATGTTCGTGATGTTCTGGGGCATAAGGATTTTGCCGTTGGTGCGCCAGGCGAAGAAGCCCGTGACCAGCACCAGCGCGATAATCATCGTATATTTCTGAACGAAGTTCAGAGCTTTCGTCTTTGTCATCATTGCTTTTTCTCCTTTGCTGCCGAGTCGGTAGAGAGGATGCTTGCCATGATCTTTTCCTGACTGGCCTCTTTCTGTTCAAATTCGCCGACGATGCGCCCCTCGTTGAGCACGTAGATTCTGTCGCACATGCCCAGAACCTCCGGCAGCTCCGAGGAGATCATAATGACGGACTTGCCCTCCGCCACAAGGTCGTTGATGATGCAGTAGATCTCAAACTTTGCGCCCACGTCGATGCCTCGGGTCGGCTCGTCCAGGATCAGGATGTCGGGGTCAGCGTACATCCACTTGGCAAGCAAAACCTTCTGCTGGTTGCCGCCGGAGAGGTTGCCCACGTTCTGCTGAACGCTTGGCGTCTTGGTGCGCAGCTTGACCCGGTACTCCTCCGCCACGGACAGCTCCTTGTCGCGGTCGATGACCCCGTTCTTGGTGACGCCCTTGAGGTTTGCGAGCGTGGTATTGATGTAGATGGGGTTCGAGAGGATCAGGCCGTTGCCCTTGCGGTCCTCGGTGACGTAGGCGATACCGGCGTCGATGGCCTCGCGCGGGGAGTGGAGCTTAACCTCCTTGCCGTGGATCTCGATCGTGCCGGAGATCTCCGTGCCGTAGCTGCGGCCGAAGATGGACATGGCAAGCTCGGTGCGGCCCGCGCCCATCAGGCCGGAGAAGCCCACAACCTCGCCCTTGCGGACGTGGAAGGAGACGTCGTCCACGACTTTCTTCTCGGTGTAGATCGGGTGATAGACGTTCCAGTGCTTGACCTCAAGCGCCACATCGCCGATTTTGACGTCCTTGCGTTTGGGGAAGCGATCCTCCAGCGCACGGCCGACCATGCCGCGGATGATGCGGTCTTCACTGAAATCGTCCCGGCCCTTGACGAGGGTCTCGATGGTGTGGCCGTCGCGGATGATGGTGATGTCGTCCGCCACATAGGAGACCTCGTTGAGCTTGTGAGAGATGATGATGGAGGTCATCCCCTGCTTTTTGAATTCCAGCAGCAGATCCAGCAGCGCCTTGGAGTCCGCCTCGTTGAGAGAAGAGGTCGGCTCGTCCAGGATCATGAGGCGCGCTTTTTTGGCCAGGGCCTTGGCGATCTCGACCATCTGCTGCTTGCCGACGCCGATGTCCTTGATCAGGGTCTTGGACGACTCGGTCAGGCCGACGATTTTCAGATATTTTGTTGCTTCGGCATGAGTTTTGTCCCAGTCGATGGCATATTTTTTTCCTTGTTCGTTGCCCAGGAACATGTTTTCACCGATGCTCATATAGGGCACCAGGGCCAGCTCCTGATGGATAATGACAATGCCCTTGCTCTCGCTGTCTTTGATGTTGGAGAACTTGCACACTTCTCCTTCGTATACAATGTCTCCCGTATAGCTGCCGTAGGGATACAGACCGCTGAGTACGTTCATCAGCGTGGACTTGCCGGCGCCGTTCTCACCCACAAGGGCGTGGATGCTGCCTTTTTTGACGGCGAAGTTTACGTCGTCCAGAGCCTTGACGCCGGGGAAGGTCTTGGTGATCCCCCGCATTTCCAGAATATTTTCCGACAAATTATCCCCTCCAAGCCTGAGGCTAAAATATAAACAGAACGCTTTGGCGGCTTCCCGGCCGGAAAGCTCCGAAATTTATATCATAGCCCGAGCGTTCATTAGAGTACGGGCAAGGCGGTTTCCCGCCTTGCCCGACAATGCTGCTTTGTTTGAATGAGATTTAGGCGAGCTGATCCTCGGTGTAGTAGCCGGAGTCGATGACGATCTCCTTGTAGTTGTCGGCCGTGCAGGCAACGGGCTCGCACAGGAAGCTCGGGATGATGTTGACGCCGTCTTCGCTGCTATCGTTGTCGTAGGTCTCGGTGTCGTTCACGGGAGGCTCGGCGCCCTTCATCAGAGCATCGACCATCTCAACGACCTTGGCCGCGAGAGTACGGGTGTCTTTGAAGACAGACATGGCCTGCTTGCCGGCGATGAGGTTCGGCATGATGGCGATGTCGCAGTCCTGACCGGTGATGACGGGGTAGTCGCCGGTGTAGGAGGCAGCCAGCGCGTTCTCAACGCCCAGAGCGGTGGAGTCGTTGGAAGCGAGGACCGCGTCCAGCTTGGTGCCGTCGGAGTAGTTGGCGGCGAGGATGGTCTCAAAGCGGGCCTGAGCGGCGTCGGTCGCCCAGTTGGCAGTCGCGACGACAGCCTTCTCGGTCTGGCCGGAGGGGCAGACGACCTTGCCGCTGTCGAGGTAGGGCTGAATGATGCTCATGGCGCCGTCATAGAAGAAGTTGATGTTGTTGTCGCCGGGGTCGCCGGTGATGAACTCCATGTTGAAGGGGCCTTCCGCATTCTTGAGATCAAGGGCGTCCTCGATGAACTTGCCCTGGGTCACGCCGACGAGCCAGTTGTCGAAGGTGGCGTAGTAGGAGACAGCGTCGGAGTTCATGATCAGACGGTCATAGGCGATGACGGGGATGCCGGCTTCCTTGGCCTGGGCCAGGACGGTGCCGAGGGAGTCGCCGTCGATGGAGGCGATGACCAGAACCTTGCAGCCGTTGGCGATCATGTTCTCGATCTGGGAAACCTGAGTGGCGATGTCGTTGGCGCCGAACTGCAGGTCGACTTCATAGCCGGCCGCCTCGAGCTTCTCTTTCATGTACTCGCCGTCCTGATTCCAACGCTGGAGATCCTTCGTCGGCATTGCGACACCGACCAGGTTGTCACCGTCAGCAAAGGCGGTCGTTGCGCCGAAGGCAAAGACCATGCAAACTACGAGCACGAGCGCGAGCAACTTTTTCATGTTTGTGAGTCCTCCTTTTAATTTTGTTTTTCCTCGAAGCTGCTGATGCAACTTTCATGAATTGATTTTACAAATAAGAACGGTAGCTGTCAAGGTATTTTTAAATCTTTTTATTGTTTTGTGAATAATGCTTGATATTAAATTTATTTTTTGTGCATGTTGAATAATTTCGTTATTCTGTTAACTAAATTTATTTTTCCTAAGTCGCTCCTTCAGCCTTGACATAGTCTGAAATTCTGGTAAGATAACAAGGTAAGAGGCTGTTTTCGCATGGAGGGAGGCGATTTTTTGCAAAACGACGCATACCGACAGACGGCGCTGCCGGTCAGAAACCGGATCTACCGCTATCTGTACGAGGCGAAGGACTTCTGTTCCCGGCAGGCCGTGGCCAACGCCTGCGGGATCAGTATGCCGACTCTGTATCAGAACCTCTCCGATCTGATGGAGGCGGGGCTGGTCCGCTCCTCGGGGGAGGAGCAGTCCACCGGCGGGCGCAAGGCCCAGGGGCTGGACATCGTGCCGGACGCGCGGCTGTCCGTGGGGATTGCGGCGTCGGAGCACCATCTGCGCCTGATCGCGATGGATCTCAGATTGCAGGAGCTGGCCTACCGCGTGGTCCCCTTTGCCCTGGTGGAGGAGCTGTCGAAGCCGGACTCCACGGCACTTGTCCGCACGCTGGACGCCTTTCTGGACGAAAACAACATTGACCACCGCCATATTTAACGCCCCGACCATGAACCTTAAAAATGTTCAAATGGAGACGCTGATCCGCGGCATCCCCTACCCCGTCTATGTGGAGAACGACGCGACCGCCAGCGGCCATGCCGAGTGCTTCGTGCGCGGGGAGAAGGAGAATCTCGCCTACCTCTCGCTGGAATACGGCGTGGGCGGCTCGGTCATGATCGCGGGCGAGCCCTACAGCGGCGACGACGTAAAGAGCGGCGAGTTCGGCCACATCTGCATTGAGCCGGGCGGCCTCCTGTGCACCTGCGGCAAGCACGGCTGCCTGGAGCCCTACATCTCGCCGCGCCGCATCGACGCCGCCTTTGGGGTGAGTCTCGATGAATTTTTCAAGGGCGTGGAAGAGCACAACGCAGACTATGAGGCGATGCTCTATGACATGCTCCGCCATCTCGCCATCGGGATCAACAACATCCGCATGGTGCTCGACTGCAAAGTCGTGCTGGGCGGCTTCCTCTCCGAGTATCTGCAGCCCTATCTGCACATTCTGCGGCAGTATGTGCTGTCCGGAAACCCCTTCCTGTCGGATGCCGATTTTGTCCAGCTCAGCGTCGTGCCCCGTCACATCACGCCCATCGGCGCGGGCCTTTCGTTCATCCGCGACTTTGTCGCCGGCGTTTAATATTGTTTCTTGATTAAATTCTTTAATCAAGAAAGCCGCAGTTCCTGCGGCGTTTTCAACGTGAAACACTGAAAACACGTCTCATACAAGAACCTCTGCGCTCCTTATGGCGCTATGAAAACCTTTAAGGGATTAAAGGTTTTCATGAGGTTCTGGTATAACATCAATAACAGCTCAGCCCCGCGGACTGTAATTGTCCGCGGGGCTGAGTTGTCTTCTATGAACTTTACTTTCCGTAGTTTTCAAACATGGCGTCGGTGGCGGCGCGGATGGCAGCGGTCACGTCGGCGACCTTGTCCGGATCCCAGGCCTCGGGCTCGGCGCGGAGGAAGGAGGTCTTATCCACGCGGTTGTCGAAGACGCCGATGGGGATGTCCCAGTGTTTGCCGTGCGCCTCAAAGCTGACGCAGTTTTCGCGGGAGTGCTGACGCATGTACTCCATGTCGTCGCAGCCGTAGTCGCCCAGCATGACGGCCATGGGCACGCCGTGGTGCAGATTGGAGCCGGGGTCGTTGGGGTCAGCGCGGTCGGCGTTCTTGCGGCGGGATTCCTCGGGCGTGACCCAGATATAGAGGATGGCGGCGTTTTCCAGAATCTCCGGGCAGAACATCGGCAGAGAGTACTGATAGCCGAAGGTACCGGTCAGCGGCAGGGAGGCCCCGTCCGGGCCGCCGCGGGCGCACTCGATGACGACGGTCTTGTCCTCGAAGCTCTCGGGGTAGGCGGCCTGCTTCTCGTCCAGCATGGCGCGGGCCTCGGCTTCGAGCTTTTCGGCGACCTTTGCGCGGACGGCCTCGTCCAGAAGGCCCATGCGCGGGGCGATCCCGGCGCCGAGTCCGGCGCGGTCGATGCGCTCAAAGAGGTACTGCGCGGCGGAGTCGGGGCACACCTTGACGCGGTTCATCAGGTCGTGGTAGTCCTCGTTGAGCAGGTTGCAGAGCGTGCCCCAGTCGCGGCCGTCGATGAAGGGCGCCTCGCCGGGGTAGAAGATGCGGGCCTCGCCCATGGCCTCGAGCTCGTTGTCGATGCGGCGCATCATATGGACATAGGGGAAGTCGTCCAGCTGGAGATTGGCCCCGATGTGGAACTCGTCGCGCAGGCGTTCGGGCTCGACATGGGCCATGAAGTTGCGCACCTCAGACTTGCCGGAGGCAGGCAGCGCCTGCAGCAGGACGACCTTGAAAACCTTGTTGCTCATTCGTTTTCTCCTTTTTAATATAGAATGGTCAGCCATTTGGTCTTATCGACCGTGATATTGCGGTGTTTGTCAAGATAGGCGATAATCAGCTCCGAGACCTCCTCGGACTGCTCGCGCACCGTCTCGCAGTCCCTGTAAAACTCGTAGCCGCCGGCCCCGGAGGCGCGGTAGTTGTTCATGCACAGGGTAAGGCTCTGATCGTCCGGCAGCTCCCGGCCCTGCCAGCGGATGGAGGTCACCCGCTCGCCGGGGGTGCGGCGCAGATCGATGGTCGCTTCAACGCCCGCGATGAAGTCGTAATTGTAGTGCTGGACGATGGGGCGCAGGAAGCTCTCGCTCACGGTGAGCGCGCCGTTTTCGTCAAAGGCGAAGTAGTCGGCGCTGCGTTCGAGGGCTTTTGTCAGGATGGTGCGGTTGACGCGGATGGTCTTGAGCGTGTTGGGAAAGACGTAGCTTGCCACCACGTCCCGCACCGTGACGTTTTCGGAAAAGCCGCGCAGGGTGTTGGCGAGGCTCGTGCAGGACAGATCCGCGCCGGAGGCTTCGAGCTGAACCTGATTGAAAAAGTTGGCAATCAGGCTGCCGTTCAAGGCGCGCTTCAGGGGTTCCCCCGGAAGCAGCGCCGCGTCCATGTGCCCGAGCGGCGTGTCGATGAAGGCCGCGACCTGTTTTTCCAGAGGATCGAGGATTTTGGAAAAAGCCTCCGGCGTCACATCCCCCGCAGGGCAGAGCTTTGAGTGCGCCGTTACTTTTCCGCCGTCGTCCACCGTCACGTCCATGCGGACATACTGCCGCGCCTTGTCGGGGGGCTGGCAGGTCCAGGTGCCGTTTACGCACTTGTCCGCAAAGGGCATGTGCTGGTGCCCCGTGAGCAGGATGTCATAGTCCAGTTCCCGGCAGATGCGCCAGCCTTCGTTTTCGTCGGTCTCGGACAACACCGCGCCGGTATCCGTGTCGCGCTCAAAGCCGCCGTGGTAGAGGCAGATTGTGAGATCGACCTTCTCCTTTTTCATCTCCGCACGTATATCCCGCGCGGTCTCAAAGGCGTCAGAGAAGGTCAGGCCCGCGATATTCTCCGGCTTCTCCCAGTTCGGGACAAACTGCGAGGTGACGCCGCAGATGCCGACGCGCAGACCGTTCTCGAGCTGCCTGATCGCATACCGCGCGTTATGGCTCAGCCCCTGTACATTGGCGCAGAGGCACTTTGCGTCCAGCGCGGCCAGATAGCTCTCCAGCTCTTTTGTTCCGTAGTTAAAGTCGTGGTTGCCAAGGGTGATGAAATCGTATCCGGCCAGATTCATGGCCCTGGCCGGGATACGGCTTTTCTCCTCTGTGCGGCTGTAAAGCCAGTAGGTGAAGGGGCTGCCCTGTAAGGTGTCGCCTCCGTCGAGGATCAGGGTGTTGCCGTCATGGGTGAAATTTGCCGCGCAGTTGGCAAGTCCCGCCGCCGCGCGGGTGTTTTGAGCGTAATCCACGGGCGAGAAATACCCGTGGATGTCGGACGTGAAAAAGATCGTCAGTTCCCGTTTCATGCGTACCTCGTTAAATCAGAGCGTGAAGAGTGAAACAGTCCCGTCTGGGTTTATAACCGTCGCCGAAGGCGACACCATAACGCCACTCTTCACTCTCCACACTCCACTCTCTGATTATTCTCCCCTCGCGAGCTTGGCGCGGACGCGGGTGGAGAGGAACTCGATGATGAGCACCAGGATCATCAGGCCCCAGACAAAGGAGCCGACCATCGCCCAGCGGCGGGAGTTGAGGCACTGCACCAGGGACGCGCCGATGCCGCCCGCGCCGACAATGCCGAGGGTGGTCGCGTCCTTGAGGTTGATGTCGAAGCGGTAGATGGTGGTGGAGATAAAGCTCGCCGTGAGCTGGGGGATCACGCCGTAGCGGATCTTCTGGAAGGGTGTGCAGCCCATGGCGTCCAGGCTCTCGAGGATGCGGGTGTCCAGATCCTCTATCGCCGTGATGTACATCTTGGAGATCATGCCGATGGAGCAGACCGACTGGGTGATGACGCCGCAGGCGGCGCCGGGGCCGGTCACGCGGATCCACATGAGCGCCCAGACCAGGCTGGGGATGGTGCGGATCAGCAGGATCAAGACGCGGAAGAGATAGGCGATGGGCTTGGGCAGGATGTTGGTGGAGGCGAGGAAGGCGAAGGGGATCGCCAGGATCGCGCCGAAAAGCGTGCCGAGCACGGCGATGGCCATGGTCTGCAGCAGCAGATAGGGCACGTCGGTCTCGCCGGTGCCAAACATGAGCTTGAGGTCGGGGTGGGTGATGCCGCTGATGACGCCCTGGGCCACCGTGCGGCCCTGAACGGTCAGCCCCTCAAATTCGATGGTGGACCCCGACCAGCTTACCAGCATGACAATGATGAGCACGATCAGCGTATACAGCCACCATTTGCGGGGACGCATCGCGTACATTTCGGCGGCGGTCAGTTTTTTATCGACCGCCTGTTCGAGCTTTTCCAATTTTTCAGCCATGTCGTCCCTCCTCTCAGCTCAGCTTGCCGCGCAGATATTCGCTGGTGAACTCGATAACGACGACCACCACGAACAGCGTCAGCAGCACCATGCCGAGCCCCTCATAGTCGCGCCAGCCAATGCGCTCGTTGATTGTGATGCCGAGACCGCCCGCGCCGACGTAGCCCAGAATGGCCGAGGCGCGCACGTTCATCTCAAAGCAGTAGAGGCTGTGGGAGAGGTATACAGGCAGAATCTGGGGCATGCAGGCCGACCAGAACGCCTGAAACTTGCTTGCGCCCATGGCCTCCATGGCCTCAAAGGGGCCCATGTCAATGGTCTCGATGCTCTCATACAGCATCTTGGAGACAATGCCGAAGGTGAAAATTGCGATGGCAAGGGTGCCCGCGAAGGTGCCGAGGCCGAAGATCAGGGCGCAGACCAGCGCGATGACCAGCGTCGGCAGCGTGCGGATGAGCGCCAGGATGAAGCGCAGGACGCTCACGATCGGGCGGCTCTTGTCGATGTTGGTGGAAGAAAGAACCGCGATCGGCAGAGACAGGCCGCAGCCGATGACCGTGCCGAGAATGGACATTTTGATGGTGTCGACCAGCGGGCGGGTGACCTTGTTGAAAAAGCTCCACTTGGGGTGGAAGAGCTTGACCATGAGGTCGAGCAGCTTGTTGAACTTGCGGGCAATCAGGCCCAGATCAAAGCCCGTCATGCGCAGCGACAGGATCACCGCGAGCAGCACCAACGCGACGATAAAGGGCGCGCGGCTGCGGCGGCGGATGGTCGAGTGCCCGTTCGGCAGCGTGATGACCTGGGGCTTAAAGATCTTGTCAAACCAGGTCAGCTTGACGAGAGTGTTGACTTCCTTCTCCATGGTCTCACTCTCCATTGCCCAGCACAGGCGCCTTCGTGCCGTTATAGACGTAATCGATCTGCTCCTGCGTGATGGTGGAGGCCGGGCCGTCGAAGACGATCTCGCCCGCGCGCACGCCGACGACGCGGTTGCAGTACTGCAGGGCAAGGTCGATATGGTGGATGTTCAGCAGGATTGAAATTTTGTAGTCCTTGTTGATGCGCACGAAGTCCTGCATGACCTGACGGGCCGTGATGGGGTCGAGGGAGGCCACCGGCTCGTCCGCGAGGATGATCTTCGGATTCTGGTTGAGGGTGCGGGCCAGCGCGACGCGCTGCTGCTGGCCGCCGGAGAGCTGGTCGCAGCGGGTGTAGGCCTTGTCGAGGATGCCGACCTTGTCGAGGCTCTCCAGCGCGCGCATCTTCTGCTCCTTGGAGAAGACGCCGAAGAGGACCTTGAAGAAGCTCATCTCCGGCACGTCGGCGGTGAGCACGTTCTTGATGGCGGTGGAGCGGCTGACCAGGTTGAAGCTCTGGAAGATCATGCCGACCTTGCGGCGGAATTTTCGGAGCTCCGCGCCCTTGAGGGAGTTGACGTCCACGCCGTCGACGGTCAGGGTGCCCTTGGTCACGTCGTGCATACGGTTGATGCAGCGGAGGATGGTGGATTTGCCCGCGCCGGACAGACCGATGATGGCGACAAATTCGCCCTGTTCGATCTGCAGGTTAATATCCTTGAGCGCGGTAAAGCCGTTGGGATAGGTCTTGTAGACATTCTTAAACTCAATCATGCGGTGCTTCTCCTTTTCTCTGTTCCTGAAAAACTGATGCTGCCGGAACCGGTCAGCGGCGCGGGAGGCCGCGCCGTTCAGCGCTTGAGGCAGAACGAAAACCGGGCTCTGTATTCACTTGCGCGGATACAGAGCCCGGAAAGAGTGCGCTGAGATCAGCCGTCGACGGCCGTCAGAGCAGCGCGGGCGCCGTCATAGTCGGAGTCGACAGCCTTGGCATAGCCGGTGTGGCTGTAGACGTCGAAGATGGCCTTGCCCTCGGGGGTGTTGATGATGTTGATGAAGCAGTCCTGCAGCGCCGCGACGGTCTCGGGCGTGTAGTAGGGGCTCTCCTTGGAGATGGCGACGGTGTCGTTGTAGATGCCCTCGGTCACGCCGATGACGTTCAGCTCGTTCCAGATGCTGTCGGAGCGGCCCATGCCCTGCTTGCCGGTGGAATCCTGCTGGTCGGTGGGCAGGGTCCAGGATGCCTCATAGTCGTTGCGGCCGTCGGCGTAGCAGACGATGATATCGACCTGCTCAGCGGCGGCGTAGGAGAAGGCGGTGCCGTAGCCGGAGTCGATGGGGATGACGTTGGACAGATCGGAGATCTTCTTGCCGTCGTAGTTTTCCATCAGCCACATGGTGGGGTAGATGTAGCCGGCGGAGGAGGAGGTCTTCTGCACGGCCCACTTGGCGCCGTCGAGGTCCTCCCAGGTGAGCTTCTCGCCGTTGTTGACCTTCTCGGCCAGCTTCTTGCCGTACTCGGAGGGAGCGGCGTAGATCAGGGAGCGGTAGAAGGTGACCTGCGGGCCGTTCTTCTGGGTGGCGTTGGCTTCGCCGTTCCAGTC
>CADAAM010000037.1 GCA_902785905.1 Oscillospiraceae bacterium | reverse complement strand
CGGCGTTTGTGACAGTTACAAGGGCCGGACCGTTGAAGGCGTATACCTCCAGCACGCCGCCGCCCTGAACAGTGAAGCCGCGTTCAAGCTCCGTGCCGGTCTCCGGCTCAATCTCGCGCAGCACCTGGTCGAGCTCCGCAAAGAGCGCCTCGCAGGCGGCGCGTTCCGCTTCGTCCTGTGTCGACTCCTCAAAAGCCAGCATCTCCTGGAAAGCCTCGTAATACTGGCCGTCGGTGATCAGAACCCGGATGCCATCAAGGGCGGATAGCCTTGTCTGCGGCTGCTCCGTCGGGGCGGGCGCTTCGCTCACCGCCGGGGGCGTCTCCGCAGCCGGGGCCTGTTCCGCCGGCGCGGCGGTTTCAACAAGCGCCGGGGAAGGGAGCGGAGTCGGGGGCGGAGCTTCCTTCTTGGCGCAGGCGCAGAAAAGCAGCGCGGCAAGAAGCAAAACAACGCAGGAAAGACGGATGCGGCGGCTCATGAAAAGACCACTCCCTTGCATAAAATCTCTTGCACTTACCTTATCATATTTTACATCCATTTTCAACAGGAAGCGCGTTTCCCGGCTTGCGCCGGGAGAGAAGGGGCGGTATAATAATATTAAGGTTTAAGAAGGGAGACCATAGAATGTATATCGACATGACCTATATCATCCTCGTTCTGCCGGCCGTGATCCTCTCGCTGTGGGCGAGCTGGAACGTCAAGAGGACCTTTGAGAAGTATTCGAAAGTGATGAACTCCCGCGGCCTCACCGGAGCCCAGGCGGCGCGGCGCGTGCTTGACGCAAACGGCCTGCGGGACGTGCCGGTCGAGCGCGTCAGCGGGGAGCTGAGCGACCACTACGACCCGGAGGCGCGCGATCCAGATCCGTCAGGCCATCATCCCGGCCACCAACATCGGCGCGAAGCTCTCGGTGCCGCTGCTGATTGCGGGTCTGCTGCTGGCGGGCTTCAGCCCGAAGCTCATCTATCTCGCCTACGCGGGCGTCGCGCTGTACGCGCTGTGTGCCATATTCCAGGTTATCACCCTGCCGGTGGAGTTCGACGCCAGCCGCCGGGCGCTGAGAAGCGTTGAGGGCATGGGCCTGCTGGAGGGAGAGGAGTATCAGAGCGCGAAGAAGGTGCTCAACGCCGCAGCCCTGACCTATGTGGCCGCCCTCGCCACGACGCTTGCCCAGCTTTTGCGCTTCATCATGCTGGTCAATAATCGGAAACGCTGAACACAGAGAACAAGTCGCAGTACTGTGTTTCCGATAAAACTGTACGATCATCATCGCAGGGGCGGATAGGATCCGCCCGCGCGGAGAATCGACAACAGGTGCGAACCGTTGGGCGAATTCGCAGGCTGTACGGATTCGCCCAACAAAAAAGCAGAAAAACGACATTGCTCTGCCGGGCGGCTGATAGCCGCCCCTACGGCATAACACCAGGTTTTATGAGAAACAACGCAGTAGGGGGCAGTAACGATTAAATCTTTTCTTTTGCGGCTTGCCTCTCCCGCTGCCTTCGGCGGGGGCGAGCCAAGACCTTGACGGCGAGAAAAGTGAAATATCTTAGTAGTTATGCTCCAATAGGGGCCGATGAGGTCAGAAGGTGAATTGTCCCGAAGGGACAAGAGAAGCCGTCCCGGGCCATCGGCCCCTGTGAACTCTCAGGTATTTAGAAAAAAATCTAAATACCTGTTGACAACAGACCGCCCCTGTGCTACTATCTATTTAGAAAGAATTCTAAATAGGAGGGATGCCCATGGGATTCAGCGAGACGATGAAGGCCCTGTCCGATCCCGCGCGGCGCGAGATTTTAAACATGCTCAAATCCGGACGCATGACGGCGGGGGAGATCGGCAGCCGCTTCGACATGACGGGCGCGACGGTGTCCTACCACCTGTCGCAGCTCAAAAAAGCCGGTCTCATCTTTGAGAGCCGGGAGAAGAATTTCATATATTACAGTCTGAACGCCTCCGTGCTGGAGGAGGTTTTGCTCTGGATTCAGAGCTTGAAGGGAGTGGATGAACATGAAAGCTGACAAGAAAACCCTGATCATCACGACGTTGATCTGCCTGCTGCCGGCGGCCGTCGGCGCGGCGGTCTACGGCCGTCTGCCCGAGACGATGACGACGCACTGGGGCCTGGACGGCACGCCCGACGGCTGGTCGAGCCGCGCCTTCACGGTCTTCGGCCTGCCCGCCCTGCTCGCGGGTCTGAACCTGCTGATGTACCTTGGGCTCAATGCCGATCCCAAGCGGCAGAACATGAATTCAACGCTGCGCACAATCGCGCTCTGGACGCCCGCCGCGGTTGCCGTCCTCGCGGGCGGCGCGACGATCGCCTGGGGGCTGGGGTATGAGCTGCGGATCGACCTGGTGATCCCGGTTCTCATGGGGCTGCTGTTCGTCATCATCGGCAACTATCTGCCCAAGACCAAGCAGAGCTACACCATGGGCATACGCCTGCCCTGGACGCTGCACAGCGAGGAGAACTGGAACCGCACGCACCGTCTCGCGGGTTTTCTCTGGGTGCTCAGCGGCGTCGCTTTTATCGTGATGAGCTTCGTCGGCTGGAGCATGGCGGCCTTTTTCATCATCCTCGCGGTGATGGTCGCAGTCCCGACGGCGTATTCATATGTACTTTACCGGAAGGGGATTTGAATAAATACCCTAAAAAAGCACGCACGGTTCATTCTGTGCGTGCTTTTTGTTGGGGAGTTGTCAGCCGCCCTTGGTGAGCAGGGCCTCGTCGGAGTCGATGCTGGCGCCCTTCTGGGCAAACATGTCGATGAGCTGCTGCTTGGTGAGCTTCTTTTTCTCCTCGCCCTCGATGTCGAGGATGATGTGCCCCTCGTTCATCATAATGAGGCGGTTGCCGTGGCGGATGGCGTCCTTCATGTTGTGGGTGATCATCAGAGTGGTGAGATTGTTGTCCTGCACGATCTTGTCCGACAGCTCCAGCACCTTCGCGGCGGTGCCGGGGTCGAGGGCGGCGGTATGCTCGTCCAGGAGCAGGAGCTTCGGCTTTCTCAGCACGGCCATCAGCAGCGTGACCGCTTGGCGCTGGCCGCCGGAGAGCAGGCCGACCTTGGAGGTCATGCGGTCTTCAAGGCCGAGGCCGAGAATTTTCAAGCGCTCGTGGTACTCCTCGCGTTCAGCATTGGTGACGCCCCAGCTCAAGCCGCGGCGCTGACCGCGGCGGGCGGCCAGGGCCAGGTTTTCCTCGAGCTGCATGTTGGGCGCGGTACCCATCATGGGGTCCTGGAACACGCGGCCGATCAGGTGGGCGCGCTTGTGCTCCGGCAGGGCGGTGATGTCCTGCCCGTCAAGGAGGATGCGCCCCTCGTCCACGGGCCAGACGCCCGCCACCGCGTTGAGCATGGTGGACTTGCCCGCGCCGTTGCCGCCGATGACGGTGACAAAGTCGCCGGGCCTGAGATGGAGGTTCAGCCCGTCGAGGGCCTTCTTCTCGTTGATGGTGCCAGGGTTAAAGGTCTTGGAAATGTTCTGTAAAACAAGCATCGTGTCAGCCTCCCTTCCGCCTGAGTTTGGCAAAGGAGCTCTTCTTCTGCCCACGTAAGTAAGGGACGGCCAGGAACAGCGCCACCACCACGGCGGTGAAGAGCTTGAGATCGTTGGAGTTGAGGCGCAGCCACAACACGATGACGATGACCAGATAGTACACAATGCCGCCGACGACGGTAAAGCTCAGCGTGCCGTAGAAGTTGAGGCGCTTGCCGAGAATCGCGCCGCCCACCACCTCACCGATGATGACGGCGGCCAGGCCGATGACGATCGCGCCGCGGCCCATGTTGATGTCCGCAAAGCCCTGATACTGGGCAAGCAGACCGCCCGCAAGAGCCACGATGCCGTTGGAGAGGGACAGGCCCAGCACCTTCATGTTGTCGATGTTGATGCCGAGGGCGCGGCTCATGGCGGGGTTGTTGCCGGTCGCGCGGATGGCGGAGCCCTGCTCGGTGCCGAAGTACCAGTAGAAGACGGAGACCAGCGCCAACGCGATGATGCAGCCGGTCAGGATGGCGGAGGGAATGTTGCGGGAGGAGAGCAGGAGATTGTATTTATCCACGCTGACCGCCTTGTTGGCAGCCATGCCCATGATGTGCAGATTGATGGAATACAGGGAAAACTGCGTCAGGATACCGGCGAGGATCGCGGGAATGCCAAGCTTGGTATGCAGCGTGCCGGTCACGAAACCCGCCAGCAGACCCGCCAGCATGGCCACCAGCAGCGCCGCCCACGCGGGCCAGCCGCCCAGAATCAGCATGACCGTCACCGCGCCGCCCGTGGTGAAGGAGCCGTCCACGGTCAGGTCGGCCACGTCCAGCAGGCGGAAGGTAATGTAAATGCCCAGCGCCATGATGCCCCAGATGATGCCCTGGGACACGCCGCCCGGCATATTGCGGAAGAGCTTCAGAATGTTCAGAGAAGCAAAATAGCTTGTTAATGTCACAGATTACACCTCGGATGATGCCCCGGCAGGAAAACCCGCCGGGGCTTTTATTCGCTCGCTCTTACTCAGCGATGGCCTCGTAGGCCTCGGGAACCTCAATGCCCAGAATGTCGCAGTTGGTCTTGTTGAACTTCTTGGCGAAGGGGGCGTACTCGATCTCCATGGTGGAGACGTCGGCGCCCTCGGAGAGGATCTTCGCGGCCATCTCGCCGGTCACGGTGCCGAGATCGTAGTAGGAGATGGACAGGGTGGCCACGCCGCAGCCGGAGCAGAGGTTCTCTTCACCGCAGACGATGGGGACCTTCTTGGCGATGGCGACGTTGTTGATCAGCTCCGCGTTGGAGGCGGCGGTGTTGTCGGTGGGGATGTAAAGCACGTCGCAGTCATCGCAGGCGTTGTTGGTGACGGCGGCCACGTCGTTGGAGTCGGCAAAGGTGTAGTCGGAGACATTGTAGCCGAAGGCCTCAAGGGCGGGGCGCATCTCCTCGGCCTGGAACTTGGAGTTGGGCTCGCCGGAGCAGTAGAGCAGGCCGACGTTCTTGGCGTCGGGGAAGAGCTCGTTCAAAACGGCGGCAAGCTCGGCGGCGGGCACGCCGTCGGAGGTGCCGGAGATGTTGGTGCCGGTGGAGCCTTTCCAGTCGTCGATGTCAAGGGCGGAGGCGTAGTCGGTGACGGAGGTGCCCAGCACGGGGATCTTGTTGGTGGCAGCCTGGGCGGCCAGCAGGGCCGGGGTGGCGTTGGCCATGATCAGGTCCACGTCATCGGAGACAAACTGGTTGCAGATGACCGCGCAGGTGGCGGAGTCGCCGGAGGCGTTCTGCTCGACAAAGCTGACCTTGTCGCCGAGGGCCTTGGTCAGCGCGTCCTTGAAGCCCTGGGTGGCGGCGTCAAGCGCGGGGTGCTGCACGAGCTGGCAGATGCCGACGGTGTAGGAGTCGGCGGCGTAGGCGCTTGCGCCGAAGGCGGCGAAGCTGAAAACGAGGGACAGCGTGAGAAGCATGGTAATGAGCTTTTTCATGTTCGTGTTCTCCTTTTATCTGTTTTGATTTCAAACGGGGAAGGAGGCCCAAATCGAAAACGCCGCCAGACGGCAGTCTGCGCGGCGCTTGTCGGGAACGGGCCCCGTCATCTGTCCTGTCGGGGCGATCACTTGCAGCGCAGACCGCTATCATCAAGGCGATAATAGTAATAATAGCTGGTTGCGTACGCAAATCGGAATCCGGACATGACAGCCTCTCCCCTTTGGTTGATAAGCAGACTTTAGCACTTTTTGGTGCTAAAGTCAATGCCGTTTTTGAAGCATCCGGCCATTTCGGTAAAATGCAACAGGAAAGAACGGGAGGGCGAAATTTCTTTTGTGAATTATTCAGCGCCTCTGTATGATTCCGCGCAAAAGCGGCCATACTCCCGAGTGACGATAAAGGAAATCCAAAACGCTCCGACGGGGCGGAAAGGCGGGAATATGGACAAAAAGAAATGGCTGGACCGGCTGCAGCGGCTGGGGGAGACCTGGCTGCGGCGCGTGAAGGGGATCAGGCTGCCTTTACGGCCGGCTGTCAGGCTGCACCTGTCGAAAGAAAGTCTTCTGCGGCTGCTGATTATTGCCGGCAGCTCTCTCGCGGCGCTGGCCGCCGCGACGCTGGGCGCGTATTTCCTGTGGGAAAAGCCGCCCGAGCTGGCGGCGGGCAACCCCGTTTTGACGGAGATCGCCCAGACGCAGGAGAGCGCGGCGCCCACAGACGCGCCGACGCCTACGCCGGACCGGGGCACGGCCTTTGAGACTGAGCGGCAGGACGGGGTCTATACCCTGCTGCTCGCGGGCAGTGACGACGGCACCGGCAACACCGACACCATCATGGTCGCAAAGCTCGACACCGTGCGGCACACGGCAAACTTTGTCAGCATCCCGCGTGACACGCTCATCAACGTCGACACGCCCATCCGCAAGCTCAACGGTGTATACTGGACGGCGGTCTACAGCGGGGCCAGCGGCAGCGAGGCCCTGCGGCGGCACGTCAAAAAGCTCACCGGCTTTGATGTGGACTGCTACGCGGTCATCTCTCTTGAGGGCTTCGAGCGGGCGGTGGACGCCCTGGGCGGGATCTGGTACGACGTGCCGAAGCGCATGTACTACGAGGATGGGCCGGTGATCGACCTGTGGCCGGGCTTTCAGCTTCTCAACGGGGAGCAGGCCATGTGGCTCTGCCGCTACCGCAGCGGCTACGTCAACGGCGATCTCGACCGCATCAAGGTGCAGCACGACTTCCTCAAGGCCGCCGCAAACCAGTTCCTCGGCCTCGGCAGCATCCCGAACATCCCGGAGGTCGCCGCGATCCTGGCCGAGAGCATGGACACCAATATGACGGCCGCCAACATGGCGTGGTTCGCCCGCCAGTTCCTGCGCTGCCGGGGCGAGGACGTCCACTTCTACACCGCGCCGAACACCCCCGCCTATGTGCACGATCTGAGCTACACCTTCCTTGACCTCTATAACTGGATCGACATGGTCAACGACTGCCTCAACCCCGGCACCCAGCCCGTGAGCGAGGGCATGCTCGACCTCGTGTATCTGCGCGGGGGCGAGGTCTGCTGCACCACGGCCCTCAAGGGCATCTCCTACTTCTCCCTTGGCAGACGGGAGGAGACCCCCGCCGAGGAGCCGGAGGAGATGGTCGAAGAAGTGACGATCGAGCCGGAGGAGGAAGCGCCGCCCGCGCCGGGGAGCTGGATCGACGGCGCAGACGGCGGAGAAACAAGCCCCGCGCCGTATGACATCCCGACGGACGACGACTGGCTGACGGAGCTTTAAAGATTGAACGCCCCTCCGAAAAGGGAGGGGCGTTTGAGCTTTGATACTATTCCCTGATAGAAAGTGCAATTAGATTTCCGAGCAGAATTTGCGCCAGACAAGGCGCCTTCCGCAGAGCATAATGGAGATATATGGTCAAGGAAGGCAACGCAGTATGGCACCAATTCTGCCGGAAAGATTTTGCTGTTTCTATTAGGGGATAGTATGAACGATCAGCCTTTGACCGCGCCGGCGACGAAGCTGTCCTGAATCTTCTTGCTCATGAAGATGTAGAAGATCAGCGTCGGAATCGTGGCGATGGACAGGGCCGCGCCGATGGGCCCCCAGTCCGTCGTGTACTGGCCGGACAGGGACTGCACGCCCACAGGCAGGGTGCGCCATTTGTCGGAGTTGATGAAGACGTTGGCAAACATCAGCTCGTTCCAGCACTGGAGGAAGGTGTAAATGCCGACGGTGGCCACGGCGGGCCTCATCAGCGGCACGATCACGCGGAAGAAGATCCCCCAGGTGCCGCAGCCGTCCAGCATGGCGGCCTCGTCCAGATCATAGGGGATATCGCCCATGAAGCCGGTACAGACCAGAATACCCATGGCCAGCGAGAAGGCGGAGTAGGGGATGATCAGCGCCCAGAGCGTGTCCAGCAGCTTGAGCTTGGCGAGGGTCGTGTACAGAGGGACGATGGAGGCGTGGATCGGGATCGTGAGGCCCAGCATGAAGAAGCTGTTCATGCGCTTGCGGCCTTTCCATTTGAGTCTGGTGATCGCGTAGGTCGCCATGACGGAGGCCGCCAGGGTGATGACGATGGTCGAAATGGCGACGATCAGGCTGTTGATAAAGTAGCGGGGCATATTGCCCGTGTTGAACGCTCTTTTGTAGTTCTCCCACACCCATTCACGGGGCAGACCCGCCACGTTTTCACCGAAGATTTCGGCGTTTGTTTTCAAGGAGAAGGTCAGCATCCAGTAGACGGGGAAAATACTGATCAGTGCCCAGAGGATCAGGATGATATAGATAACAGTCTTGTTCAGGCTGCGCTTGTTGGAGAGGTTATTATACATCTCACTTTTCCTCCTTAAACAGCATATTGATCAGCAGGGCGAACACGAAGCAGAGGACGATCAGCATGACGGCGATGGCGGAGCCCATGCCGTAGCGGTTTCGCAGAAACAGCATACTGATCATCAGGGTGCTCGGCACCTCGGTGGCGTGGCTCGGGCCGCCGTTGGTGAGGACGTAGATCAGGTCGAAGGATTTGAGAGAGCCCGTCACGGCGAAGATGACGCTGACCCGGAGGATCGGGCGGATGTAGGGGATGATGATATAGCGGCTGATCTGCGAGTCGGTCGCGCCGTCCAGCATGGCGGCCTCGATCAGATCGGTGGGGACGCCCTTGATACCGGCATACATGAGCAGCATATGATAGCCGACATATTGCCACAGGACGGGGACGAAGGCGGCGGCCAGCGCCGTTTTCTTATCGCCCAGCCAGATGCGCGTCCAACTGTCCAGACCGAGGGAGCGGAGCAGGACATTCAGCACGCCGTAATCCGGGTTGTAGATTTTCAGCCACAGCTGGCCGATAACAACCGTGGAAATCAGAACCGGCATAAAGTAAATGGACAGCAGCGCGGATTTCCCTTTGATCGGACGGGAGAGGCGCAGAGCCAGCCACAGCGCAAAGGGAAGCTGAATGCAGCAGGAGAGCAGAGCCAGAAGGAAGACGTTCTTCAGGGCTCTGAAGATGTTGATGGATTTGCTGGTGAAAAGCTCCACATAGTTCTTGAAGCCGATAAATTCCGGGGTGGTAAATCCGTTCCACTTGGTGAGGCTGTACACGAAGGACATAATGATCGGGGCGATCAGCACGCAGATGAACAGCAGCAGCGCGGGCAGCAGGAACAGAAAAATGTTCAGCTTGTAGGAAAGCGGTTTTTTCATGGTCTGTCACTCCCTTACGGTGCGGATAGAGTGGAAGGGGACGGCCCCGTGCAGGGGACCGTCCCCGTTCAGTTATAAATCAGTTTGAAATGCCGGGAGTGAGCTGATCAGCCGAGATCGCTGTCCAGACCCTCGACGTACTCCTCGGGGGTGACGTCGCCGGCCCAGGCCATCTCAATGTAATCGAGGTAGGTGTTCGCGGCGTCGGCATTGAGGAAGTTGTCGCCGAAGAGCACCATGTTCTCAGCCTTGGAAGCCATGTCCGCGGCGGCCTGGATCAGATCGTTGACCTCAGCGTTGGGATCGGCGGCCCAGCAGGGCAGGTTCGCGCCGCTCTTGTAATCCGCGTCGGACATGAAGCGGGCCAGCTCAAACGCCGCGGCGACGGCCAGATCCTTGTGCTCGCTGCTCTCGGTGACGGCCAGGGTGTTGTTGGGGCCGCCGATCATGGAGTAGAGGGGGATGGAATCGTCAAGGACGGGGAAGGTGCCGGCCTTCACGGTGAAATTGGCCTTCTCGCCGATGTCCTTGTTGTTCCAGGAGCCGTTCTGATAGAAAGCGGTCTTGCCGGCGATGAAGTTGTTCTTGACCTCGTCGTTGCTGAGGGCGTTGGCGCTGGGATCAAAGTAGCCGTTGTCAACCATGCCCTGGAAAGCCTCGATGGCCTTGACCACGCCGGGATCGTTCCAGGAAGCGGCGCCGTTGTACATGTCGCGCAGCTTGTCGCCGCCGACGGACTTGATGACCAGGGGCTCAACGTACTCGGACAGGCACCACTTCTCCTTGCCGGCAACGCCGAAGGGGATGATGCCCTTGGCCTTGAGGGCCTCGCAGCAGGCCATCATGTCCTCATAGGTGGCGGGGATCTCGGTATAACCGACCTCGGCCAGCAGGTCCATGTTGGCATACAGGGTGATCAGGGACATGGTGTAGGGCACGCCGTACATCTTGCCGTCGTAGCGGACGTTGCCGGTCATGGCCACGGGGAGCTCATCCTTGTAGGCCTCGTACTCGTTGTCGACGCAGTAGACGCGGCCGGCGTTGACAAACTCACCAAGGAAGCCCATGCCCCAGGTGAAGAAGATGTCGGGCAGGCCCTCGCCGGAGGACATGGCGGCCTTGATCTTGGTCTTGTACGCTTCGTTTTCGGTGGTGACATGCTCGATCTTAACGCCGGGGTGCGCGGCCTCAAAGGCGGCAATCGCGTCAATGAAGGCCTGGTGGCTGGAGTCGCTCTCGGTGGCGATGGACCACAGGGTCAGCGTCACGTCGTCGTCGGCGTAGGCCGCCGTGGAGCCCACGGTGAACAGCGCCACGATCATGCAGAGTGCGAGGACAAGAGACAACGCTTTTTTCATGGTGTTTTCCTCCTGTAAAAAATAGTGGTTTATGTGTTGCAGGCAGCCCTGCTAATCACCTTGATAACGGCGGACAGCGGATGCTGTCCGGGGGGACTGCTTCAGACAGAAGCGTCTACAAGCGAGACAGCCGCGGCTTTGCAGCCGGTCAATTCCTCGGTGCGTTTGTCCGGCGCGCCGAAGCCCGCGTACAGCGTCCATTTGCCGCTGCCGGGGATACGCTGGCCGTCGTCGTCCACAACGGTGAAAGCGTCCGGGTTGATCGGGACGCGGACGGCAGCCTCTTCACCGGCCTTGAGACGGACGCGCTGAAAGCCGCAGAGGATGGGGTTCGGCGGGGCAAGGGGAGAGAGCTCGTCGCGGAGATAGAGCTCGACGACTTCATCCGTGTCGACCGCGCCGGTATTTTTGACGCGGACGGAGGCGGCCTCACGGTCGGCCTTGACGCCCACAACCTCACACCTGGCGTAGCTCAGCCCGTAGCCGAAGGGGTAGAGGGGTTCGCCCTCGTAATAGCGATAGGTGCGGCCCCGCATGGCATAATCCGTGAAGGCGGGCATCTCCTCAAGCGCGGCATTGTAATAGAACGTGACGGGGAGCTTGCCGGAGGGGGAGGCTTTGCCGAAGAGAAGCTCCGCGACCTCCCGGCCGCCGCCCGCGCCGGGATACCAGGTCAGCAGGATCGCGTCGGCCTTATCCTGCGCGGCACTCAGGTCGATGGAGCTGCCCGCCATCAGAATGACGACGGTGGGCTTGCCGACGGCGAGCACCCGCTCGAGCAGGAGGCGCTGGCTCTCGGGGAGCAGCAGATCGGCCTTGTCGCCGCAGAGATCACGGGTGTCGTTGTCGTCTTCTTCGCCCTCAAGGGTCTCGTCCAGACCGAGGACCAGAAGCACCGTGTCGCTGGCCTTCGCGACGGCGACAGCCTCGGCGAGGCGGTCACCCGGCTGGGCCAGATGCTCGACCCGATCCTTGCCCAGGGCGCAGCCCTCGGAGTAGAGCACGCGGCACTTGCCGGCGGTGAGATCCTGAATCCCCTCCAGCACCGTGACATAGCGGGAGGCGGTGCCGTGGTAGTTGCCGATCAGGGCGGAGCGGCTGTTTGCGTTCGGGCCGATCACGCCGAGCGTTCCACATGTATCCGGATCAAGAGGAAGCAGACCGTCGTTCTTGAGCAGCACGCAGGCTTCCAGCGCGGCCTTTCGCGCGAGGGCGCGGTGCTCGTCACAGTCGATGACGGCGTAGGGGATCGAATCGTACTCGCTGCCCTCATCGCCGAGAATGCCCAGCAGAAAGCGCGCCGTGAACAGGCGCACGCAGCAGCGGGTGATGTCCTCCTCTGTGATCATGCCCGCTTCAAAAGCCGCCATGATGTGCTGATAGGTGCAGCCGCAGTTGAGATCACAGCCCGCTTTCAGCGCCTTGGTGACGGACTCGGTCGGCCCGGAGGTGACCTTGTGGTTTTCGTGAAAGTCCTTGATCGCCCAGCAGTCCGAGACGAAGTGCCCCTCAAAGCCCCACTCGCCGCGCAGCTTTTGCATCAGCATGGAGCTTGCGCAGCAGGGCTCGCCGTTGGTGCGGTTGTAGGCGCCCATCACGGCCTCGACCCCGGCCTCCGTCACCAGCGCCTTGAAGGCCGGCAGATAGGTCTCTTCGAGATCCTTTTTGCTGGATACGGCGTTGAAGTGGTGGCGCTGGGATTCCGGCCCGCTGTGCACCGCAAAGTGCTTGGCGCAGGCCGCCGCGCGCAGGGTCTCGCCGTCGCCCTGCAGGCCCTTCACAAAGGCCTTGCCGAGGCGGGAGGTCAGATACGGGTCCTCGCCGTAGGTCTCATGGCCGCGCCCCCAGCGGGGATCGCGGAAGAGGTTGATGTTCGGGGACCACATGTTCAAGCCGTGGTAGATGTCTCTGTCGCCCTCTTTGGAGACGGCGTTGTATTTGGCGCGGGCCTCGGTGGAGATGGCTTCCGCAATTTTCCCGAGCAGCGCGTCGTCGAACATGGCCGCCATGCCGATGGCCTGGGGAAAGCTCGTCGCGGTGCCGCCGCGGGCCAGACCGTGCAGGGCCTCGTTCCACCAGTTGTAGGCGGGAATACCCAGCCGCTCGAT
>CADAAM010000036.1 GCA_902785905.1 Oscillospiraceae bacterium | reverse complement strand
CGGGGAGAGCGGGAACTCATACTTGTTCATGAGCCAACCGATCACACCGAAGAGGACGCACACGCCGATATCGAACACGTTCTTGTTGATGGAGAACGCACCCAGCAGCGAGACGACCAGGATGATTGGGTAGAGCATGCGCTTTTCGAGGGACACGATCTTTGCGAAAATGCGCACACCCGCGCAGCCGACCAGCAGCATCGCGAGGTTTGCGAGCATCAGGGCCGCAAACACCTTGTACACCGTCGGCAGCTCCGACACGTACATCATGGGTCCGGGCTGTATGCCCTTCATAATGAACGCGCCGAGCAGGATCGCCGTGACCGAGTCGCCGGGGACGCCGAGGGAGAGCAGGGGGATCATCGCGCCGCCGGAGCAGCCGTTGTTTGCGGATTCCGTCGCGGCCACACCGTTCGGGATGCCGGTGCCCCACTTCTCGGGGTGCTTGCTCGCGCCTTTGTTGAAGGCGTAGGAGACGAAGACCGCGATATCGCCGCCCGCGCCGGGGATGGCGCCGATAAAGGTGCCGATGACGCCGCCGGAGAGGATGTTCGGCCAGATCTGACCGATGGTCCTGCCGTCGGGCAGGACGCGGGTAATCTTCTCGGTGGACTTGGCCTGGGCGCTCTCCTTGCCGGCGATGATACGCTCGACGCCCGCGATGACCTCCGCCACCGCGAACAGGCCGATCAGTACCGGGATAAAGCTCAGGCCGCCCTTGAGACTGGTGACGCCGAAGGTGAAGCGCTGTTTGGAGTAGGTCGGGTCAAGGCCCCGAAGACCGCGAGCATCAGCATCTCCGCCGAGGTGAACTTCATGGCGACCTTCGCCACCAGCGGGGACAGGAAGGTCATAATGAGCGCGCCGATCACGCCGCCGCAGAAGGAGGAGAACATGGCCACCGACAGGGCCTTGCCCGCCTCGCCCTTCTGGGCCATGGGGTAGCCGTCCAGCAGCGTCGCCGCCGCGGAGGGCGTACCGGGGGCGTGGATCAGTATCGCAGAGATGGAGCCGCCGTACATGCCGCCGCAGTAGATGCCGAGCAGCAGACCGACGGAGGGGATCAGATCCATGCCGAAGGAGAAGGGGATCAGCAGCGCCACGCCCATTGTGGCCGTCATGCCGGGGATCGCGCCCAGCAGCACGCCGCCGACCGCGCCCAGCAGGGTCATGAGAAGGACGGTGGGACTGAGAAACACGTCCGCATAGCTGGAAAACAATAAACTCCAATCCATATCCGTCCCCCCTTAAATCTTGTCAAGCAGATCCCGCAGGAACTGCAGCGGCCCCATCGGAATGTTGACTGCGAGGAGCTTATAAAACAGCACCCACACGCCAGACGGTACCAAAAAGGATATCAACAGCAGCGGGGCAGGCTTTCTGAGGCCGATCATATACATGATGATCCCGGACAGCAGAAAGCTCATGATTACATAGCCGAGGCTCTTGAAGAAATAGACATAGGCGCAGCAGAGCAGAATCACGATGAAGGCCGCAGCCACACCTTTCTCCTTGACGGGATTGAGGCTTTCCGCCCTCCTGGCGAGGGGGTCGTCCGCCTTCATCGCGGTGAGCTTGATGATCGACTGGATCAGCAGGATCGCGGTAAAGACCGCCATGCCGATGATCATGATGCGCGGGAAGGTGGAGGGCTGGACCGCCGCGTTTTTCGCCGTCTTGATCTTGCCGGACTGGACCCAGACCCAAATCTCAAGGGCGATCAGGGCGAGCGACGCGATCAGATTGGAAAACGCCTTGGTCTGCGTTTTTTTCACATCCAAGATGTAAGCACTTCCTTTATCAGCTTTTTTGAAAAGGGCAGGCATGTCTGCCTGCCCTTTCGGTTTTGCTTCAAATGCTGTTCGGATATTCCGATGCGCCCGGTAATTATTCGGCCTCGATCAGACCGACGGAGACCATGGCGACGGGAACGTTGGCCTCTTCCTTCGCCAGGAAATCGGCAAAGTCTTCAGCGTTGAGGTAGGAGATGGTCTGGCCGGCGTTCTTCATGAACTCGATAAAGTCGGGATCCTCGGCAGCGGCGGCGCAGGCTTTGCCCAGGGTCTCAACGATCTCTTTGTCCACATCGAGAGGCAGCGCGATGCCGCGCCAGGTGCCCCACACGCAGTCATAGCCCTGCTCCTGGCAGGTCGGGACATTGGGGAAGGCAGAGTTGCGCTCGGCGCTCATAATGGCGAGCATCGTGAGGTCGCCGGACTCCACAAAGGAGCGAGCTTCGGCGGCGGAGATGGTAACACCGGTGATCTCGCCCTGCGCAGCGGCCTTGGCGGCGGAAGCGGCGCCGTCCTGGTAGGTGATCATCTTGATCTCAATACCGGCCTCGTTCATCAGGTAGCCGCCGCCGACATGCCATACGGAACCAGCGGAGGAGCCGCCCATGGTGACCTCACCCGGATGGGCCTTGCAGTAGTCGACAAAAGCAGCCAGATCGGTGATGTTGTTGTCCTTGGCCCACTTGGTGTTGACGGTGATGGCCGCGGCGTCGGTGTTCACACGGCAGATCGGGGTGTAGCTTTCCCAGGTGTACTCGGACATATCCTGGGGCAGGTAGGAAGAAATCTCCCAAGTGATCATGCCGAGGGTGTAGCCGTCGGGATCGGCATCTGCGATGGCCTCGTGGCCGATAACGCCGCTGGCACCGGTCAGGTTGTCAACGGTGACGGTCTGTCCGAGCTGCTTCTCAAGCGCGGCGCTGAAGGCACGCAGGCAACTGTCCGTGCCGCCGCCGGCACTCCAGGGGCAGATCATGTACAGACCCTTGCTGGGATAGTCCGCGGCAAAGGCGGCGGGAGCCATGACGGCCATGACGAGCATGAGAGCCAGGGTGATCGCAAGAATTTTTTTCATAATGGTCCTCCTTGTAAAATTTTGCTGTTTGAAGCTGACTTTATTATAATAAACCGGGCCGGGACTGTCAAGCGCGGGAGGGAGAAGATATGGAGATTTATATGGTCAAAACGGACTTTTCGTTTTATATGTATCTACAGAAAAAGAGGCGTGACTCCCGGCTTTTTTGGGGGGCCTCGCCTCTCATGTTTTCAGAAAATAAGCTGCACCGGGCACTTGTAATTGACGATCTCGATATCCTTGTACGCACCGCCCTCTTCACCGTCGCGGGTCCAGGCTACGGGCTTGTCAAAGTGGAAGGCCGCGTGTTTTGTTTGCAGGATGAGAAGGTATTCGCTGTCAAAGCGCTCGGACAGCACCGAGCTCACGATCTCGGCGAAAGCGGCGACATTGCCGGGATCACGCACCAGAACCAGCTCGCTCACGCCGTCGCCGAGGCTGACCATGTTCTCGGGCAGACGTACGATGCCAGCGACAGAAGTGGAGTTTGTGACGCTGCCGTAAATCAGCATTCCGTCGAAGACGCCGCCGTCATACTCGACGCGGGTATGGATGGGCTCGATCTTCGGCAGCTGCTGCATGCCCTGGAGAACGTAAGCCAGATGTCCGAGCATTTTTTTCTGATCCTGCGGCGTGGCGTAGCTCACCTCCGTGAACGCGCCGAAAGCCGCGACGTAGGAAAAATACTCTCTGTCGCCGAAGCCGCCGACGTCAAAGGGATGGGGAGTGCCTCTGAGCAGACGGTACGCCGCGGAGAGCACATCGTTTTTCGGCAGGCCGAGTGTGGTCGCAACGTCGTTGGCGGTGCCCATCGGGAAATAACCCACGGGGGGCGGATTGTCCACCTGCATGAGTCCGGCCAGCACTTCGCTGAGTGTCCCGTCGCCTCCGATACAGGCCACGGTGTCAAAATTCTTGGCATTCTCAGCGGCAAAGCGGGTGGAATCACCGCGCCCGCGAGTAAAGTACAGAGTTGTATTGTATCCACCGTTTGCCAGCACCTGCATGGCCTCGGCAAAGCCGTTCTTATATGCGCCCCGCCCCGCCATGGGGTTGACGATCAGCATCAGTTTTTTGTCCATAACAGCCTCTCTAAACGTATTGTATACTTCATTTTACAAATGGTAATTCTGTCAAGTTCATTATATGGATTTTTGTCGGAGAGTCAATAGAGAGCAGCGTATGCAGATTAAAGAGCGGAGCAGGCACACGATGACTCCATGCGCATTATTTTCAACTCCATGCTTATATATAAAAAGCCAAAACCGGGAAGGTATCCTTCCCGGTTCATTAATCCAATATCAAGCCAGCTCGTTGAGCTTGGTTGCCATCGCGGACTTCTTGTGGGCTGCGTTGTTCTTGTGCAGCAGGCCCTTTGCGGCCGCACGGTCGACTGTCTTAACAGCAACTTTATAGGCGTTGACGGCATTATCCTCTCTTTGCAGAAGATTTAATGTTGGCCATGTTTCAATCGCCACCTCCTCCTATAAAAATTGCTCGCTCTTTGCTCGCGTTTTGTAAGTATATCAAAGAAGATTCTAAAAATCAAGAGGTTTTTAAAATTTTTTTCACTTTTTTCCGGTACTTATGGGTAGTGGTCAATTGGGGCATACTATACTATATATAGTAAGCATTTACCTTAGGGGGCAGTCACAGGGGACGCCCGCACCAATAAAAATTTTTCAGTATCATCAGGAGGGTTTGCATGTATTCAATCCGTACCGATATGGCCGATGAACTCAAGCGGCGGCACGTTGGAGAACTGCCCGGGGTTCGCTGTCACGAAGAGACACTGCGGGGGCTCTCGGTCTTTGCGGTGAATGTATTTAATATGAAAGGGGAAAAGGCACTCGGCAAGCCGCAGGGACAATATTACACACTGACCCTCCCCCGATGGTTTGACCGCGGCGCGGAGGGTTTTGAAGACGCAGTTCGGGCGCTGGCTGAATTAGTTTGCCGCTGTCTGCCTCCGGAGCATGACGAGGTGCTGGCCGCAGCTCTCGGCAATCCCGATATTACACCGGATGCTCTTGGCTCGCTTACGGCATCTTCCCTGCTGGTGACACGACATCTCAAGGAGCAAGACCCTGAACAGTTTTCGCGCTTTTGTTCTCTGGCCCTCTGTCGACCCGGCGTGCTGGGCACCTCGGGCATTGAGTCAGCCAGGCAGATTGCAACACTTTGCGAAGCACTGCGGCCACAGCTCGTGGTGGTGGTCGATGCACTGGCCGGGGCAGAGGCGGAGCAGCTTTGCCGCAGCGTCCAGGTCTCGGACGCGGGGATTTCCCCAGGCTCGGGCGTAGGCAATGACAGGCAGGAGCTGAGCCGACATACCCTCGGCGTGCCTGTGCTCACGGTAGGTATCCCCACAGTAATCGACGCGGGGTTTTTGGGAGGCGGCAAGCTCAACGGCATGTTTGTCACGCCCCGTGACGTGGACAGTCTGGTTCGTGCAGGCGCGCGTTTAATCGGCTATGCGCTGAATCTTGCCCTGCATACAGGGATTGACCTTGCAGACATCGACGCGCTGGTGGGATAGAGAACGGCGTTTTCTTTGCGCTGCATAGCGAATTTGATTCTGTCATTCTGTGCAAAGCGCAGAGTGGCAGAATCAGTTTTGTTTCACGTGAAACATTGCTGGGACAAGCCGTGCGGTTTCTCATACAATTATTCAATGCTTCAGACATGTAAAATTGTTTCATGTGAAACATTGCAAACTTGTATTGTTAGCGTTATAATATCTCCGCATTAAAAAGAAAGGGCTAAGCCTATGGCAAAAATTATTGCAATTGCTAATCAGAAGGGCGGCGTTGGCAAAACCACGACCAGCGTCAATCTATCTGCTGCGCTCTGTCTGATGGGGAAAAAAGTATTACTGGTAGACTGTGATCCGCAGGGTAACGCCAGTTCCGGCATGGGTGTGTCGAAGGCCACCCGCCCCAACACCTATGACATGCTTATTGGTGAGAAGACCGCAGCCGAGTGTGTGTGTGAAACTGAGTACGGCGATGTGATTCCTGCCTCCAAGGAGTTGGCTGCCGCTTCCGTTGAGCTGATCAATGCCGAGCGTCGCGAGTTTGTTCTTAAAGACAAAATCTCCGCTCTGTACAGTGAGTATAACTACATATTCATTGACTGTCCCCCGTCACTGGAACTGCTGACCGTAAATGCTCTGGTTGCTGCGGACAGTGTTCTGATCCCCATGCAGTGCGAGTACTACGCGCTGGAGGGTATAGCGGATCTTCTGACCAGCATTAAGATGTGCTCCCGCCGCCTCAATCGCCGCCTCGGAATTGAAGGCATTGTGCTGACTATGTACGACTCCCGTGCCAATCTCACCACGCAGGTAGAGAATGAGCTGAGAAAACATCTGGGTGACAAGGTCTACACCACCGTCATTCCCCGCAGCGTCCGTCTCTCCGAGGCGCCCAGTCACGGTATTCCCGGTGTGGTCTACGACCGCGTCAACCGCGGCAGCAAAGGGTATATGGCCCTCGCCGTTGAATTTCTAAAGCGTAACGAAGGGTAAAATATTTTTGAGTGTAAAATAAAGCATCGTTCAACAAAGTCCACATGATTTTAAAAGGAGAAATGCATGTCCAAGGATAAAAAGGGTCTCGGCATCGGTCTGGACGCCCTGTTTGGACCGGACGAGATTGAAGACAGCGAATTGCAGTATCTGCCTATTTCTAAGGTAGAACCCAGAATTGACCAGCCGCGCGAGATTTTCAACGAGGAGAGTTTGCAGGAGCTGTCCGAGTCCATCGCGCAGTACGGCCTGATTCAGCCGATCACCGCAAGAAAGCTGGACAGCGGTTACTATCAGATCATAGCAGGAGAACGCCGCTGGCGCGCGGCGAGACTCGCCGGTCTGACGGAGGTGCCCGTCCGCGTGATTGAGGCCGACGACCGCCGCACCGCAGAGCTTGCGCTTGTAGAAAATTTGCAGCGTGAGGATCTCAACCCCATTGAGCAGGCAAGAGGCTTTCGTTCCCTGATTGAAGAGTACGGCCTCACTCAGGAAGAGGCCGCCAAAAGCGTCGGTAAATCACGCCCGGCGATCACCAACGCCATGCGCCTGCTCAGTCTTTGCCCGGCGGTTCTGGAACTGGTGGAACAGGGAAAGCTATCAGCCGGTCACGCAAGGGCGTTGGTGCCGATTCTGGACGACAAGCTCCAGACCGCAGCGGCCAATGAGGTTGTGGAGAAGGGACTCTCCGTTCGTCAGACCGAGCAGCTGGCCGCCAAGCTCACCAAACCTCCCAAACAGCCGAAAATGGACAGCGGTATCAGCGTGGATTACTGCGCCGAGGTTGCGAACCGTCTCAGTCAGAGCCTCGGCCGCAAGGTTAAGCTCGTCGACGGAAAAAAAATCGGCCGCATTGAGATTGAGTTTTACGGTGCTGATGACCGGGAAGCGCTGATTGAGGCGCTGGAAAGCTTAAAGTCTTGACTGTAGAGGCGATTCTACGATACATATTCTAATATCATAAGGAAGGAAACATATATGCTCGACATTAAATTTGTCCGGGAGAATCCCGAAATTGTCAAAGAGAATATCAGAAAGAAATTTCAGGATCAGAAGCTGCCAATGGTGGATGAGGTCATTGAGCTCGACCGCCTCAACCGTGCCGCCATCACTGAGGCCAGCGATCTTCGCGCTCGCAAGAACCAGCTCTCCAAGGCCAACGGCCCCCTCTTCGGCAAGCTGAAAAAGGCCAGTGACGAGGACAAGCCCGCCATTCAGGCTCAGATTGACGCCAATATGGCCGCCGTCAGAGCTGACGACGAGCGCCTCGCGGAGCTTGAGAAGCTCGAGGCAGAATACGCTGAGAAGATCCGCCATCTTATGCTGAACATCCCGAACATTATTGATCCCTCCGTCCCCATCGGTCCGGACGACTCTGCGAACGTTGAGGTCCAGCGCTTCGGTGAGCCCGTTGTCCCAGATTTTGAGATTCCCTACCACACCGAGATCATGGAGCGTTTCAACGGCGTGGACATGGATGCAGCCGGCCGCGTCTCCGGCAACGGCTTCTATTATCTGATGGGCGACATTGCGCGCCTGCACTCCGCCGTTCTGGCCTATGCGCGCGACTTTATGATTAACAAAGGCTTTATCTACTGCATCCCGCCCTTCATGATTCACGGCAACGTGGTTGAGGGCGTCATGAGCCAGACCGACATGGATGCCATGATGTATAAAATTGAGGGCGAAGATCTCTATCTCATTGGCACCAGCGAACACTCCATGATCGGCAAGTTCATCGACCAGATGATTCCCGAAGCGAGTCTGCCACAGACGCTGACCAGCTATTCCCCCTGCTTCCGTAAGGAGAAGGGTGCGCATGGCATTGAGGAGCGTGGCGTCTACCGCATCCACCAGTTTGAAAAGCAGGAGATGATCGTGGTCTGCAAACCTGAGGATTCCATGGACTGGTACGAAAAAATGTGGCGCTTCTCCGTCGAGCTCTTCCGCTCCATGGAGATTCCCGTCCGCCAGCTCGAGTGCTGCTCCGGCGACCTCGCCGATCTCAAGGTCAAGTCCTGTGATATTGAAGCCTGGAGCCCGCGTCAGCAGAAATATTTTGAGGTCTGCTCCTGCTCGAATCTCGGCGACGCACAGGCCCGCAGGCTTCGCATGCGCGTCAAGGGGGAGGACGGAAGGGTCTATTTGCCCCACACGCTCAACAATACCGTGGTTGCGCCTCCGCGTATGCTGATCGCCTTCCTGGAGAATCATCTCCAGGCCGACGGCAGCGTCACCATCCCCGAGGTTCTCTGGCCTTATATGGGCGGAATTAAGGTTCTCACGCCGAAAAAGTAAAATCAGAGTGAAGAGCTTTAGAGTGAAAAGTGGAGTTATGGTGTCTCATTCGGGGACTTATTTAAAAATGCGGCAATAGAACAACCATAATGTTTCAACTATAAGGAGCAGAATTGCCGCATTCATACTTGCCATATTTTTTGTTTGACTTGTAAACCCCTGAGAAAAATGGCATTCCATAATCTTACTGTTTCGGCTGTACAGTCTTTTGTCTTTCAGATATTCAATAGTCGGAGTATTAAAGTATCGCGAATCGACTCCATAACTTCAATCTTCACTCTTCAAACTCCACTCTAAAAAATAAAGAAAGGGTCGATCAAGTATGAAACAGTTTTTTGAGGAATTCAGAAAGTTCATCTCCCGCGGCAATGTGATGGACATGGCCGTCGGCGTTATCGTCGGCGGAGCCTTCGGCGCCATCACCACCTCCCTGGTCACGAATGTCGTCACCCCGCTGCTGGCTGTGCTGTTCAAATCCCCGAATACCGACGCGCTCAACATCACGCTGCGCGCCGCCGAGGGTGAGAGCGAGGCCATTGTCCTCGGACTCGGTACCTTTGTCGGCACCATTATCAACTTCCTGGTCATTGCTCTTGTACTTTTCTCTGTCATCAAGGCCATGAACAAAGCTAAAGAACTGGCCGAGAAGGTCGCCAAGAAGAAGGAAGAGGAAGATGCCGCCGCTGCCGCCGAGGAGCCGCCCAAGCCCACCACGGAAGAACTGCTCACCGCCATCCTCGAGGAGCTCAAAGCAAAAAAGTAAATACATAAAAAAACGGATAACGCAGAGTGCGTTATCCGTTTTTTTATACCGCCCTTTATTTTGACTCCGCTGCAAAAACTAATTCTCTACATTATTTATATTTAGCTCTTCTAAAACCTTGAAAGATTGTTGATAATCTGATATAATGATTAAGTTAGACGACAGAGTACGGGAGTGTGGTTAAGACTATGAATTCCGTCAAAGATATATGGCAGAAAATTCTGGATATTTTAGCGCAGCAGCTCACACCCACAGCTATGGAAACCTGGTTTCTATCACCCGCCGTTTTGGGGATCGCATTAAAGCCGCTCTTTACGACCTGTTTGCAACAGATTTTGAGCTTCTGGTTCTCACCGAGGACGAATTGGTCGAGCACTCCTCCCAAAAAGACCGCAACAACTCCCTCCCGGAGATGGCAGGTTACACCTTCGACCACTTTATTGTGGGCAATTCCAACCGCTTTGCCCACGCCGCCGCCGTCGCCGTTGCTGACAATCCGGGAAAAACCTATAATCCCCTCTTTATCTACGGAAACTCAGGCCTGGGCAAGACACATCTGCTGCTTGCAATCGGAAATTCCATTCACGAGAAGGAGCCGAAAAAGCGCATCGTCTACATCAAGGGCGACGAGTTCACCAATCAGCTCGTTCGCGCCATTAAAAACGGAACGACCGAGGACTTTCACAATAAATACCGCAATGTGGATCTATTCCTGGTCGACGACATTCAGTTTATTGCCGGCAAGCAGCAGACGCAGAACGAGTTCTTTCATACCTTCAACAGCATCTATGAGGCCGGCAATCAAATCGTCATCACCTCTGATCGGCCGCCTCTGGAGATGGCCACCCTTGACGACCGCCTGCGCACCCGCTTTGAGTGGGGCCTTATGGCGGACATTCAGCCGCCCGACCTTGAAACGCGCATGGCGATCACACGCAATAAAGCCGCTCAGCTTGGTCTCATCCTCTCAGACGAGGCGGTCTTCTACATTGCCGACAACATCACCTCCAATATCAGAAGGCTCGAGGGCGTCATCAAAAAGCTGACCGCCTATAAAGAGATACTCAATGAGGTCATTACTATTGACTCGGTCAAGCGTGCGATCAAGGACGTGCTGAAGGAGGGCATCTTCACCCCGACACCGGAGATCATCATCCGCGAAACTGCACGCTACTTCCAGCTCAATGAGGAAGAACTGCGGGGCCAGAGCCGTTCCAAGAATACAGCCATGGCGCGTCAGATTTCAATGTATCTGATCCGTACACTCACAGATCTCTCTCTCCAGGCGATCGGCGAGCAATATGAGGGGAGAAACCATGCCACGGTCCTAAGCTCCATCCGCAAGGTTGAGAACCTCATTCAGACCGACCATAAGACCGCCACAATAGTGCGGGATATTACATCCAATATCAACTCCAACGACAGGGAAAGCATCTGAGAGTGGAGCAACGCAGCAAGGCTGGCAAAACACCCTAACGCCGCACGGATATCAACAATAAACTGTTTAAAAGTGGAAAGCCATTTGTTGATATTTTTTATTCTTTCGAGGCTGTTTAAAATCAAAGACTTTTCCACAAAAGCGTCAACATTCAAAATGTCCGTATATCAGGGCTTTGCAGTGCTTTTCCACAAAAAAAATGCCTACTACTGTTCTTACTAAAAATATATCCTTCTTTCTCTCGAGAGAGAATTTTAATAATCGGAGGGAACGATCATGAAGTTCAGCTGTGAAAAACATAAGCTCCAGGCCGCCTGCGCCATCGCCTCCCGCGCTGCCGCATCCAAGAGCCCTATCCCTGCGCTGGAGGGCCTGCAATTGAGCTGCGAAGATAAGCTCTACGTGAAGGGCTACGATCTCAAAAAGGGCATTGTCACAGGCGTCGAGGCCGAGATCAGCCAGCGCGGCACCGTCGTGGTCGGCGCAAGGCTCTTCGGCGAGATGATCCGCCGCCTCCCGGACGGCGTCGTATCTGTCTCAAGTGACGACAGGGACAACATCAGCGTCAAATGCGGCAAGAGCCAGTTCAACATACTCGGCATCAGCGCGGAGGATTATCCGGAGCTTCCCAGCTTTGACGCGCTCAATTCCGTGCGTCTGCCGCAGCATATCCTTAAAGATATGATTAACCGTACCATCTTCGCTGTCTCCACCGATGAAGTGCGCCCCATCTATACGGGCACTCTCTTCGAGGTGGAGGAAAAGCGCTTGACCCTCGTCTCCGTCGATGGCTATCGTCTTGCCAAGCGGACTGAGAAGCTGGACAATTCCAAGCTCGACAAATGCAGCTTTGTCGTACCCGGCAGCGCTCTGAGCGACGTCGAGAAGGTCTGCACGGACGATGAGGACGGCACGGTCAGCATAAGTGTCGGTCAGAAGCACATCTCCTTTGAGATCGGTGACACCGTGGTGGTTACCAGACGGCTTGAAGGTGAATTTCTCAACTACCGTCGCTCCATTCCGGAGAACTTCAAATATGAGATCAAGGTCGACCGGGAAGAGTTCATGGCCTCCATTGACCGCGTGTCGCTCATCGTCAGCGAGAAAAACTCCAGTCCTGTGCGCATGACCGTCAACGACGGCACCATCGACTGCCTCTGCGTCACACCTATCGGCCGGGCCGAGGACGTCTGCACCTGCGAGGGCAACGGTGAGGGTTTGCTGATCGGCTTCAACGACCGCTACATGAAGGATGCGCTCAAGGCCGCCTCAACGGATGAGCTGAAGCTCTGCGTCAATACCGCCTCTTCTCCCTGTATCATCAAAGCAGCCGACGGCAGCGAAGGGTTTACCTATATGGTGCTGCCGGTCAGACTGCACGCTTAAAACAGAGTGGAGAGTGGAGTATTTATGGAACAAATCGTAATCACAACCGAATTTATCAGGCTCGACGCTTTGTTAAAATTCGCCGCCCTGGTCGGAACCGGGGGCGAAGCCAAGCAGGTCATTGCCGACGGACTTGTGGGCGTCAACGGAGAAACCTGCACCATGCGAGGCAAAAAGCTCTATCCCGGCGACCGGGTGGATTTCCAGGGCGCTGTGCTCGAAGTCGTCAAGGCATGATCGTACGGCGCATCGCCCTCAACGGCTTTCGCAACTATAGCTTTGAGACAGCGGACTTTGACGCCGGCACCAATGTGATCTGCGGCCGCAACGCTCAGGGCAAGACGAATCTGCTTGAGGCTGTGTATATGCTCTCCACCGGACGCAGCTTCCGCACCAGATTCGACAAAGAGCTCGTCGGATTCGGTACGGACAGCGCCGACATCCTGGCAGACGTGTCAAGCCATGGACGCGAGCAGACGGTTAACCTGCGTTTGACTCCCGGAAAGCCCAAGCGCATTCTGGTCAACGCTGTCAAGAAGAGCGCCGGGGAACTGGCCGACACGGTCAATACCGTTCTCTTCTGTCCGGATGATCTGAACCTCATCAAGGAAGGCGCAGCAGTGAGACGGCGGCTCATGGATAACGCCATCAGTCAGATCAGGCCCCGCTACGCTGAGATTCTGTCTGACTTCAACAAGCTCTACGAGAACAAGACCCGCATCCTCAAGGACTGGCGGGACAAGCCCTCCCTGCTCGACACGCTGGACGAGTTCTCCGACGGCATGGCAAGGGCCTCTGCCCAGCTTATCCGCTACCGCGCGGCCTTCTCGCTTCGATTAAAGGAGGCGGCGGCTCCCATCCACCGGGATTTTTCCGACGGGCTTGAGGAGCTGGATATACAATATAAGACAGTCAGCACGGTACGCGATCCCTTCGCCTCGGCCAAAGAAATCTATTATGATATCTGCGACCACCAGGAGCGCCACCGCGACGCGGAGCTCGAGAGCGCCCAGTGTCTTACCGGCGCACACAAGGACGATTTGGAGATCGAGGTCAACGGCAGAAATGCCCGCGCCTTCGCCTCGCAAGGCCAGACCAGAACGGCAGCCCTGTCGCTGAAGCTCGCAGAGCGGGAGATTTTCCTGAAAGAGACCGGAGAATATCCGATCCTTCTGCTTGATGACGTACTGTCGGAGCTCGACGCGCGGCGTCAGGAGTTTGTGCTCAACCGCATCGGCGGCGGCCAGACCCTCATCACCTGCTGCGAGGACGAGGGTATCTCCCAAAAAACCGGCGGCCGGGTGCTGTTTGTGGAAGGCGGGAGGATACGGTGAACTATCTGCACCTCGGAAAGGGCTGTGTTGTGCGCGACGATGAGATCGTAGGCGTCTTTGATCTGGATGTGACCAGCCAGTCGCACCTGACGCGCAAATACCTCTCTGCGGCAGAAAAGGCCGGACAGGTCGAAGCGGCTGCCGCGGAAGAGTTGCCCAAGTCCTTCGTCGTCTGCGAAGGACAGGGCAGGCGCAAACTTGTACTCAGCCCGATGAACACCGCGACGCTTTTAAAACGAAGCTTGGAAAATTAAATTCGTAGGGGCGACCCTTGCGGCCGCCCGTCGTCCCTGCAATACGAGCGACCGCGAAGGTCACCCCTGCGATCACCATATGTCTGATTTGAATGAAAAAGTAACCCAGGAATATGACGCCTCACAGATCCAGGTCCTTGAGGGGCTGGAGGCTGTGCGCAAGAGACCGGGCATGTACATCGGTTCGACGTCTTCTTCCGGTCTGCACCATCTGGTGTATGAGATCGTCGACAACTCCATCGACGAGGCCCTCGCCGGTTACTGCACCCATATAGAGGTCGTGATCGAGCCGGGCGACATCATCCGCGTCTCCGACAACGGCCGCGGCATTCCCGTGGATATCCAGGAGCAGACCGGCAAATCCGCGCTCGAGGTCGTCTTCACCGTCCTGCACGCGGGCGGCAAGTTCGGCGGAGGCGGCTACAAGGTCTCCGGCGGCCTGCACGGCGTCGGCGCGTCCGTCGTCAACGCCCTTTCCGAGTGGCTGGAGGTCGAGGTCTGCAAGGACGGCAAGCGCCACGCCATGAAGTTCTCGCGCGGCGACATTGTCGACCACATCCATGTCATCGGCGAGGCCGAACACACCGGAACCATGGTGCGCTTCAAGCCCGACCCCGAGATGTTTGACGACACGGTCTACGACTATGACATCCTGCGCCGCCGCATGCGTGAGCAGGCATTTCTGAACGCGGGCCTCTCCATCTCCATCGAGGACAAGCGCGAGGGGCAGGAGCAGAGTCAGCGTTTCTGCTACGACGGCGGTATCCGCGAATTTGTACGCTACCTCAACCGCCATAAAAACCCCATCCATGAGGACGTCATCTACATCTCCGGCGAAAAGGGCGACGCAGTGGCTGAGATCGCGCTGCAATACAACGACGACTTTAAAGACTCCATCGTCTCCTTCGCCAATGACATCCACACACCCGAGGGCGGCATGCACGAGACCGGCTTCAAGACGGCCCTCACCCGCGTCATTAACGCCTACGGCCAGAAGAACAACATCATCAAGGGCGACGACAAGGTCTCCGGCGACGACGTGCGCGAGGGTATCTCCGCCGTTATCAGCGTAAAGCTCCCCGAGGCCCAGTTTGAGGGCCAGACCAAGCAGAAGCTCGGCAACGCCTACATCCGCACCCTTGTGGACAACATCGTAAACGACCAGCTCGGCACCTATTTTGAGGAGCATCCACAGGTCGCCAAGGCCATTCTCGATAAGGCCCTCATGGCCAACCGCGCCCGTGAGGCGGCGAGAAAAGCCCGCGATTCCGTCCGCCGCAAGACCGGGCTGGAATCCGGCCAGATGCCGGACAAGCTCCAGGACTGCAACGAGCGTGATCCCTCCCTCTGCGAGATCTACATCGTCGAGGGCGACAGCGCCGCGGGCTCTGCAATCCAGGGCCGCGACTCCCGCTTCCAGGCCATCCTCGCCATGTGGGGCAAGATGCTGAATGTCGAAAAGGCGCGCGCCGACAAGATCTACGGCAACGATAAGCTCTATCCCCTCATCGTCGCCCTCGGCGCCGGTATCGGGGACGAGTTCAATATCGACAAACTCCGCTATCACAAAATCATCATCATGGCCGATGCCGATGTCGACGGCTCCCATATTCGTACCCTGCTGTTGACCTTCTTCTTCCGCTATATGCGCCCACTCATCGAGCGCGGCTATGTGTACTCCGCCGTTCCTCCGCTCTATAAGCTGACGCGCGGCAAGACACAGAAGGTCGCCTATTCCGATGAGGAGCGCGACAAGCTCAGCTCTGAGATGCGCGCCGACAATCCCAATGCCAAAGTGGACATCTCCCGCTTCAAAGGCCTCGGCGAAATGGACCCGCACGAGCTCTGGGAGACCACCATGGACCCGGAGACCCGCACCCTGCGCCGCATCACCCTCGGCGACGCGATCGAAGCCGACGAGGTCTTCACCGTCCTCATGGGCGAGGATGTGGAACCGCGCCGCGAATGGATTGAGCAAAACGCGAAGTATGTCGTGAATTTGGATATTTAATCAGTGTGGAGTGTGGAGTTTGGAGAGTGGAGTTATGGTATCCGCTTCGCGGATGATTTGATAACACCATATTTTCTGACTCTCCCTGTGTGAAAGGCAAGAATATCGGGACATCGTCTCCTTCAAATATCAATCGTCGCGCAGCGACACCTTAACTCCACACTCCACTCTCCAAACTCCAAACTATTAAAACTCCACCCTATAAAACTCCAATAACGGGAGGAACTGAACTTGGCACATAAACGAGACTACAAGCCTGAGGACATTGCGTTCCCGAATCAGGCCATTACCGAATCCGAGCTGGTGGGCGAGATGCAGACCAGCTACATCGACTACGCCATGTCGGTCATCGTCGGCAGAGCTCTGCCGGACGTGCGCGACGGCCTCAAACCCGTGCACCGGCGTATTCTCTATACGCTCTACGAGGACGGACTGACCGCCGACAAGCCGTTTAAAAAGTCCGCGACCTGCGTGGGCGACGTGCTGGGCCGCTACCACCCCCACGGCGACGCCTCCGTCTACGACGCGATGGTGAGACTGGCACAGAGCTTTTCAATGCGCATGATGCTCATCGACGGCCACGGCAACTTCGGCTCCGTGGACGGCGACCCCCCGGCTGCCTACCGCTATACTGAGGCGAGGCTGTCGAAAATCTCCAACGAGATGCTGCGCGACATCGACAAGGAGACTGTCGACTGGGACCCCAACTTCGACGAGACCCGCAAGGAGCCGCGCGTGCTGCCCTCAAAGTTCCCGAATCTGCTGGTCAACGGCTCCTCGGGCATTGCGGTCGGTATGGCGACGAACATCCCGCCCCACAACCTCACCGAGGTCATCAACGCCTGCGTCTGTGTGCTGGATAATCCCGACGCGACGCTCGCCGATCTGATGCAGCACATCTCCGGCCCGGACTTCCCCACCAGAGGCATCATCATGGGCCGCAGCGGCATTCGTCAGGCGTACCTCACCGGCCGCGGCAAGATCATCGTCCGCGCCCGCGCCGAGTTTGAGGAGTTCGGCCAGAACCGCACCCGCATCATCGTCACAGAGCTGCCCTATCAGGTCAACAAGCGCCAGCTCATCAAGAACATCGCCGACCAGGTCCACGACAAGCGCCTCGAGGGTATCTCCGATCTGCGCGACGAGACCGACCGCAACGGCATGCGCATGGTCATCGAACTGAAAAGAGACGCCAATCCTCAGGTGGTGCTCAACCGCCTCTTCGCCCAGACCGCCATGCAGACCAGCTTTTCGATCAACATGCTGGCCCTCGTCAACAACCAGAGCCAGCCGAAGATCCTCTCCCTGCGCCACATTCTGGACGAATACCTCAGCTTCCAGGAGGAGATCATCGTCCGCCGGACGAAGTTCGACCTCCGCAAGGCTCAGGAGCGCGCCCATCTATTGGAGGGCCTGCTCATCGCCCAGGACAACATTGACGAGGTCATCCACATCATCCGCACCTCCTACGACGACGCCAAGCAGCGTCTCATGCAGCGCTTCGGCCTTGACGACGTACAGGCCCAGGCCATCTGCGACATGCGTCTGATCGCCCTGCAGGGTCTCAACCGCGAGAAGCTGGAGAACGAGTACAAGGAGCTGGAAGAGCGCATCGCCTATTTCCAGGAGCTGCTGGCCGACCCCGAGAAGGTCAAGGCCGTGCTGAAGGACGAGCTCATCGCCCTGCGCGACAAGTACGGCGACGAACGCCTCACCGAGATTCAGGACGTGGCCGATGAGATCGACATTGAGGATCTCATCGAGAAAGAGGAATGTGTCTTCACCCTGACCCACGGCGGCTACATCAAGCGCACACCGGTCTCGGAATACCGCGCCCAGGGCCGCGGCGGCAAGGGCATCCGCGCCATGGCCACCAAGGAGGAGGACTATGTGGAGACGGTCTTCACGGCCTCGACCCACGACTATATCCTCTTCTTCACCTCCAAAGGCCGCGCCTTCATCAAGAAGGGCTACCACATCCCGGAGGCGGGACGCAGCGCCAAGGGCACCAATATCGTGAACATCATCCCCGTGGAGAACGGCGAGAACCCGGAGAAGGTCAGCGCCATGATCCGCGGCCGCGGCATGGAAGAAGAGAGCTATCTCTTCTTCGTCACCCGCAACGGCACGGTCAAGCGCATTGAACAGACCGCCCTCAGAAATATCCGTTCCAACGGCATCCGCGCCATCACCCTCGACGAGGGGGACGAGCTGATCTCCGTCCTCTCCACCAACGGACACGAGAATATCTTCATCGCCACCAAGAACGGCATGGCCGTCTGCTTTGAGGAATCCGACGTGCGCGCGATGGGACGTGTGGCCGTAGGCGTGCGCGGCATCCGTCTGCGCGACGGCGACTTCGTCATCGGCGCGGGCTCGAGCGAGCAGGGCGGCGAGGTGCTGACCGTCACCGAAAAGGGCTACGGCAAGCGCACCGATCTCAGCGAGTACGCGGTCCACGGCCGCGGCGGCCTCGGCATCAAGAACTACAACTGCACCGACAAGACCGGCCTGATTGCGGACGTGAAGCTCGTCACCGGGGATGAGGATCTGCTCGTCATCACGGACGACGGCACCATCATCCGCATGGCGGTGGATCACATCTCCCTTCTCTCCCGCGCCACCCAGGGCGTGCGCCTCATGCGCCTCATCGAGGGCAGCCGCGTCATCTCCATCGAGTGCACGGACAAGAATCCGGCGGAAGAGAACGCCGAGCCGGTCGAGACGGACGAGAGCGAAGAGTAAAGACTGATTCAAGGGGGTACGCCGCATGAACGCAAAAACACGAAGCAAAGCAGATAAGCTGCGCGAGCGGCGCAGCCTCTGCTGGGCTTTTCTGGTGATCTCCGCGTTTTTCCTCTATATGTTGCCAAAGGAATTGCTGATGGATACGCTGGCGTTTTTGCAAACGCGCGGCCTTGAGCGCGGCCTGCAAATCCTTTGGGTAAGAAGCCGAGGGCAGGTGATCGGGCTGGCCATTTTTGCGGGGCTGGCTTTGCTGAACCTGAGCTGCCTGCTTGGTATCCCGTCACTGACTTTCCGCATCGCGCGTGAAAAAGAGAAGACCCCCGTCAATATACCGCCACAGCCAAGCGTCACCAAAGAAGGAGGCGTCCCGATGAGAAACAACAAGAAAAACCAACAGCCGCTCACCAAGGGTACCGCGGCGATTACATGGATTATTGTTGCGGCCATCATGGCCTTTGCCATGGCCAACAACAGGGACGAGGATGTAATCTTCCCCGCGGTCGCGACCATGATAATCGTCACGGCGATCCTGATTATCACTACCCTGGCCAACAAAAAAACGGCAAACAAAGACGGCGCGAAGAAACAGACAGTGGAACTTAACCGTCCCTTCCCCACCCCAAAGGCCGGCAAGCAGCCCTCCGCGATCCTCCGCCACAGCGACGAGGCCGATCCAGCAGCTTGACAGCTACCTCAAGGCCGGTCTCATCGACAAGGCCGAGTATAAGATTATGAAGGAGCGCTACTCCAGGCTCGAGATCCCGGAGGACTACCATTAATTCGATTGCGAACACGTTCGCAATCGAGATTTCTCGCGCTTATCGCACTCGTCGCACGGAGGACGCTCCTCGTTTGGTCGGCGCGAGGGCTCACATAGCTCGCCTCAGGGAGTTTTTGCCACGGCAAAGCTGTGGCAAAAACAAATTGATAAGGATAATTTTCATGAAAACAGTCGAAATCTATACCGACGGCGAGGGCTGCTTTGCAGCCTCGATGATTGAAAACCGTCCGGCTCGCCGCTTGCACGGCAACCGCCGGACATGGAACGCAAGCGCCGTCGGTATATAAAGCTAATTTGATGCCAATGAAAACAGTCGAAATATACACCGACGGCGCTTGCAGCGGAAACCCCGGGCCGGGAGGCTGGGGGGCGATTCTGCGTTATAACGGCGCCGAGAAGTGCCTCTCCGGCGGGGAAGCCATGACCACCAACAACCGCATGGAGCTGACCGCCGTGATTCAGGCGCTGCTGGCCCTCAAGGAGAGCTGCGCGGTCGAGCTGTACTCCGATTCCAAATATGTCATCGACGCGCTGGAAAAGGGCTGGGCCTGGGGCTGGCGCAAGAAGGGTTGGGTCAAGTCCGACAAAAAGCCCGCCCTCAACCCCGACCTCTGGGCAACGCTTTTAGACCTGACGCGCCAGCACGAGATGCGTTACCACTGGGTCAAGGGCCACGCCGACAACGAGTTCAACAACCGCTGCGACGCCATGGCCGTTGAAGAGCGGGAGAAATTTGTGTAAACGCCTCCACTGAAAGGGGAGGTGCTCCAGTGCGCACACTGGGGCGGAGGGGTTAACCCCTCAGTCAGCCTGACGGCTGACAGCTCCCCTTTCAGGGGAGCCATATTTTGATTTGGGTGATCCCATGACAAATAACATCAACTACAAAGCCTCGCCCCTGAAGATTTTCGCGCGGTACCTCGCGCGGCATCGGGGGCTTTTTGCGCTGGATATGGGCTGCTCGGTCGCGGTCGCTTTGATCGACCTGATCTTCCCCTATGTCTCGCGCCTGTCCATGTACCGCCTCCTGCCAGATAAGCTCTACGGCGCGTTCTTTTCGGTCATGGCACTGATGGCGGCGGCCTATGTGCTCAAGGCGGCGCTCATGTACACAATCACGGTCTACGGCCACCGCCTCGGCGTGCTGACCGAATCCGACATGCGGCGCGATATTTTCGAGCACATGCAGAGCCTGAGCTTCTCTTATTACGATCACCACCGCACCGGCGTCCTGATGAGCCACATCACCTCCGACCTCTTCGACGTGACGGAGCTTGCCCACCACGGACCGGAAAACCTGCTGATCTGCGGCCTGACCTTCTTCGGCTCCATGATCGTGATGCTCACGATCAACTGGCGCCTCGCCCTGGCCCTGGCCGCGGTGCTGGGCCTTACGCTGTGGTTTACCATCGCCCAGCGCGTGCGCATGAAAAAGGCCAACCTCGAGGTCAAGCGCAAGACCGGCGAGATCTACGCCGCCATCGAGTCGTCGATCTCCGGCATCCGCACGGCCAAGGCCTTTGCCAACGAGGAGAAGGAGAGCGAGAAATTTGACGCGGCCAACGCTCTCTTCCGCGGCGCAAAGGTCGAGTACTACCGAGCCATGGCCGGCTTTATGAGCGGCATGGAGTTTTCCTCCGGCATTGCGCAGGTGGTGGTCATCGCGGTCGGCGGCCTGCTCATCATGGGCGGCAGCATGGACTATGTGGATCTCATCACCTTCTCTCTGTATATCTCCGTCTTCATCAATCCCATCCGCCGCCTGACACAGTTCAGTGAAATCTACATGCAGGGCATGGCGGGCTTCACGCGCTTTCTGGAAGTGATGAACACCGAGCCCGCCGTTACCGACGCGCCGGATGCGAAGGAGCTGGGAGACGTGCGCGGCGAGGTGGAGTACCGGGACGTGAGCTTTGCCTATTCAAACGGTGTGCCGGTTCTGGAACACATCAATCTCCGCATCGAGCCGGGCCGGACCCTTGCGCTGGTCGGCCCCTCCGGCGGCGGCAAGACCACGCTGGTGAGTCTTCTCCCCCGCTTTTACGATGTGACCGGCGGCGCGGTGCTGGTGGACGGCGAGGATGTGCGTGCGGTGACGCAGGCGAGTCTCCGCCGTCAGATCGGCGTCATCCAGCAGGAGGTCTTCATGTTCGCGGGTACCATCCGCGAGAACATCCGCTACGGCCGCCCGGACGCCACCGACGCGGAGATCGTGGAGGCCGCCGTCCGCGCCCAGATCCATGACGAGATCATGCAGATGCCGGACGGCTATGACTCCTACATCGGCGAGCGCGGCATCATGCTCTCCGGCGGGCAGAAGCAGCGCCTGTCGATTGCGCGGGTATTTCTCAAAAATCCGAGGGTTCTGATTCTGGACGAGGCCACCTCCGCCCTCGACACCGTGACCGAACAGCGCATCCAGGCGAGTCTCGACGAGCTGAGCCGGGGCCGCACCGGCATCATCATTGCCCACCGCCTCTCCACCGTGAGAAACGCGGATCACATCGCCGTGGTGGAAAACGAGCATATCATCGAATACGGCACCCACGACGAGCTGATCGCAAAAGACGGCGTATACGCAAAGCTCTGCGCGGCGCAGAAGCTGTAACATAACTTGCCTCCCCTTTTGGGGGAGGTGGCATCCGTCGTCTCACGCAAGACGGATGACGGAGAGGGTGCACAACGATCGGAGCCCTCTCAGTCGCCGCCGTGAACGTCGGCGACAGCTCCCCTTTCAGGGGAGCCAAGATAAGGAGGCAACACTATGTTGAGTTTAATTAAAGTCGGCCACCGCGATCTGGAGCGTTACTATCCTCTGATGGAGACCGATTTTGACAGCGAAGAGTTGCTGTCCCGCCTCACCATCCACAAGGGGATGCTGAACGGCAGCATTGAGCTTTTGGTTCTGCGCGACACGGACAGTCTCATGGACGCGGGCTATGCTCTTATGCTGACAAAAAACCTCTACGGCTATGTCGATCTGAAGTACATGGCTGTCATGCCCTGGTTTCGAGGCCGCGGTCTCGGCATCCAGCTCATGCGGGAGCTGAACAAACACTATGCCGACACGCAGGGGATCATCGCGGAGCTCACCGAATTTCCCGACCCGGACCCCGACCGCCTGCGGAAGCTGCGCAAGTTCTTCAATCGCTTTGGCTACGAAGAAATCAAAAGCGACTATACCATCCGCGGCGTCAAAGCCAACCTCCTGGTCAAGCCCATACAGGGCCGCGCCGACATCGCCCCTATCGCTCACCGTATTCTCCCGGACTTCTATTCGCGCTTCCTGTCCTCAAATTCCCTCTGGGGGATGATGGAGATTAAGAAAGTGGAGATGGAGCCATAGGAGAAGGATTACCGCACGAATGTTCAAATCTTATTCAAATGACAGACTAAGACTATTTGCAGCCTAAGACCAAAAAACGAACCTTCTATGTCATTGCGAACCAGTGACCGACGTCACTGGTGTGGCAATCCGTACTCCATTGACAGAATGGTGAATTGGAATGACGAGAGGGCTACATTTTCGCGAACCTTACCAACGCTGCGGCAATCTTAAAGTCTGTCATTGTACGCCGGTGACCGGCGTCACTGGCGTGGCAATCCACACTCCACTCTATTCCCCGCATAATCCTAACTTCATTCGCATAAGGTAAACTATGGAACAACTCATCAATCAAATACTCACCCACAAGGAAGCCGCCGCCCTCCCCTCTTTGATCGAGAGCGGAGGACTTCCCGCACTCATTTCCGGGCTCTCGCCGGTGCACCGGGCAAACCTCGCAGCGGCGCTGTACAATCAGATACAGACCCCGCTCTTCGTGATCTGCCCGGACGACACCGCCGCCGAGAGCTTTGGGCGCGACCTCGCCGCCATGTTGGGCAGGGAGATCACCGTCCTCGGTATGCGCGACTTTGTCTTCTACTCCGCAGAGGCCGTGTCCCGCCCCGCCGAGCAGAAGCGTATCGCGGCGCTCTACAGGCTCGCAAAGGGCGAGAGTGAGATCACCGTCGCCTCCGTCTCCGGCCTCATGCAGCGGACCTTCCCGCCGGAGCTTTTGCTCCGCGCGGCCTATGAGATCACCGACGGCGGGAACCACCCGCCAGAGGAGGTTGAGGACGCTCTGATCCGCTGCGGATATGTCCGCTGCGATCAGGTGGAGGGCCCCGGCCAGTATGCGCGGCGCGGCGGTATCCTGGACTTCTTCTCCCCCGGCGAGCTTGAGCCTGTCCGCGTGGAGTACTGGGGCGATGACATCGACTCCATGGCTCGCTTCGATGTGCAGAGCCAGCGCCGCGGGGACAGCCTCGACCGCTGCCGCATCCTGCCGGCAGTGGAGGCGCTGCCGAGTCTCGCACCCGGCGGGGCCGGGGCGGTGGCGCGGGAGATCACGCGCTTTGCCGACACGTACGCCAAACGCCGCCGCGGCGAAAACGCCCAGCAGCTCGCGTCCAACATGCGTGCCGATGCGGAGAAACTGGGCAACGGCGTTATTCTCTCCGACGCGGACCGCTATCTGCCCATCCTCTACCAGGAGGCGAGCGGTTTTGATTACATCCCCGAAAACGCGCTGGTCTTCCTCGACCAGCCGGGGCGCTGCTCCGAGCGGGGAAAGGCCTTTGAAAAGCAGCTTGCGGAGGATGTGACGGAGCTTCAGAAGCGCGCCATGCTCGCCATGACGGCGGAGGGCTTTCGGCTCTCGGCTGAAAAGCTGTTCAAGGCCCTGCCGGACTTCCCCCTCTACATGGCGGACGCCTTTACCGTGGGCCGCTCTCCCGTCCCGCCGCGCACGCTCACGAGCCTTGCCGCCAAGCAGCTCCCGAGCTACGGCGGCTCCGCCCAGGCGGCATGCGAGGATGTGGCCGCCTACCTCAAGCAGAGCTACCGCGTCGTCGTCCTCGCCGGGGACGAGAGGCGCGCCAGGACCCTGCAGGACTTCTTTAAAGACAAAGGCGTCGACGCCCTGATCGACCCGGTGCTCAAGAAGCTGCCCGGGCCCGGACAGTGCCGCATCGGCGTGGGCGCGGTCTCGGCGGGCTATGAGTATCCGGGCCTCAAACTCGCGGTGCTGACCGATTCGCAGCTTGTGCGCGCAAGGGGCAAGCAGGCGAAAGCTTCCAAGAAGCTGCCGCCAAACAGAGCGCGCATCAACTCCTGCGCCGACCTCTCACCTGGGGATTTTGTGGTGCACGAAAACCACGGCATCGGCAAGTTCGCGGGCATCGTGCGCATGCAGGTGGACGGCTTCGACAAGGACTACATCAAGCTCGACTACGCGGGCGGCGACACGCTCTATGTCCCGGCGACTCAGCTCGACATGGTGACGAAGTACACCGGCGCGGGCGAGGAAAAGCCCGTGCGCCTTTCAAAGATGGGCGGTGCGGACTGGGCCAAGACCCGCAGCCGCGCAAAAGCCTCCGCCAAAGACATGGCCGAGCGCTTGATCAAGCTCTACGCCCAGCGCCAGCGCCTGCCCGGCCATGCCTTCTCGCCTGACAGCGAGTGGCAGCGCGAGTTTGAGGAAAACTTCGGCTATACCGAGACGGACGATCAGCTCCGCTGCGTGGCCGAAATCAAGGCCGACATGGAGTCCTCCGTGCCCATGGACCGCCTTCTGTGCGGAGACGTGGGCTTCGGCAAGACCGAGGTCGCCCTGCGCGCCATTATGAAATGCGTGCTGGACGGCAAGCAGGCTGCGATCCTGGTGCCCACCACGGTCCTGGCCCAGCAGCACTACCAGACCGCCCTGCAAAGATTCTTCGGCTTTCCGGTGGAGATTGGGGTTTTGAGCCGCCTCGGCGCGGGCGCGCAGGCAACGAAGACTCTGCGTGACCTCGAATCCGGCAAGCTCGACCTTGTGATCGGTACACACCGGCTTTTGGGCAAGGACGTAAAGTTCAAAAACCTTGGCCTGCTGGTCGTGGATGAGGAGCAGCGCTTCGGCGTGACGCACAAGGAGCATATCAAGGAGCTGTCCAAGGGCGTGGATGTGCTGACCCTGACCGCGACGCCGATCCCCCGCACACTCAATATGGCCATGTCCGGCATCCGCGACATGTCGAACATCGAGGAGCCGCCGGAGGACCGCCTGCCGGTCCAGACCTTCGTGCTTGAGCATGACTGGGGCGTGATCGCAGACGCGATCCGGCGCGAGCTCCAGCGCGGCGGTCAGGTCTACTACCTGCACAACCGCATCGAGGACATCGAGCGCACGGCGATCAAGCTGCGCGATCTGCTGGAGGACGCCACCGTCGCCGTAGCCCATGGGCAGATGGACAAAAACATGCTGGCCCAGGTGATGGACTCGGTGGTCACGGGCCAGACCCAGGTTCTGGTCTGCACCACCATCATCGAGACCGGCATCGACATTCCGAACGTCAATACGCTCATCATTGAGGACGCCGACAAGCTGGGCCTTGCCCAGCTCCACCAGATTCGCGGCCGCGTCGGCCGCTCGACCAGGCGTGCCAGCGCCTACCTCACCTTCCGCCGTGACAAGGTGCTGACGGAGGTAGCCGAAAAGCGCCTCAACGCCATCCGCGACTTTGCTGCCTTCGGCTCCGGCATGAAGATCGCCATGCGCGATTTGGAGATCCGCGGCGCGGGCAGCCTGCTCGGCGCGGAGCAGTCCGGCCACATGGTGGACGTGGGCTATGACATGTATATGAAGCTCCTGAGCGAGGCTGTGCTCGAAGCCCGGGGCATCGAGGTCCCGCAGCGCGCGGACTGCTCCGCCGACCTCGCCGTCGCCGCCAACATCCCCGAACGCTATATCGCCTCGGCCGAACAGCGTATGGATATCTACCGCCGCATCGCCGCCATTCGCACCGAGGAGGAGGCGGACGATCTGACCGACGAGCTCATCGACCGCTTCGGCGACACCCCGCCGGGGGTCAACGCCCTCATCCACGTCGCCCTGCTCAGGGGCGAGGCGGGCAAGGCCGGGATCACCGATATCTCCCAGAAGGCGGGCTGCCTGCGCTACACCGTTGCAGACTTTAATATGGAGAAGGTCTCCGCCCTCTACGCAACGCCTGAATACAAGGGACGCCTCCGCGTGGAGGCCGGGTCCAAGCCCTGTCTCAGCGTAAAGATTCAGAACAAAGCCCGCGTCATCGACGAGGCGCGGCGCTTTGTACGGGACTGGAGCGCGTAATTGCCTCCTTCATGTAGGGAGCTCTATAAAAAGTGTTGTTTCGTTCATAAATTGGTGCTATCATAGCGCTGTTGAAATTTTCAAACCCAAGGAGATTTACTTATGAAAAAACTCATCTTCGGCCTGGTGGCCGTGCTGATCTTGTTCGGCGCTGTCATCACCTTCAACCAGCAGCCGGCGTCCAAGCCTGTGCAGAGCACCCAGGCGTCCAACGCTGACGCCGTCTCTGCTCCCGCAGCAGAGAGCGCGCCCGCCGAGACCCCGGCCCCGCCCGAGGTTCACACCCTTGACTACGAGGCGATCCGTGACCTTCACCCTGCCGACGATGCTGCTGTCACCGTTGAGGGCGAGAGCGTGAACTGGGGCGACTATGCCGGATGGATTCGCACCAACGGCCTGCAGTACGAGGACTACTTCCGCCAGATGGGCGCTTACTACGGCGTGGCCGCCGACTGGAAAGGCTCCATGGGAGACGGCAGCGGCATGACCTACGCCGAGGGCCTTCTGAGTGAGACCAACGACACCATCGGGAGCTTCCTCGCCATCCGCGCCTTTGCAAAGGAGAAGGGCGTGGAGCTTGACGCGGAGACCCTCGCGGAGATTTCGCCCGAGCACCTAGCTGTCGACATCTGTGACGAGGGCGCGACGGTTGAAGACCTCGCCAAGAAGCTCGAGGAGACCAGCCACATGACGGTGGACAACTACCGCTTCTACAGCGAGACCATCCTGCTCTATGCCCAGCTCTTCAAGGAACTCTACGGTGAGGCTGGCGAGAAGCTCACGGAGGAGGAGGTCATCGACGCGCTGGAGGCCAAGGGCTATCTCTCCGCCGCCCACATCCTCTTCATGACCATCGACCCCATGACCGGTAAGGAGCTGGACGCCGAGACCATCGCCAAAAAGCGCGAGCAGGCCGAGGCCGTCGTCAAGGAGCTGCGTGCCATCGAGGATCCGGAGAAGCTGGTCAAACGCTTTGCCGAGCTCAAGGAGCAGTACTGTGAGGACACCGGCAAGGAGATCTACCCCGACGGCTATACCTTTACCCCCGGCACCATGGTCCAGGAGTTTGAAAGCGCCATCAAGGCAATGGGCGATTACGAGGTGTCCGAGCCCGTCCAGACCTCCTACGGCCTGCATGTGATCATGCGCCTGCCGCTGAGCGCGGACAGCCTTCTCTCCACCGCCACCGGCACGCCCCTGGAAGCCCGCCGCAGCGTAGCCCAGGAGAGCATCACCGAGCAGCTTGACGCCTACTTTGAGGCCCACCCGGCGACGTATATCGAAGGGCTGGAGGAGCTGGACCTGACAAAGTATATCGTGGAGTAATTCCCCATACAAAGAAAGAACCGCCCGAAACGGGCGGTTCTTTCGGTTTTAAAGTATCCTTGTTATCTCAGTCCGCAGCCATAGATGACCATCTCCACGGCGCGGAAGGCGCGGTCGTTCCAGGGATAGAGGCTGGATTCGACCCCGGCGTCGGACATAAGGTCCTGAGCGTACTCGCCCCGGAGATCGTAGCAGCGGTCATAAACCGCCAAAATGCTTTCGAGGAAGAGGTGCAGGCGCTCGTCGTTCTGCTCGTCGAGCCAGCAGCCGACGGCGGAGTAAATATCGTCGTCCGTAAGCTTCGTCTCCGCGCCCCAGTCCAGCAGCCACGCCGCGCACCGGGCCGCCCGCAGCGAAGAGCCCGCTGAGCCGGGGTACACGCCCAGCACGGCCTCAAAGATCTGGTTGAGCGCCTCGTCGTGTACGGCGGGCAGATCGGGCTGGATGGGCAGGGGCTCCGGCGTCTGCACCGGTGTCGGGTCCGGAGTGGGCGCGGGGGCAGGCGCTGGGGCAGCGGTCGGCACGGGCGTCGGCGCGGATGTGGGTTCGGGGGCCGTCTTCCCGCAGGCCGCGAGGGTGAAGATTATGCACAGCGCAAGTATAGCGGCAATTCTTTTTTTCATGGAGGGCTCCTTTGCAAAAGTGTGGAGTGTAGAGTTATCGTGTCCGCTTCTGAGATAAATAAATATGGAGGCTGTCGCCGGTGCGCGCAACCGGAATCTGAGAGATCAAACCCGGATTATGCACCGTCTTCCATTCTTTATGACGCACAGAGAGTCTCATTAGTTCCACTCCTACAGGGTAGCACCTCAGCGAGGCTTCGTCAAGAAAAACGGAAATGCTGCACAAAACTGGATTTGCGCTTCTGTGCAAATTCTATAGTCCATCCGAAAAACAGTTTCCCTCTTGCATTTTGATGTCTCCCCCGTTATACTCACAGGCGAACAAAGGATTTTTAAGCGTGGTACAGAGAGACCGGCAAGATCGTCATATCACAGGCTGCTTTTGGGCGGCCTGCTTATGCTGTCTTGCCGTGACCGGCAAGATTTTTCTTTTTCCTGAGGAGGCTGCAAGATGAGACAGAAGGCCCAGCTCATGGACGAAGCGGCGCTCCCGCGGGCGCTGATGCGTATCTCCCATGAGATCGTGGAGAAGAATAAGGGGGCGGATAACCTGGTACTGGTGGGCATTCGTCGGCGCGGCGGCCCGATCGCCGAGCGCATCCGCGACAACATCCGCCGCATCGAGAGCGCGGAGGTCCCCGTCGGCAGCATCGACATCCGCTTTTACCGGGATGATCTCAGCCATGAAAACGACTTGCCCGCCGTCCGCCGCACGGAGCTGCCCTTCGTTGTAACGGGGCGCGACGTGGTGCTGGTGGACGACGTGATCTACACCGGGCGCACGGTGCGCGCCGCGATCGAGGCGATTTTCTCCTGCGGACGTCCGCGCACCATACAGCTCGCCGTCCTGATCGACCGCGGCCACCGCGAGCTCCCCATACGTCCCGATTATGTGGGCAAAAATGTTCCAAGCTCCCGCACGGAGCTCATTGAGGTCCGCCTCCCCGAGTTTGACGGAGAGACCGGCGTGTGGCTGATGGAGCTATAGTGTGAAGAGTGAAGTTAATATATCCCCTTCGGGGATGATTAGAATCGCCGCAAAGCGACATCATAACTCCACTCTCCACTCTCAACACTCCGCTCACGTTTGCATTTCGGCATACGCCGATTGCGATAGATTTCAATTAAAAAACTACAGAGAGAGGGAAATTGAATGAACAACAAGAAAACCATCGACGGCCCCGTGTATGACGCACGGGCGCTCGGTACCTCCAGGATGATCGTTCTGGGACTGCAGCACATGTTCGCCATGTTCGGCGCGACCGTGCTGGTCCCTGCCCTGACCGGCCTTGACGTCGCGACGACCCTTCTGTTTGCGGGTCTCGGCACGCTCCTGTTCCACTTCCTGACCAAGAAAAAGGTTCCGGCCTTTCTGGGCTCCTCCTTCGCTTTCATCCCCGGCTACGCCGCCATCGCCCCCAACGGGGAGGCTGAGCTGCTGGTCTACGCCTGCTTCGGTGTGGCCTGCGTCGGTGTCATGTACGCGGTCCTCTCGGCGCTGTTCAAGGTCTACGGCATCAAGAAGGTCATGCGCTTCTTCCCGCCCATCGTCACCGGCCCCATCATCATCGCTATCGGCCTGAACCTGAGTTCTTCCGCCATCAACAACTGCTCCTCCAACTGGCTGATCGCCATCGTCGCCATCGTCGTTGTCATCGGCGCGAATATGTACGGCAAAGGCATGATCAAGATCATCCCGATCCTGCTGGGCGTTGTGGTGTCCTACCTCTTCGCTGTGATCGTCGACCCCGCCGCCCGCGCGAACGTGGCCTCCGCCGTGGCCTCCGCCAAGTGGTTCGGCCTGCCCATCTATTGGAACCGTACGGTCTTCGGCCTGCTGGGCTCCGGCAAGATCGACGGCGCGCTGCTGACCTCCGCCATCCTCACCATCGTACCCCTGTCCCTCGCCACCATGGTTGAGCATATCGGCGACGTCTGCGCCATCTCCTCCACCTGCGAGCAGAACTACCTTGTCGACCCCGGCCTGCACCGCACCCTCCTGGGAGACGGCCTGGCCACCTCTCTGGCGGCTCTCTTCGGCGCCCCCGCAAACACCACTTACGGTGAGAACACCGGCGTTCTGGCCCTGAGCAAGGTCTATGACCCCCGTGTCATCCGCCTCGCCGCTGTCTTCGCGATCATCTTCTCCTTCTGCCCGAAGTTTGCGGCCCTCGTCTCCGCCATGCCCGGCGCGACCATCGGCGGCGTGAGCCTCATCCTCTACGGTATGATCTCTGCGGTCGGCGTGCGCAACGTCGTGGAGAACAAGGTCGACTTCACCAACACCCGCAACGTCATCATCGCCGCCCTGATCCTGGTGCTCGCCATCGGCATCAACTATGCGGGCTCCATCCAGATCGGCATCGTCTCCCTCTCCGGCCTCGCCGTGGCCTCTATCGTGGGTATCCTGCTCAACGCGATCCTCCCCGGCAAGGACTACGAGTTCGGCGTCGACGCCCAGGGTGACACCGCTGTCAATTTCAAGGTGTAATCTGCAATTGATACTGTTTTTCGTTAAAACGGCTCGTTTTAACGAAAATTGTGCCCTTGGGCACAAAACACGTCTCATAGGTCTCCGACGCGCCTTTGGCGCTATAAAACGGCTTTAAGCCGTTTTATGGGAGACCAGTATGAAAACCAACACCGTCGCCGCCGTAATCGGCGGTGGCGGTGTTGACTCCCGTTACCCCCAGGGGGGCGGGAAAGAAAAAATCGCCCCGGATCGCAACGATCCGGGGCGATTTTTGCTTCTGTTCAATTACAGCTGCTTCTGAGCGTTGATCTTGACGCCGGGGCCCATGGTGGAGGCGGTGACGCAGGAGCGGATGTACTGGCCCTTCGCAGCGGCGGGCTTGGCCTTGATGACGGCTGCAACCAGCGCAGCGTAGTTCTCGTACAGCTTCTCAGCGCCAAAGCTGACCTTGCCGATGGGGCAGTGGATGATGTTGGTCTTGTCCAGACGGTACTCAACCTTACCGGCCTTGGCTTCCTTGACGGCCTGGGCGACATTCGGGGTGACGGTGCCGGCCTTGGGGGAAGGCATGAGACCCTTCGGGCCGAGGATCTTACCGAGACGGCCGACGGTGCCCATCATCTTGGGGTTGGCGATAACGGTATCGAACTCGAACCAGTTCTCCTTCTGGATCTTCTCGACGTACTCCATGCCGCCGGCATAGTCGGCGCCGGCTGCAAGGGCCTCTTCCACCTGCTCGGGCGGGCAGAAGACCAGCACGCGCACGGTCTTGCCGGTGCCGTTGGGCAGGACGATGGCGCCGCGGACCTGCTGGTCGGCGTGACGGCCGTCAACACCGAGCTTGAGGTGCAGCTCGACGGTCTCGTCGAACTTGGCCTTGCTGGCCTGGCAGACCAGGTTCAGCGCGTCCATGGGGTCATACAGATTCTGCTTATCAATGAGCTTTGCGCTCTCTTTATAATTTTTACCTCTAAACAATTTGTTTTCCTCCTAAAAATGTGGTTGAGTCGGATTTTTTCTTACTGCTTCCGAGGAAGCGGTTATCCTCCCACGTATTCGATCACTCGCCGACGATGACGCCCATGGAACGGCAGGTGCCTGCGATCATGCTGCGATCATGCTGATGGCGGAGTCGATGTCCGTGCAGTTGAGGTCGGGCATTTTCTGCTCGGCGATCTTGCGGACGTCTTCCTTGCTGATGGTCGCGACCTTGTCTCTCTGGGGCACGCCGGAGGCGGTGTCGATGCCGCAGGCCTTCTTAATGAGAAGGGCGGCAGGAGGGGTCTTGCAGACGAAGGTGAAGCTGCGGTCGGAGTACACGGTGATGACGACGGGGATCATCAGACCCATGTCGCCCTTGGTGCGCTCATTAAAGTCCTTGGTGAACTGACCGATGTTGACGCCGTACTGGCCCAGGGCGGGGCCGACGGGGGGTGCCGGAGTCGCTTTGCCGGCAGGAACCTGGAATCTTACGTATCCAACTACTTTCTGTGCCACTTGGAAAGCACCTCTTTCTTCATAATTTCGATTCAAAATTCGATTTTGAATCGATGTTGCTCGCGCTTATCGCCCTCCGCTTGCGTGAGACGCTGCGGTTGGTCGGCGCGAGGGCTCGCACAGCTCGCCTCAGGGTGTTTTTGCGGCGGCAAAGCTGCCCCAAAAACGGATTTGCATGTGTGCGGCCAAAAGCGTTGCAAGTATTTTTTACTCTTTGACAACTTCGACCTGATCGAGCTCCAGATCAACCGGAGTCTCGCGGCCGAACATGGAGACCACGACGCGGACCCGATCCTTTTCGGGCTCCAGCTCGTCGACAATACCAAAGAAGCCGGCCAGCGGTCCGTCTGTGACCTTGACCTCATCGCCGACCGCGTAGCCGACGACGATCTCCTTGCGCTCGACGCCCAGATCGTAAATCTCCTGCTCCGTAAGGGGGACGGCCTTGCCGTCAGACCCGACGAAGCCTGTTGCACCGCGGACATTGTGGATCAGATGCCAGCTGTCGTCCGTGAGGATCATCTTCACCAGCACATAGCCGGGGAAGACCTTGCGCTCAACGGTTTTCTGCTCGCCGGACTCCGTGATTTCAGTCACGGTCTCCATGGGGATGTTGACCTCATGGATCAGATCCGTCATCCTGCGGTTCTCCGCCGCCTTCATCACCGCGGCGGCAACTGCGTTTTCATACCCGGAATAGGTATGAACAACGTACCATTTCGCCTCTTCAGCCATCTCTATCAAGCCAAACGGAAGATGAGCCTGACTACCATCTGGGAGAATTCATCAAAGCCCCAGATCACAATCGCGGAAGCGACCATCATACCGAGGGAGACGAGCGTGTTGTTGCGAAGGGCCTTGGGCGTGGGCCACACGACCTTCTTCAGCTCGCTCTTCATCTCGCGGAACCACTTGCCGACTTTCTGGAAGAAGCCCAGCTCGGTCTCGTCTTTCTTAACGGCGGTGACGGCCTTCGCGGGAGCGGCGTTCGTTTTCTTTTCTTCACTTGGTCTCGACATGCTTGGTGTGCTTTCTGCAGAAGGGGCAATACTTGCTGCGCTCCAAACGGTCGGAAGTATTCTTCTTGTTCTTGACCGTGTTGTAGTTCCTCTGCTTGCATTCATCGCATCTGAGTGTAATTTTAACTCTTGCGCCTGCAGCCATTCTTTCGGCACCTCCTATTTTATTTACCCGGCCCAGCGAAGGGCGGGCATTGCCTCCCTGTGTTTGGACGGACGGCGCTCCTTTAGGCGTCCGTAAAAAAAGGCGCGCAAAAAGAAAACCTCTCGTCCGACAGGTAACACATACTATACCATAGCCGTGAAGAGAGGTCAAGCATTATTTTATCAGTTTTTCATGTTTTTTGCTTTGATGAAGTTAAAATTTTGAGTGTGGAGTTAGGAGAGTGGAGAGTAGAATCAAGGTGTCGCTGCGCGACTGTATTTTTAATTATCCCCGACGGGGATACCATAACTTTACTCTCCACTCTTCACTCTTCGCACTCTTACGCTTCACTCCAGCACAAACTTTTCGATCGCTTTCGCAAAGCCCGCGTCGTTGTTGCTGCCGGTCACATAGTCCGCCGCGTCCAGCAGCTTGGGGTCGGCATTTGCCATCGCGACGCCCACGCTGGCCCGGACGAGCATGTCGAGGTCGTTGGTTCCGTCGCCGAGGGCCATGGACTCGCTGCGGTCGAGGCCCAGCAGGCCGCACAGGGTTTCCAGCGCGTGGCCTTTCGTGGCGGTCTTGGCGTTGATCTCAATGTTGAAGGGGACCGAGCTCGAGACGCTCATGTCCGGAAAGCGCGCCGGCAGCTCACGGAGCATACGCGCGCGCAGCTCCATGTCGGTGAAGTAGAGCTGCAGTTTCTGCAGGTTCTCCCCTTTTTCGCGCAGGTACTGTTTGAGCTCCGGCACGGGCGTGCGCAGAGTCACGATCAGCTTTCGGATGCCGGGATCGGGGATCACGCGGGAGGCCTCAGCCAGCATTTCCTTGCCCATAAAGCCCCAGTTGTCCTGATAGCAGTCGTAGAGAAGCCCCAGGGTGTCGCAGTATTCGTAGAACTCGATGGCCCGTTCAAGGGGTATCTCAGCCCTTGCGGCGGCGCGGTCCTCCACGGCGTCATAGACATACGAGCCGTTGACCGTAATGTACCAGCGCATGAAGGGAAGCCCCCGGATGGCTTCGGGGATGCCCTTGTAAATCCGCCCTGTGGCGGGGACAATGTAAACGCCCTTCGCGGCGGCCGCTTCCAGCGCGCGCAGATTTTCGGGAGGTATGTTCTTTTTATCGTCGAGAAAAGTCCCGTCGAGGTCGAAGGCGATGAGTTTGATTGACATGGTGGTTCTCCTGTTCCCAATATGGCTCTCTTTTCGCAAGGCAAGACTTGGCCCCCTTCTTTGGGGGGGAGCAGTCACCGGTGCGCACACCGGTGATTGAGAGGGGTTATCTTCTCAGCTCGTAAGTTCTGTATTGTATCGCCTCGGCGAGGTGCTCCGGGCGGATCGTCTCGGCGCCCTCAAGGTCGGCAATGCTGCGCGCCACGCGGAGAATGCGGTCATAGCTTCTCGCCGAGAGGTTCATCGTCTCAAAGGCCGCCTTCATCAGCGCGTCGCACTCGGCGTCCAGGGCGCAGCAGGCGCGCAGCTCCTTCGCCTGCATGCGGGCGTTGCACATGGCACGGTCGGAAAAGCGCTCGCGTTGGCGCTCTCTCGCGGTGTTGACCCGCTCGCGCACAAGTGCCGAGCTCTCTGCCGGGGCCCTGCGCCGCAGCTCCTCATAGTCCAGCGCCGGAACCTCCACGATCAGGTCAATGCGGTCCAGCAGCGGTCCGGAGATGCGCGCGTGATAGCGGTGCACCTCCTGCTCGGAGCACTTGCAGCGCCCGGAGGGGTGGCCGTACCAGCCGCACTTGCAGGGGTTCATCGCGCACACCAGCATGAAACGGCTCGGAAAGCTCACCGATCCCGCCACGCGCGAGACCGTCACGATCCCGTCCTCCAGGGGCTGGCGCAGAACTTCCAGCGCGTCGGAGCGAAACTCCGGCAGCTCGTCCAGAAACAGCACGCCGTTGTGGGCAAGGCTGATCTCCCCCGGTCTCGGCACCGCGCCGCCGCCCGCAAGGCCCGCCGCCGACACCGTATGGTGCGGGGAGCGGAAGGGCCGCGCCGCGACAATGGGGTGCTCGTCACTCGTAAGCCCCGCGACCGACCAGATTTCGGTGGCTTCGATGATCTCCTCCCGGCTCATGTCGGGCAGAATACCGGGGAGTCTTTTTGCGAGCATGGATTTGCCCGCGCCCGGAGGGCCTACGATTAATATATTATGGCCGCCCGCCGCCGCGATCTCAAAGGCGCGCTTGACGTTCTCCTGGCCCTTCACATCGGCAAAGTCCAGCAGAGCCGGGGCGTCTGTCTTAAGATTTGGCGCGGGTGTCGGTGTTATCGTTTCCTCGCCGCGCAGATGACGCACAAGCTGGCGCACGTCCTTCACGCCGTAGACCTCCAGGCCCTCGGCGAAAGAGGCCTCGGCGGCGTTCTCGGCCGGAACGAAGAGACGACGTAAACCCTCTCTTTCGGCGGCGAGAGCCATGGGCAGCGCGCCTCTTACCGGCCGCAGCTCGCCGGTCAGGCTGAGCTCGCCGATGAAGGCCGTGTCGGGCTTGGGCTTTTGGAGGTCCCCGGAGGCGGCGAGAATGCCTACCAGAATCGGCAGATCGTAGACCGTGCCGGTCTTCTTCTTGTCTGCCGGGGCGAGGTTCACCGTGAGCCTGCTCGCGGTGAAGCGGAAGCCGTTGTTCTTCACGGCGGCATAGACCCGCTCCCGGGCCTCCTTGACCGCTGTGTCCGGCAGACCGACGATGTCAAAATGCGGCATTCCGTTGGAGATGTTGACCTCCACCGACACGAGATAACCGCCGATCCCGCTCACGCCGAGACTGATGACGGATGAAAACATGGGGGAACCCTCCTTTGAGAGTGTGGAGTGTGAAGAGCAAAGTGTGGAGTTACGATGTCGCTTCGCGACGATTGTATTTTTTCGCAGAGACAGGCTACTCTCCTCGGCGAGACGGGAAAAGCAGCAAATTCCTATAAAATGTGCGGCGAATTTGGAAAAACCAACGGATTCGCCGCACGTATTTTCGTTATGGGGATGGCAGCGCTTGCCTCCCCCCCCTCTGGGGGAGGTGCCTCAGTGCGCACACTGGGGCGGAGAGGGTTGTGCGTCAACGTACACCCTCTCAGTCATCGCCGCAAGCGGCGATGACAGCTCCCCCAAAGGGGGAGCCAAGAATTTACTCTTCCTCGACCTCGCCCACCACGGCGATATGCAGCTCATCAAGCTGCTTCTGCGTGACCTCGCTGGGCGCGCCCATCAGGATATCCTGGGCGTTCTTGTTCATCGGGAAGGGGATGACCTCGCGGATGGAGTCTTCGCCGGCCAGGAGCATGACCATGCGGTCCACGCCCGGGGCGATGCCGGCGTGCGGGGGCGCGCCGTAGCAGAAGGCGTTGTACATGGCGGGGAACTTCTTCTTGACGTCCTCCTCGCCGAGTCTCACCATCTCGAAGGCCTTGATCATGATTTCGGGGTCGTGGTTTCTCACCGCGCCGGAGCTCAGCTCCACGCCGTTGCAGACCAGGTCGTACTGGTCGGCGGTGATGGTGAGGGGGTCGACCTCGCCGCGCTCGGCCTTGAGCAGAATATCGAGGCCGCCCGCGGGCATGGAGAACGGGTTGTGGCAGAATTCCAGCTCGCCGGACTCCTCACCGATCTCGTACATCGGGAAGTCGACGATCCAGCAGAACTCGTAGCGCTCTTTGTCCATGTGGCCGGGGACCGCCGCGCCCAGCATCTTGCGCATGACGCCCGCGGTCTTGAGGGCCTGGTCGTGCTTGCCCGCGGCGACGCCGACAAGGCAGCCCGGGGTGATGCCCAGGGCCTCAACCACCGCATCCTTGCGGTCGGCCAGGAACTTGGACACGCCGCCGACCAGCTCGCCCTTCTCATCGAGGCGGAACCAGTAGGGCTTCGCGCCCGCCTGAACTTCCACGTCGGCGCAGAGCTTGTCGATCTGCTTTCTCGTCAGATCGCAGCCGGAGACGACGATGGCCTTGACGGTGTTGCCCTCGGCAAAGGGGGCAAACTCGCTGCCCTTGACAAGCGCGGTCATATCCTGCAGCACAAGGTCAATACGGAGGTCGGGCTTGTCGGAGCCGTAGGTCTCCATGGACTCGAGGTAGGGGATGCGCTTGAAGGGGGCGGCGGAGGCGATGTCGTAGGTGCCGAATTTGGCAAAGATCGGAGGCAGCACGTCCTCGAGCACGGCAAACACGTCGTCCTGGGAGGCGAAGGCCATCTCCATGTCGAGCTGGTAGAACTCGCCGGGGGAGCGGTCGCCGCGCGCGTCCTCGTCACGGAAGCAGGGGGCGATCTGAAAGTAGCGGTCGAAGCCGGAGGTCATCAGCAGCTGCTTGAACTGCTGCGGAGCCTGGGGCAGGGCGTAGAACTTGCCGGGGTGCTTGCGGGCAGGAACCAGATAGTCGCGCGCGCCCTCGGGGCTGGAGGCTGTGAGGATGGGTGTGGTGATCTCCAGAAAGCCGTGCTCCAGCATGGCCTGGCGCAGGGCCGCGATGACATTGCAGCGCAGGATGATGTTCTTCTTGACCGCGGGGTTTCTCAAATCGAGATAGCGGTACTTGAGGCGCTGCGTCTCGTCGGCGTCGCGGCTGCGGTTGATCTCAAAGGGCAGCTCGTTATAGCGGCAGCGGCCGAGAATTTCGATCTTCTCGGGCACAACCTCAATGTCGCCGGTGGGCAGCTTGGGGTTTTTGCTGTCGCGCTCGCGCACGACACCCTCGACGGAGATGGTGGATTCCTTATTGATGCCCTTGACGACGCGCATCATCTCTTCGTTTTCGATGACGACCTGAGTCGTGCCGTAGAAATCGCGCACGACGACGAAGGCAAAGTTCTGGCCGACCTCGCGGACGTTCTCCATCCAGCCGACGATCTTGACCTTCTGGCCGACGTTCTCAATGCGCAGCTCGTTGCAGGTATGGGTGCGGGACTGTGTCATGTATACCAACCTTCTTCTATATGATTTGACGTTTTACAGCATAAGTGCGGAGTGTGGAGTTGTGGTATCCGCTTTACGGATGATTTTAAATTGTCGCGAAGCGACACCTTAACTTCACTCTCCACTCTTCACTCTTTAATTACGCTTCCGCTGTTGAGCACGGCGATTCGCCTTGCCATATATGCGGCGGCCTCGTCCGGACTGAGCTTGACCTGCTCGCCGGAGCGCATGTCCTTGACTGACAGCACGCCCTCGTTCATCTCGTCCTCGCCGATGAAGACCGCGAAGGGCACGCCGATCTTGTCGGCGTAGCTCATCTTGGCCTTGAACTTTTTCTTCTCGCCGTAGAGCTGCACACGCAGCCCCGCTTTGCGCAGCGCGGTGGCGGCGGCGACGGCGAAGCCCAGCTCCTCCGTCATCGGCAGCACCAGCGCGTCGCAGGGGGCCGTGACCAGCTCGTCGGACAAAAGCCCCTGCTCATTGAGAACATAGAAAAGCCTCGTCAGGCCGATGGAGATGCCCACGCCGGGAAGCTGCTTGTCCGTGTAGTACTCGGCCAGATTGTCGTAGCGCCCGCCGGAGCAGACGGAGCCGATCTCGGGGTGGTCGCACATCTCGGTCTCGTACACCGTGCCGGTGTAGTAGTCGAGGCCGCGCGCGATGGTGAGGTCGACGGCGAAGTTTTCCTCCGGCACGCCGAAGTCGCGCAGGTACTTCGTCACGGTGATGAGCTCGTCAAGACCCTGATCGAAGGTCGCGTCCATGCCGCGGTAGCGCTCGAGGGCCTCAATGACCTCTGCGTTCGTGCCGCAGATGGCCATGAAGTCGAGGACGTTTTCCGCCTTGCAGGGCAGCATCTTCACCTCGTCGATCAAAAGCTGCTTGACCTTCTCCGCACCGATTTTGTCCAGCTTGTCCACTGTGCGCATGATCTCCCCGGCCTTCTCGCTCATGCCGTTCATGGCGTAGAAGCCGTTCAGGAGCTTGCGGTTGTTGACGCGGATCTTGAAGCGCGAGAGCCCGAGGGCGTGGAAGGTGTCGTAGATGATGGCGGGGACCTCGGCCTCGTTGAGAATGTCGAGCTTGCCGTCGCCGATCACGTCGATGTCGGCCTGATAGAACTCGCGGAAACGGCCGCGTTGGGCGCGTTCGCCGCGGTAGACTTTGCCGATCTGATAGCGGCGGAAGGGGAAAGCCAGCTCGCCGTAGTGCTGGGCAACATACTTGGCCAGCGGGACGGTCAGGTCAAAGCGCAGGGCGAGGTCGCTGTCGCCCTTCTGAAAGCGGTAGATCTGCTTCTCCGTCTCGCCGCCGCCCTTGGCGAGCAGAACCTCCGCCGACTCGATGATCGGAGTGTCCAGCGGGGTGAAGCCGTAACGGGCGTAGCTGTCGCGGAGAATCTGCATCATGCGCTCCATTTTCATCTGCTGCGCGGGCAGCAGCTCCATGAAGCCGGACAGCGTCCGGGGGGATACCTTTGCCATAATTACAATCCTTTCCTTATCGGCTCCCATGTAAGGGGAGCAGCCACCGGTGTGCACACCGGTGACTGAGGGGCCTGTTCGTCTCGCGGAAACCCCTCCGCCCTTCGGGTGCCTCCTCCTTTCAGGGGAGGCTTATGAAAAAATGAACGTGAATAACAGCGACTGTGCCGGTGCGGCGCAGCCGTCCGTTATTCACTGTTGTTCCTGTATAAAACCCCTTACCTCTTCTGGGGGTTGACGATGTTGCGCCAGTCGAGATCGCCGCGGCGCAGACCCTGCACCAGTACCTCAGCCGTGGCGGCGTTGGTGGCGAAGGGGATCTGATACTGGTCGCACAGGCGCTCGATCTTGTTGATGTCGTCAAAACCCTTGGGGTTCGAGGGGTCGCAGAAGAAAAGAACCAGGTCGATCTCATTGAAGGAAATACGCGCCCCAATCTGCTGGGACCCGCCCTGGTCGGCGTGAAGGTAGAGCGTGATGGGGAGCCCCGTGGCCTCGGCAACGAGCTTTCCCGTGACGTGGGTCGCGCAGAGGGAATGCTCCGCCAGGATGCCGCAGTAGGCGATGCAGAACTGCACCATCAGCTCTTTTTTTCTGTCGTGTGCCATCAAAGCAATGTTCATCCGTATACTCCATTTCTCATACACTCTAAAATCGCTTTATTATAAACGCCTTTTGTGAAAAGTGCAATAGAAATTTTGAAATACTGAGAAAATTTTGTGAGAGATTTTCGGCGGTTTGGAGTTTGAATTCAGAGTGCCGCTTCGTGGCCGTATTTCATTGCCCGCGAAAGGGACGCCGCAGCGCCGCTCTTCACGCGCCAAACTCATTTCAGCAGCGTCATCTCCGGTTCGGAGGTATCGCTGTAGCCGCGGATCGTGATGTAGGCGTCCATAATCTGGCGGGCGATAAACTGCACATCCGCACCGGCGCCGCCGCGCTCGACCACGACGAAGATGGCGACCTCGGGGTCTTTGTACGGGCCGTAGCACATGAAGATGCCGTCGTTCTGAATGCCCTCGCCCTTCTGGGCGGTTCCGGTCTTGCCGGCGCAGCGCCAGGCGCAGGGAACCCAGATGTTGGCGTTGGTCTCGTTGGTGTAGTCGTTAAGCACCAGCCACATCCCCTCGTGCACGGCGTCCCAGTTATACTGCGCGGTCTCAACGGTGGACATGATCTTGCCCTCGCGCTCGTAGAGCTTTTCACTGTAGTCGAAGTTGCGGATGGTCTTGATGATGGAGGCGGAGTGGCGCGTGCCGCCGTTGGCGACCGTGGCGCAGTACTCGGCCATCTGGATGGGCGTAAACACGGAGTCGGACTGCCCGATGGCGGCCTGCAGCGTGTCGCCGATACGCCACTCGGAGCCCGCGTAGTCCTGGTGGTTGGCACGGTTGGACATGTTGCCCTTGGCCTCCACCAGCTCAATGCCCGAAAATTGCCCGAGCCCGAAGGCCGCGGCAAACTCGCCCATGTCGTCGACGCCGAGGTCATTGCCGACGGTGTAGAAGAAGTAGTTGCACGAGTCGCGGATCGCGGTGGTGACATTTTCCTCCGGGTGGGTCAGATGCTCTTTCTTGTTGGCGTTCCAAATCCAGCACTCAGGGGCGTAGCCTTCGGCTGCGTACCTTGTGTACACGCCCTGGCACTTGACCTTCTTCTCGGTGTTGATGATGCCCTTGGTCAGACCCGCGATCGCGGTGCAGGGCTTGAAGGTGGAGCCGGGGGCGTAGGTGCCGAGCAGGGCGCGGTTAAAGAGCGGGGCGTTTTCCGCGACCAGCAGATCCTGATAGTCCTCGATGATGCGGGCGACGTTGTAGGTCGGCCAGCTCGCGAGGGCGAGGGGCGAGCCGTCCTTCACGTTCACCACCACGGCGGAGGCTCCGGTGATGTTGTCCTTGAGGTCGACATTGTAGTCGCCGCGCGCAGTGCCCTCTGCGCGCTTCTGGGCGATGTTCTTTTTCAAAATTTCCACGCCGTTGCCCAAAATGCGCTCGGTCTGCTCCTGCAAGACGCTGTCGATGGTGAGATAGATATGGTTGCCGGGCACGGGGTCTTTGGTGTAGACCGTGGCGAGGATGGTGCCCTGGGCGTTTCGCGTCTCCTCCACCTCACCGTCCTGACCGTGGAGATAGTTTTCAAAGGCGTACTCGATGCCGTCCTTGCCGACCATGGCGTCGGTGGAGTAGTCCAGCAGAGAGTATTTCTCAAACTCCTCCTGGGTCATGAGGCCGACATAGCCGAGAATGTGGGCGGCGTAGTCGGTGGAGTACTGGCGGATATAGGCGCGCTTGACCTCAATGCCGACCAGCTTGTTCTCCATGATGGAGGAGATGAGGTTCATGCTCGCGTCCTCGACGAAGACATAGTCGGCGGTGTTGATGGCATAGCGGACGTTGATGGAGTAGCGCACGCCCGCGATCAGGCGCATCTCGGCGGCGGAGTAGCTGTTGTCGATGTTATAGCGCGTGCGCATGTAGCTCATGAGCTCCACCGCCGTGCACTTGGGGTCAAGGCCCTGGCGCACATAGTACGCCTCCAGCATGGTGCGCTGGATGGCGGTCATGTTCGGGTCGTACTCAAAGGGCGGTTCCATGGTGATGGGCAGATCGTCCGTGTATTCGTCGCCGTAGGAGCGCACCATGGACACGAGCTCCAGAATGACGGCGTTGGGGTCGTCGTTTGCGAAGAGCTTGTCGGTATCGATTTTGAGGTTGTAGCACTCGGCGTTCGAGACCAGCACGCGGCCGTAGCGGTCGAGGATGTTGCCCCTCGCCGCGGTGACGGTGCGCGTGGTCTTGGTCAGCTCGTTTGCGCGGTTGTAGTACTTGTCGCCCTCCACGATCTGGAGCTGATAGAGAAAGTACAGATACACGCTCAGCAGCAGCGCCGCCAGTGCCGCCAGCGCCGCCACCCGCCTCGGGTCGATGAGTCTGCTGTTCATAGGATATCCTTTCTTAATAAGGCTCCCTCTCTGAGGGAGCTGTCGCGGCGCGATCCCACGCGAGCGTCGTGACTGAGGGAGTCAAGGCTCATTGTTTTGAGCGCCCAAAGAGAGCGGGGGAACCCCCTTCCACCGCTGAAGCGGTCCCCCTCCCCCAATCGCCGCAAGCGGCCGGGGGAGGCAAGCGGCGGAGACTTATTCCCTGCTCCAGCGTTCCGGCAAAAAGTATGCCAGCGCGGCGGGGGGCATGGAGAGCGCGGTCTGGAGCGCGACGACGACCAGCATGTCGGTGCTCCACGCGTCTCCCGCAAGGGTCTTGAGCATCTGCATGAGCGCCGTAATCAGCTCCGCTAAAAACGCCACGCCCATGAAGGCAAAGAAACGGCGGTTGATGAAAAACTGGGACATGAAGGCCGAGAACAGGCTCAGCGCGGGCAGGAGGAGGAGGAAGAACACCCGGTGCTCCACAAAGCTCATGTCCGCAAAGTAGCCCATCAGCAGGCTGAACAGCGGCCCCCAGGTTGCCCCCTCAAACATGCCGACCGCCGCCGCCACCGCGGGCAGCAGCATGGGCCGGACGCCGAATGGGCGTATGTGGCCGAACACCATGTTCTGCGCCATCAGACACAGAAACATGAACACAAGATAGCGCAGAACCTTGTTCAGGTCGATTTTTTCAAAAAATTCTCCCACGGCTCACTCCACAACAGTAAAGCTCTTTATAACGAAGACCTGCACCAGCGAATCGAGGTTGGCCTGCGGCTCTACAATGCCGTATTCGATCTGGCCGCCGGCCTCGGTCTGCACGGCGGCCCGTCGCGCCGACGAAAGCGCCGACGGACATGTCCACGTCGATGACGGTCGAGACCGTGGCCCAGGTGCTGCCCAGCTCCGTGATCTGACCGACGACCGCGCCGTATTCCGTGATGACGGCGTCGCCCAGCTCGATCCCGCTGGTGGAGCCCTTGGAGATCGTGAAGGCGCTGGACCAGTTGGAGCTGGACCAGAGCACCACCTTGCAGGACTCCATCACATAGTCGGTGTGCTTCTCGCGCAGATCCAGGAGCTTGCGCAGGCGGTTGTTCTCCTCGCTGGCCTCGATGCCGTCGCGGGCGGATTTCTGTGCGTCGGCCAGCTGTGAGCGCAGAGATTCGTTCTCCGCCATCAGTGAGTCATATTCATATAAGTAGCCGTACATACTGTCAAACCAGTTGACGGCGGAGCTCAGCACCTTCTGGATCGGGGCCTTGAGAATACCGGACACGTTCATGCCGACCCGTATGCCGTTTTTCCGCAGATATTCCTTCAAAGAAGCTCAACCCCCAGCTCTTTCAGCATGAGTCCGAGTCTGCACAGCGGCAGACCCATCACATTAAAGAAGTCGCCGTCGATCCCTTCAACGAACAGGGAGGCCCGGCCCTGGATGCCGTAGGCCCCGGCCTTGTCCATGGGCTCGCCGGTGGCGATATAGGCCGCGATCTCCGCGTCACTCAGCATGCGGAAGCGGACAAAGCTGTGCTCCGCCTCCAAAAGCTCCCGTCCGTCTTTGATGACGGCGACACCGGTGTAGACCTCGTGCCGGTCCCCGGAGAGCTCCCGCAGCATACGGGCGGCCTCGTCCTCGCTGTGGGGTTTGCCGAAGACCCTGCCCCGGTGCCACACGATGGTGTCGGCGGCGATCACGACGTCTCCGGGCGCAGATTGGGCGGCAACCTCCCGCGCCTTGCGGGAGGCGAGCGTGATCACCAGCGCGTCGGGCGCAAGTCCCTCAGCGGCCTTCTCCTCTCCGACGGCGGGGACAATTTTCAGATCCTGTACGCCGAGCATATTTAAAAGCTCCTTCCGTCTCGGCGAGGCGGAGGCAAGTATGATAGACATGGCAAAATCTCCATTCCATTATGGCTCCCCTGAAAGGGGACATAGCGACGCGCGAGAAACGTGCGGCGATCAAAGCTCTGCTGTCAGGGCCGATCTCCCGTGAGGCCATGACTGAGGGGTCTGTCCGTCATGGGGAAACCCCTCCGCCCCAGTCTGCGAACTGGGGCACCTCCCCCTTTCAGGGGAGGCATAGCCTCACTCAACCCCTCTGTAGTACAGCCCGCGCGTCAGCACGTTCGGCTGGTAATCGGACTGTCCGAGGTAGACGCGCGCGACCTCGACGGCCTCGCGGGGAGTCTCGGTGGTGAAGAGCATACGCAGGCCCCAGAGTCCCACGCCGTTCAGATCCTCGGACTTGTCGGCGAGGTAGAGCTTGTGGGCGTTGTAGATCACGTTGCGGCAGCCGAACTCCTTGACCACCGGGAACACCGCGCCCATGCGGTCGGCCATCTGGGCCGGGGTGGAGCAGGTGCAGCGGCCGGAGGAGTGGCGGATCACACACTGATCGGACACCATGAGCGGGAGGCGGCCGTAGACGATCATCTCCGTGTCGATGGTTTTGGACAGATCCCTGATCTGCGCGATGCGCAGCTCAAAGGACGCCGTGGCGGAGAGAAAGCCCGCCTGCCTGATCATCTCCATCGTGAGGGAATTAAAGACATTGAGGCCAAAGTCGCCGCGCACCTGCATGCCGACGGACTTGGCCAGCATCGCGTGGCCGAGGTTTCCGACCAGCGCCTCGTTGATGCCGTAATCAAAGAGCTTTTCCAACGTCTCCCGCACGATGTTCTCTTCGTCGTCGGTGATGACGCGCGGCAGCACGACCACCGGGATCGTCCCGCGCTCCTCAAAGGGTTCAAGCAAGTCAAAATATTCGCTCATCACCGTCATGGGCACGTAGAGATATTTTGGCTTGAGAGCCGCAAGCTCGGGCGTGAGCTGCTCGCCGTTCAGAACCTGGAAGATCAGCGCGGGATCGCTCGGCTGCGTGCCCTTCGGTTTGGAGGGGATCGTCCCCACGCGGCGCTTCGGCGGCCGGGCGCGCTGCTCGCTGAGCTCGGCAATGAGACTGCGGCGCAGTTCGTTGATCGCGGCGGCGGGCAGGAAGAGGCCCGGATCGGTCTGGGCGCGGTTTTCCACCACGTTGTAGGGCGTGCCGCCGGTCTTGAACATCTGTTCGGTGAGGTAGCCGGCGCTCAAGCCCTGGCCGCGCGCCTTCTCCGGCACGCGCCCGGAGGCCGCGGCCTTGTGGCCCTCGTCGTCAAAGGCGATGGCGCGTATGGGCTGCTTGCTCTCTGCCACGGTGTAGAAGTGGACGGGCACGCGCCGACGCTCACCGTCGGAATAGCCCTTGCGGGCCTGGGCGAAGAGCTGCCCGACGTCGGGATCGCTCTCGCCGCGCACGCCGAACATGTCCTCCTGATCGCCGTTGAAGTAACCCTGTGTAAAGCCCTGGCGGGAGAAGGCCCGCTCCAGATCCTGCATCTCCTCGGGTGTGGGCTGGCGGTGCTCCTTGAGGGCGTTGGCGTAGATGCGGGTGACGATGGCCGTGTACTCGGGCCGTTTCATGCGTCCTTCGATCTTGATGCAGGACACGCCCGCGTCCTCGATCTCCTCCAGCCTGTCGATCAGGCAATTGTCCTTGAGAGAGAGCGGGTGGTCGTCCATGCGTCCGCCGAGAGAGTACTGCAGGCGGCAGGGCTGGGCGCACATGCCCCGGTTGCCGCTGCGCTGGCCGATCAGGGCCGACATATAGCACTGGCCCGAGTGGCAGAAGCACAGCGCTCCGTGTACAAAAATCTCCGTCTCGATAGGGGCGTTCTGTGTGATATAGCGGATCTGGTCGAGATTCAGCTCACGTGCCAGCACCGCCCGCGTCAGGCCGAGCTCCGCCGCCGCCTCCACGCCCGCGAGATTGTGTATCGACATCTGGGTGCTCGCGTGCAGGGGAATGTCAGGCAGATACTGGCGGATGGCCGAGATGAGGCCCAGATCCTGGATGATGATGCCGTCGGCCCCGACCTCGGAGACGAGCCGGGCTGTCTGAAGCGCGGCTTCGACCTCGCGGTCATTGACCAGGGTGTTGAGCGTGACGTAGACCTTGCAGCCGCGGATGCGGCAATAGCGCACCGCGCGCTCAAACTCCTCATCGGTGAAATTCTTGGCGCCGCGCCGCGCGTTGAAGTTGCCAAGACCCATATAGACAGCGTCCGCGCCGTTCTGCACCGCGGCGATCACAGCCTCGGGAGAACCGGCGGGCGATAATAATTCCAACATGTCTCTCTTGATGCTCCTCTGTAAACATTGAACATAAAAATACAGAGTAATTATAGCACATTGTCAAGTCTTGCGGCAAGGGGGAAGTCGTGATATAATAAGGCTCTAACGTGAACAATGCGTGAATTATGAGGAGGTGACCCACATGCAGGACAATTTGATCTCCCCCGCCGCGCTCGACCGACTGATCGCGGCGCACGACGGCGACGTGGCCCTGCTGTGGCTCTACCGCCTTAAAAATCCTGACGGCGACCCCGAGGACGCAGCCCGCGCCCTCTGCCGCACGCTCCGGGAGATCGAGGCCGCCTCCGAAAAGCTCTCCCGGCTCGAGCTTTCGGACGCGCCGGTGATCGTCCCGCCGAAGCCTGAGCCGCCTCCCCCCGCCCCGGCGGATGAGTCGCCGGAGTACACGGCAAAAGACATCGCCGCAAGGAGCAGGGAGGACCCGCGCTTCGCCGCCATCATCACGGAGGCCCAGCGCGTATTGGGACGCCTGCTCTCCACCGGGGACCTCAAAAAGCTCTTCGGCCTCTACGACTACCTCGCCCTGCCGCCGGAGGTGCTGATGATGCTGCTCAATTACTGCGTCAGCCTCTACCCCGCCGGCAATCCCCCCTCCATGCGTCAGATCGAAAAGGAGGGCTACGTCTGGGCAAACCGTGAGATCCTGACGATCGAGCAGGCGGAAGAGTACATCGCCGCGAGCTCCCGCAGGCGGGACGAGCTCAGCCGCATGGCGCGTCTGCTCGGGATCACGGGCCGGGCCTTGAGCGGGCCCGAGACCAAGTTTCTGACGGCGTGGCTCGACATGGGCTTCGACGAGGAGCTGATCGAGCTTGCCTGTGAGAAGACCGTCGCCAACACCGGCGGCGTCAAGTTGGGTTACATGAACGGCATCCTCAAGAGCTGGCACGAGAAGGGCATCCACACGCCCGCCGACGTGCGCGACAAGGACAGCCGCCGCACCGGCGTAAAGAGCGCCGGGAAAACGGAAACGCGCGATTTGGGAAAACTGATCAAAGCGCTGGACAATATATAATGCCTCCCCTGAAAGGGGAGGTGCCCGAAGGGCGGAGGGGTTTACCGCGGTACGGACAGACCCCTCAGTCATGGCCTCACGAGAGATTGGCCATGACAGCAGAGCTTTGATCATCGCACGTTTCTCGCGCGTCGCTATGCTCCCCTTTCAGGGGAGCCAATAAGGATTGGTGATTTGAATGACCTACGACGGAAAGCTCCTCGCGCGGGCGAGGGGCGAGCTTGAAAAGATCCGCGCGCGCAACCGGGATGAGATGGCGCGCCGCTATACCGAGGTCTGTGTCCGTGTGCCGGAGCTGCGCGGCATCGACGCAAAACTGCACGCCCACATGGCCCAGCTTGTGAAGCTGACCATTTCGCGCGCGCCCGACCTCAAGGAGAAGATCGACGCAATTAAGGAGGAAAACCTCGACCTCCAGATGCGCCGGGCGGAGCTGCTGACCGCGGCGGGCTTCGGCGAGCACTATCTCGACGAGATCGTCTCCTGTCCCCTCTGCCGCGACACCGGCCTCTATCAAAACGGGGTTTGTCAATGCCTCGATCGCCTCTATAACCGGGAGCTGACGAAGGAGCTCGGCACGCTCATGCGCCGGGGAGACGAGAGCTTTGAAAGGTTCGACCTCACGCTCTATCCCGCCGAGCCCGACCCGGCCTCCGGTTTGGTTCCGCGCGAAGTGATGAAAAAGGTCTCGGAGGCCTGCCGCCGCTATGCCGACAATTTCTCCGGGAGCTCGCCGAACCTTCTTTTTCAGGGCGGCACGGGCCTCGGCAAGACCTACCTCTCGGCCTGCATCGCCCGCGTGGTCGCCTCCCGAGGCTTCTCGGTCTGCTATGATACCGCCGCCTCGGCGTTGGAGAACTACGAGCTGGCCAAGTTCCAGCGCGACACTGAGGAAGGTGAGGCCGCCGCACTGCGCATCAGGCGTATGGAGAGCTGCGACCTTATGATCCTCGACGACCTGGGCACCGAGATGGCCGCACCCATGGCTCAGAGCGCCCTGTACACCCTTGTCAACAACCGCCTGGTGAACGGGAAGAAGACCATCGTCAGCACCAACCTCTCAAACGACGAGCTCTCGCGCCGCTACACCCCGCAGATTGCCTCCCGCATCCTCGGGGAGTTCCAGTGCCTGCCCTTCGTGGGCAGGGACATCCGCAGAATGAAACGCGGCGTGTGACAGATGCAGGTTCACAGCGTAGGGGACGTTCACGAACGGCCCGTGCGGTACGACGTGCGTTATGCGGATTCGCCGCGGCGAAGAGCTGAGAAAATCCCTGCGCCGCCGGGCTATTCGTGAATCGTCCCTACATTAAATATACATTCTATCTATTGAAAGACGGATTTTCCATGTTCACAGGCTTCACCGAAAAAACCGGCGCGTTCCTCTGGGAGCTCGCCTTCCATAATGAGCGGCCCTGGTTCCTCGCCCACAAGCAGGAATTCGAGGACTGCGTCAACACGCCCTTCAAGGCTCTGGCGGCGGATTCCATCGCGCTGATGAACGAGCGATTCCCCGATTTTGAGGGGGCCGTGCATCTGTCCCGCATCTACCGCGACGCGCGGCGGCTCTTCGGGCGCGGGCCGTACAAGGACCATCGCGTACGCCATCGGTATGGGCTTTTACACCGTGACGCCCGCGCAGATGGCGGCCTTCCGTTCGGGCATCGACGCCAATCCCAGCCGCTTTCGCCGTCTCGCCCAGGGGCTTGCGCGCAAGGGCTGGACACCGGGCGGGGAGCCCTACAAGCGCCCCAAGGCCCTGCACGATGATCCCTTGCTCGACGACTGGTACAACCGCCGCTGGGTGGGGGCGGAGAAGAGCTTCGACTGGGGCGCCCCGGCCTACAGCGAGGAGCTGACACACATCCTGATTGACGCCTGGGCCGAGCTCATGCCCCTGTATCTTTACCTTTTGGAAGTCTACCGCGCCTGTCCCACTGAAGCGGGAAAGCACTGAAACGATTCGGAGGTCTGCCCATGCAAGGCGTCCCTGCCCCGCGCGCGGCGGTTATCATGCCCGCCTACAACGCGGCTTCGACAATTGAACTCACCGTGAGAAGCGTCCTCGCCCAGACCATGGACGACCTGCTGCTCATCGCGGTGGACGACGGCTCGAACGACGAAACCGCCGCGATCCTCGCCCGCCTGCGGGAGGAGGACAGCCGCGTCCTGCCCGTGAGCGTCCCGAACGGCGGCCCGGCGCGGGCGCGCAACATCGGCCTTGAGCATGTCCCGCAGGGGACGGAATACATCCTCTTTTCAGACGCGGACGATCTGCTTTCCCCCGACACGCTTGCGTATGCCATCGAAAACGCCGGGGACGCCGATCTCGTGCTCATGGGCTTTTCGATCCTGAACCCGGACGGCAGCGAAGCCAGGTACTTTGAACCCGCCGCCCGCTATACGCCCGAGACCATCGGGGCGCACCTGGGACGGATGTACAAAGCCAACCTCTTGAACCAGGTCTGGGGCAAGCTGTTCCGCGCCGGACTGGTGCTGGGAAACAATATCCGCTTCCAGGACTACCGCTGGGGCGAGGATCGGCTTTTCATCTACGACTGCCTCGAGCACGCCGGGACGGTGGCGGTGCTGCCTGAGTGCAAGTATCAGTACATCATGTACCCCGGCGAGAGCCTGATTACCCGCTACTACGAAAAAAAGCTGGAGGTCTGCTGCCTTGCCGACAGCCGCATGGAAATCCTCTGCCGCCGCTTTCATGTGACTGACGAGCGGGACTTCCGCTACATGTTTATGAAAAGCGTTTTTTCCTGCCTGACCACGCTGTTTTCCCCCAAGTGCACGCTGACAGCGGCGCAGAAGCGGGCGGAGATTCGCCGTGCCGTGGAAAATGAGCGAGTGCAGGCGCGCAGCCGGGACGTCTTCGGCGGAATGGCGGTGCAGGCCCTCTGCGCGGTGATCCGCACAAAAAATGTCCCGCTCAACTACGTGGCGTTCCACGCCGTCGCCCGCGCAGGCACGATCGCCCCGGCGCTGTTTACGAAGCTGAAACACAGGAAATGAGTGAGGCGTTTGAAGAGTGGAGCGTGGAGCTAAGGTATCGCTTCGCAGCTTTTTTCATCGCGCCGCAGGCGCTCCATAACTCCACTCTCAACTCTTCACTCTCACAGACGGAACGCGCGGCCAGACGCATCGCCGAAGAGGCAAAGGCGCGCGAGGTCGGCACCCTGGTGCTGGGCCTGCCGAAGAACATGGACGGCACGGAGGGCCCCCGCGCAGAGAAGAGCCGCACCTTTCGGGAGCTTCTGATCCGCGAGAGCGGCCTGCCCGTCATCCTCTGGGACGAGCGGCGCAGCAGCATTGAGGCACACGCCATTCTCCACAGCGCCGGAAAGAAGGAGAAGCAGCACCGCAAAACCGTGGACGCGGTTGCCGCCAGCCTGATTTTGGAAGGGTATTTGGGCAGCGGAAGATGAGCGGGGCCGCAGAAATCCAATTCGTTTTTGAGGCAGCTTTGCCGCCTCAAAAACACTTTAAGCCGAGCAATGCGAGGCCTCGCACCGACCAAACGCGGCTTGTCCCCCGTAAGCCGCGTGCGATAAGCGCGAGTGTCTCGCTTGCGAAACTGTGTTTCGCAAGCGAATATAATATAGAAGGGAGAATTCAAAATGGACGTACTCGACGCAATGGATGTGGAACAGACTGTACAGCAAACCGTAAACCAGGCCCGTGCCAATCTGAGCTCACTTACGGGCAACCTCGCGCTTGACACCATTGTCTCCGGCATCATCACCTTCCTGGTCTGCTACATCGCCATCCGCATCATCAAGGCGGTCATGACCAAAATGCTCGCCCGCGCAACCAAGCTGGACGCCCCCGTCAAAAACCTCATCGCAAAGCTCGTCACCACCCTGCTCTGGGCGCTGACCATCATCATCGTGGCCGGGGCCTTCGGCATCAACGCCACCTCGCTTGTCGCGGTGCTCAGTGTAGCCGGTCTTGCTCTGTAAAGAGAGCGACTTTGTGGAGCTTGGCGACAAGATCGGCACAGTCAAGAACATCGGCTTTTTCAACACCACCCTCACCACACTGGACAACGTCTCCATTTCCATCCCAAACGGCGATCTGACCGCGGCCGCCGTCAAAAACTACAGCCGTGAGCCGAGACGCCGCGTCGACCTCACCTTCTCCGCCTCCTATGACGCCCCGACCGAGACGGTCAAAAAGGCCATCCTCGAGGCGATCGGCATGGACTCCCGCATTCTCCCCAACCCCGCACCCTTTGTCCGTCTGCTCTCCTACGATGCAAGCTCCATCAAATATGTGACGCGTGTCTGGGTCAACAACGCCGACTACTGGGACGTGTACTTTGATCTCAACGAGCATGTGCGCGATACCTTTGCGGCCAACGGCGTCGAAATGAGCTACGAACATATCAACGTACATATGCTTGACAAGTAAACCAATAATTAACAAACGGCGGAACTGCCTGTCATCGCTGCGCTTTGGCGATTGTCAGACAGTTCCGCCTTTATTTTGCCCCGCCGCGCACATAATGATTTTTGTAAAAATGCGCGGGAGGGATCCTTGATGAAAAAATTCTTATTTGTGGGGCTGTGGGCCCTGCTTTTGCTGTCGGATCTGACAGGCGCGGCCTGCGCCCAGGAGCTCATGGTGGGCGGCCAGGCCGTGGGCATCCAGATCAGCACCGACGGCGTCTTTGTGGCGGGCTTCTGCCCGGTGGAGACGGAGACGGGCGAGGTCACGCCCGCGGAGGCGGCGGGCCTTCGCCGGGGCGATCTGATCTGCGGGGCGGACGGGCGCGAGGTGCCGGACGCCGCGGCGCTCATTGAGGCCCTGGAGGGCGCCGGGGACGAGATCGAGCTGACGGTTCGCCGGGGCTCGGAGGAGCTGAGCGTCCCCGTCGCCCCGGCCTATGGCGAGGAGGGGCGGCCCATGCTGGGCATCCTGCTGCGTGACGGGCTCAACGGCATCGGCACGCTCACCTTCTGCGACCCCGACAGCGGGGTTTTCGGCGCGCTCGACAGCGGGGTTTTCGGCGCGCTGGGCCACAGCGTCAGCGACGCCGACACCGGTCTTGCCATCCCCCTGCGGGAGGGCAGCGTCACCGAGGCGCAGATTGTCTCCGTCCATCCCGGCGCGGCGGGCGCACCCGGCGAGCTCAACGGGGTCTCTGACCTCACGCGGGTCCTGGGCAGCGTAGAGCGCAACACCGAGGTGGGCATCTTCGGCCGCGCCGAGGCGAGGCTCGGCACCCGCCCGGCGGAGATCGGCATGATCACGGCGGGCCCGGCCTCCATCCTCGCCACCGTCGAGGGACGTGACGCGCGCGAATACGCCGTGGAGGTCAACCGGGTCTACCGTGACGCGAACGGCACCCACGCCATGTTCAGCGTCACCGACCCAGCCCTGCTGGGGCGCACCGGCGGCATCGTCCAGGGGATGAGCGGCAGCCCCATTCTGCAAAACGGCAGGCTCGTCGGCGCAGTTACCCACGTTTTTATTTCAGATTCGACGCGCGGCTACGCGGTCAGCATCCAGGACATGCTCCGCGCCGCCGGGATCGCCACGGACAAAGCGGCATAAAAATAACGGCGTATCGGACACATGCTCCGGACGCCGCTTTTTCATGCCCGCCTAAAGTTTACGTCGACTTTACAACTCCCCTCTTGCGCCGGGGGACGAAAGATGATAAGCTATATATAAGATTTATCATCCCCAAATTATCAACTATCATCAATTACAAAGGAGTGCTTGTCATTATGCTTAAAATTATCATGGGTCTGAAGGGGTCCGGCAAGACGAAAATCCTGGTGGGCC
>CADAAM010000035.1 GCA_902785905.1 Oscillospiraceae bacterium | reverse complement strand
TGGAAGTTGGTGTCCGGGCGGTTGCCCTCGTGGGTGCGCATGACGGGGGTGAAGGCCGCCATCTCGGCCCAGCGGAGGAAGACCTCCTTGGTACGGGTGTTGTCGAAGAGGCTGGTGTAGCCGCCGATGTCGCTGTGGGTAAGGCCGCAGCCGGACATACCCGCGCTCAGGGCGGCGCAGATGACCGTGCACAGGCCGTCGTGGCGGGAGAAGTCCACACTCTGGTCGCCCGCCCACAGGAGGGTGCAGTACTTCTGGCTGCCGGTGCCGCCGGCGCGCATGAAGTAGACCACCTCGCCGAGCTTGCCGGCCTCGCTGACCGCCTCATAGTTGCACTGCGCCCAGAGGGCGGGCCAGTGGTTATGCTCGAGCATGGCGGACTTGCCGCTGTGGAGGACAATGTCGTCCGTCGGCAGGTACTCGCCGAAGTCCGCCATCCAGCCGTCGATGCCGATATCGAGGCTGCACTCGCGGATGACGCGGTTTTTAAACCAGTCGAAGGCCTTGGGGTCGGTCAGGTCTATGACGCCGCAGTTGAACTCGCCGAAGTCGACGAGATACACGCTGCCGTCGTGGCGGCGGGCAAAGACGTCGGCCTCCAGCCCCTCCTGATAGAGGCTGCCGCCTTCAACGAGATACGGGTTTACATAACCGAGGAACTTGATTCCGCGCTTGTGGAGCTTTTTGATCTTCGCGGGCAGATTGGGGTACATTTCGGGGTGGAAGTGCCAGTCCCACTGCAGGCGCTTGCCGAAGGAGGTGACGCGCTTGCCGCACCAGTCCTGGCACCAGACACCGGAGACCTTGATTCTGTGCTGGAGCGTCTTCTCCAGCAGGCCGAAGGAGCGCTCGCTCCCGCCCTGGACACCGATGATCAGGCCGTTGTAGACCCACTCGGGCAGCTCGGGCTGGCGGCCGAGGAAGGCGCTCTCCTTCTGCAGCAGTTCAAGGAAGCTGTCCGCCGCCTCGACGCGGATCGAGGCTGGGACCTGCCAGAACTGGAGCTCATGGAAGTCGGGGTGACGGAAGTCGAAGTCCGCGTAGGCGGTCGCGTCGGCGTGGAGGTAGTAGCGGCGGCTGGAGACATAGGTCGGCTGGGGGAAGTTGGTGTTGTAATAGTCGCCGCCCGCCTTGTTCTCCACGTCGGAGCGCCAGGTGACATAGGTGGTCTTGTCGCGGCCCACGCCCGGCTCGGAGGTCCAGAGCGGGAAATGGCGGCCGCGGAGGTTGAAGTAGGACATCTGCTCGCCGCAGCCCCAGACGCACTCGTCCTTCTCCGCGGGGACGCGGAGCCAGAGGCGGTTGATCGCGGGGTTTTTCTGCGTGAAGTAGAGGGTCGTGCAGTCGCCGTCCACCACGACGCGGACCGTGAGATCGTCGCCGTACTCGACGACGGCCCCGCTCCCGCTCTCCATCACGGAGCTGATGCGCAGGGGGCGGCGCTCGACGACATAGTCCTCGATCTTGAAGTTGCCGCGGTACATGTCGACGCTCTCCTCGCCATAACCGACGAAGAGCATGGGGAAGGCCGCGCCGTCCTCAAGGAGGGTCTTCCCTCCCCTTTTGACGGACCAGGCGGCGCTTTCACGGATCTGTTCCATATACGTTAACTCCCGTCCGTATCAGTAACGGTAGACCTCAAAGCCGAACTGCTGCGCCAGGGTCTCCAGCGTGTCGCCGTGCAGGCCCTTGATGACGACAAAGTGGGGCTCAAAGCCGTCCAGCACGCTCTGCTCGACGAGGCTGCGGCTGTCGCACTCGGTCTTCACGACGATGGAGGTGCCGATGAACTGCTTGGGCTTGTCCAGGGCCTCGCCCTCGGCGATGAAGAAGCGGAAGCTGCCGTCCGGCTCGCGGCCCACGCGGAAGATCGTGGCCTCGGGGAAGGCCTCGCAGCCGAAGTCCATGGCCGGGCCGATCTTGCGGTTGGGGTGCACGCCGACCACCGCGCCGGTGTCGTGCCGCGCGAGGGAGCAGGCGGCCGCGCCGCAGTGCCAGAAGGTGACGGTGTTCTCACCCTCGTCCAGAGACACGGGGTCGCCGAAGAAGACGGGCTCACCCGAGAGCTTCATGCCGATCCACATGGAGAGAGCACCGTAGATGTCGGCCTCGCAGGCTGCGGCGACGCCCTCGTCGTTGAGCATGGACAGGACCGTGCAGACCGGGGTGCCGAAGGCGGTGAAGAAGTCGGGCCAGCAGCGGGACGCGAGAGCGCCGATGTTGTGGGACTTCACATAGGTGCGGTAGGCGTTCAGGAGGCGCGCGTGGTCCATGACGTTGTGCTCGGGGGTCTTGTCGAGACCGGCGGTGGCCTTCTCGGTGTCGGCGACGGCGGAGGCGAGCTCCGCGTCCGCGAGCTTCTTGGCTTCGTCGATGAGCTCACGGGCCTCGACGGCCTCGAGCTCCACACCGAAGGTGTTCATCAGCTCACTGTCCAGCGCGCGGCCGAAGCCGAAGCCCTGGGGGGTGTGGCCGACGGCGGCCATCTTGAGGCCGCGCATTTCCTTTTTAATACGGGAGGCGGCGACGGCGGCCTTCACAGCCTTGACGGTCTGCTCCTCCTCGGGCGCGCCGAAGACGTAGGTGAAGGGGCGGTTATCAAAGGCGCGCAGGGTGTTCGCGGCGGAGTAGGCGCCGGTCAGGGAGTTGAGGCGCAGGCGGCCGCCGTCGATCACAGGCTCGCGCAGGGTCCAGAGGAGCATCGGGCAGTTGAAGCGGCGCAGCACCTCGGACATGTAGGCGGCGTTGGCGAAGGTCAGGTTCTGGAAGACGATGAGGTCGGGCTGCAGGCCTTCGAGATAGGCACGCAGCTTATCGAGGCTGAGCAGCATCTCCTCCGGGACGGCGAAGCTCTCGTCGATGCCGCGCAGGAGCTTGATGGAGCGCTCAAACTGATCCTGGGCGCTCTCGAGATGGAAGGTGGGGACGCCCACCGGAATGTAAACAGGTGTAAAGCTCATGTTGATCCTCCCAATATCAATAGTAAGTTTCCGCTTCTCCGCGCACGTTCAAAGCGGTCGAAACAATAATTAACAGCGTTAATAATCATAGCCCGCACACGGGGATATGTCAAGGAGATTTTCTAAAAAATATTCTTTTTTATTTTTGAATTTCCTATTGACAAAAGGGGATCTGTGGTCTAAACTACGCATTAGTTAGACCTTTTAATCAATCAGTTTTCAATAACTTCGTCAGGAGGAAACCAAATTGAACTGCGATTTGAAAGAAGTATGCAAGGATATCCGCTGCGACGTGATGACCTGCATCGGCCATCTCGGCGTAGGCCACATCGGCGGCTGCCTGTCCGTGGTTGAGCTGCTGGGCGTGCTGTACTATGAGGCGATGAACATCGACCCCAAGAACCCCAAGATGGAAGGCCGCGACCGCTTTGTCTGCTCCAAGGGCCATGCCGGTCCCGCCGTGTACGCCACGCTCGCCAACCGCGGCTACTTTGACAAGAAGGAACTGCTCACCCTCAACCAGGGCGGCACCAATCTCCCCAGCCACTGCGACATGAACCGCACCATCGGCATCGACATGACCACCGGTTCCCTCGGTCAGGGCTTCTCCTGCGCCGTGGGCGTGGCCCTCGGCTCCAAGCTTGAGGACGACGGCGCTACCATCTACACCCTCATCGGCGACGGTGAGAGCCAGGAAGGCCAGATCTGGGAGGCCGCGATGTTCGCCGCCGCCAAGAAGCTCGACAACCTCATCGCCTTTACCGACTACAACAAGCTGCAGATCGACGACACCGTCGCGAAGGTCAACGACATCGCCCCCCTGGGCGACAAGTGGGCCGCCTTCGGCTGGAACGTCATCGAGGTAGAGGACGGCAACGATGTGGAGCAGGTCTCCGAGGCCATCAAGCACGCGAAGCTCGGCAAGGGCAGCGGCAAGCCCACCATGGTGATCCTCAACACCCTCAAGGGCTGCGGCGTGCAGTGGATCGTCGATCTCGGCCCGGGCAACCACAACTGCCCCGTGAGCGAGGAGCAGGCCGAAGCCGCCATCCGTGAAATCAGAGGGGAGGAGTAATAACAATGGAAATGAGAGCTGTTTACGCCCAGTGCCTGGCAGAAATGATGGAAAAGGACCGCAAGGTCTGCGTTCTCGACGCCGACCTCGCCAAGGCCAGCGGCACCCGCGCCCTCTATGAGCGCTTCCCGAAGCAGATGTTCGACTGCGGCGTCGCCGAGCAGAACATGGCCAGCATCGCCGCCGGCCTTGCCAGCTACGGCTTCCGTCCCTGGATCGAGACCTTCACCCCGTTTGCCACCCGCCGTATCTGCGACCAGATCGCGATCTCCATCTCCTACGCGGGGATGAACGTCAAGATCGTCGGTACCGATCCCGGCGTCTCCGCCGAGCTCAACGGCGGCACCCACATGAGCATGGAGGATGTTGGCGTTATCCGCTCCATCCCCGGCATGGTCATCTTTGAGCCCGTCGACGCCGTGCAGCTGCGCGCCGCGATGCCCGCTCTGGACGCCTACCACGGCCCCGTCTACATGCGCCTGTTCCGCAAGGCCCTGCCCGACGTGTTCGGCGAGGACTACAAGTTCGATCTGTTCAAGGCCGACACCCTCCGTGAGGGCAAGGATCTGAGCATCTTCGTCACGGGCTTTCTCACCAAGGACGTCGTCGACGCCGCCGAGGAGCTCAAGGCCGAGGGCATCGACTGCGAGGTCATCAATGTCCACACCATCAAGCCCATCGACCGCGAGACCGTCATCGCCTCCGCCCGCAAGACCGGCACCGTGCTGACCGTGGAGAACCACAACGTCATCGGCGGTCTCCACTCCGCCGTGTGCGAGACTCTCGCCCAGGAGAAGATCCCCGTGTCCGCCGTCGGTGTGCAGGACCGCTTCGGCGAGGTCGGCAAGCTGCCCTATCTCCGCCAGGCTATGGGTCTGACCAAGGAAGACATTCTCGCCGCCGCGAGAAAGGCCGCCGCGCTCAAGTAATTCAGTCATTCAAACGGCCTTCCTCCTTTCGGGGGAAGGCCATTCATCAATATTATATTGGAGGATATCACCATGAAAATTGCCATCGGCAGCGATAAATCCGGTTTTTCCGCAAAGGAAGCCATCCGCGCTTACCTCATGGAGGCGGGCGTTGAGTTCGACGATCTCGGCACCGTGACCCTCGACGAGGTCCATCCCTACTACCAGGTTGCGAGCGAAGTCGCCCCCAAGGTCCAGGACGGCACCTACGACTACGCCGTGCTGATCTGCGGCACCGGCGCCGGCATGAGCGTCGTCGCCAACAAGTACAAGGGCGTGCACGCCGTCGCCTGCGAGGGCGTCTACTCCGCCAAGATGGCCCGCGCCATCAACAATGCCAAGGTCCTGTGCATGGGCGGCTGGATCGTCGGCCCGGAGATGGCCGTGGAGATGGTCAAGACCTTCCTCGCCACCGAATGGTGCCAGGATCTCGAGGATTGGCGCGCGGCCAACATGCACAAGTTTGCCGTCAATGTCGCTGAGATCGAGGATCAGTGCTATGGCAAGTGAGTTCATCTACGCCCAGCCGGTAAAGATCTTCTTCGGCGAGGGCAAGTTTGCCCAGCTCGGCAGCGTCCTGGACGAGCTCGGCGTGCAGCGCTGCGTCATCGCCTGCGGCAAGCACTTCGCCCCCACGGCGGAGGAACTCATGCAGAAGGAAAAGCGCATCGTCGCCGTCTTCGGCGGTGTGGAGCAGAACCCGCAGCTCTCCGGCGTAATCGAGACCACCCGCCTCGCCCGCGAGAACAACGCCGACGCCGTCATCGGCATCGGCGGCGGCAGCTCCATCGACACCGCGAAGTTTGCGGCGGCCATCGCCCTCGACGGCCACGACGCCATCGAGTACTACCGCGGCGAGCGCCCCTTCCCCGCCGAGCGCCTGACCATCATCGCCGTGCCCACCACCGCGGGCACCGGCAGCGAGGTGACCCAGGTCTCCGTCGTGAGCCACATCACCGAGAAGAAGACCATCAACAACCCCGCCTTCATGCCGAAGGCCGCGATCGTCGACCCCGCCCTCATGCGCACCGTGCCCCCGCGCACGACCATGAACACGGGTCTTGACGCCATGGCCCACGCGCTGGAGGGCTACTGGAGCAAGAACCACCAGCCCATCCCCGACCTCATGGCGATCCAGGCCGTGCGCCTCATTCTCGCCAATCTCGAGGCGGCTTACCGCGACGGCTCCAACATGGAGGCCCGCTCCAACATGGCGCTCGCCTCTCTGCTCGGCGGTCTGAGCTTTGCCCTGCCGAAGACCGCGGCGAGCCACGCCTGCAGCTATCCCCTCTCCGAGGATTACCATCTGCCTCACGGCGAAGCCTGCGCTTTCACGCTCGACAGCCTTGTGCGCATCAACGCGGACGAGCGCCTCGAGTACCTGGCGAAGGCCGTCGGGCTCTCCGGCACTGAGGAGCTGGCCGCGAAGATCCGCGCCTTCAAGGAGATGGCTGGTCTGCGCACGAAGCTCTCCGACCTCGGCGAGGTCGACCTCGACAAGCTCTGCCGCGACTGCGCCGCGCATCCCCTGATGAACAACAACCCGGTCAAGATGACCGAGGAGAAGCTCCGGGAGATGTTTGAAGCCCTGAGATGAGAGAGGATCTGAAATACACCCTGATGGTGGCGGGGATGGTCGTGTCCTGGTCGATCTACTATGCGGTCAGCAAGATCATGGTCAGCGCGACCGGCTCTCCCCTGCTGGCGGGCTTTCTGCTGCGCACGGCGGCACTGGTGTTTCTGACGGCGCAGCTGTTGATAAACGGCAGCTTCTCCCGCCTGTTCCACCAGGGCAAGGCCGTGTACATCCTGCTGCTCATCGGCGTGTTCGGCTTTTTGCTCGACCTGTTCGCCAATCTCGGCTATGCGGGCGGCTCCCTCTCCACCGGCACCGCGCTTCTCAAAACCGACGTGCTGATGGTGAACCTCGCCACGGTGATCATCTACCGCAAGAAGCTGTACGTCTCCGACTGGATCGGCACGCTGATCATGCTTTTCGGCGTGCTGCTGGTGCTGGGCGTCGATTTCGGCGGGATGGAGCTGCACGGGACGGATCTGTACTTCCTGCTCTCCGCCGCCTGCGTCACTGCCAACGCCTTCATCATCAAGTCCGCCCAGGAGAAGTATCACGAGGACGCGGACATGATCTCCTATTATAATAATGCCGTCGTGCTGCTTCTCTTCGGATGCAGTGCAGCAGCCGCCGGTCACTTCAAGGCGGAGTCCGTGGGCACCATCCCCGGCTTCTGGTGGCTGGTCGCGCTCGGCGGTCTCGCCCAGACCGGCATCTACTTCTTCTACTACCGCAACCTCAAGCACTTTGAGGTCTGGCTCGTCAAGCTCTACCTGCTGCTGATGCCGGTCCTGAGCTGCTTTATCGGCGTGTTCTTCCTGCATGAGGAGCTGACCGCCAAGAAGCTGCTCGGCATCCTGGTGGTGCTGGCCGGCGCGGCCGTCATCCTGATGAGGGCCAAAATCAACCACGAGGAAAAAACCGTGAAATAATGGAAAGGAGCTCGGAATATGCCCTTTGAAGGCGACAACATGATGGGCGTCAAGCGCAACAACCGCAGCGCCACGCTCCGCATCCTGCACGAAAAGGGCGATATGTCCCGCAAGCGCCTGGCGGAGTTGATGAAGCTCACGCCGCCCGCGATCACCAAGATCGTAGCGGAGCTTCTGGAGGAGGGCCTTCTGCGTGAGGGCAGTGCCGTCACCAGCGGCAGCGTCGGCAGGCGCGAGATCCTGGTGGAGCTCAACACCCGCGCAGCCTGTGCCCTGGGGGTGCTGCTCAACCTGCGGCAGGCCATTCTCTCGGCCACCTGGCTCGACGGCAGCGTGATCTTCTCCGAAGAGCTGCCCCTGCCGCCCAGCGCCCCCGCGGAGGAGACGGCGGCCAGACTCTCTGCGCGCCTGATGGAGCTTGCCGGGGCAAACGGTCTCAAGCGAGAGAAGATCATCGGCGTCGGCGTCGCGGTGCGCGGCATCACCTCCGAGGACGGCTCTCTGACGAGGGACACCTTCGGAGCCCTTGCGGAGACGGACTTTCCTCTCCGGGACACGTTTTCCAGACTGACCGGGCTTCCGTGCGTGATGGAGAACAACGTGCGCTCCCTGCTCGCGGCGCATATGTTCCTCTCCCGGGACGAGACGGCGGGCTCGCAGTTTTTCCTGCGCTGCGGCTACGGCATCGGCGCAGCCCTGTCTATCGACGGGCGCATCTGGCATGGCGTCACGGCCCAGTGCGCGGAGATCGGGCACATCCCGGTCATCCGCCGCGGCGGCAAGCCCTGCCACTGCGGCAAGAGCGGCTGTCTGGAGACCATCGCCTCCCCCGGCTCGATCCGTGAGGACGCCATCGCGATCCTCTCCGAAGAGCGCACCCCCCTGCTCTGGCGGAAATACCGGGACCGCGACACGGACAATCTGAGCGTGTTCGACGTCTTCACAGCGGCAAGCTACGGGGATGAGGGCGCGTCTGAGATCGTGGACCGGGCGATACAGGCACTCGGCGGGGCGCTCAAGTCCGTGATTTATCTGGTGGACCCGGGCAAGATCGTACTCTACGGCAGTCTTTTTGAGGACCCCTACTATCTCTCCCGGCTGATGAGCGAGCTGCAGGAGGGTGCGGACGCCCGCCATAACGTGACGATAGAAAAGAGCAGGTTCAACCAGCAGCTGGAGGACAAGGCCGCCTGTCTGCTGGCCGTACAGGACTTTTTTGATAACGGAGGCATTCCATGAACAATCTGATTGAGACCATGAACGAGCTGCGCCGCATGAATCCCGGCCTTCCCCTCTACTCCGTCTCTGACGAGCGCTTCAAGCCCTACGGGCGCGTGCTCGGCGGGAAGGACGAGGCCTTGTCCAAGGCCATGGCTGAAACCGAGCTGCCCGCCGAGGGCAATATGTACCGGGCATCGGTCGAGGCACTGGAGGCTGTCCCCGCGATGGCGGACATCCGCCGCATCGCCTTCGGTGAGATGGACGTGCAGGCGGGCTTCTGCAACGGGCACGGCTTCACGCTCAACGCCCTGGAGTACCACAAGTGCAGCGAAATCAACTACACCACCACGGGTCTGGTGCTCCTGCTGGCCCTGCAGAGCGACATTGTGGACGGCAGTCTGGATTCCGGCTCGGTCGTCGGTTTTTATCTGCCGCCGGAGACGCTGGTGGAGATCTTCCCCGGTACGCTCCACTTCGCCCCCTGCCGGGTGAAGGAGGAGGGCTTCAACTGCCTGGTGGTGCTGGAAAAGGGCGTCAATTCCCCGCTTTCGCATGTGGACACCACCGCTCCCGGCGAGGAGAAGATGCTGTGGATGCGCGGCAAATGGATGCTCTGCCACCCCGATTCCCCTCAGAAGCAGAAGGGAGCTTATGTCGGCATCACCGGCGAGAACCTGAAGCTCGCGATATAATGCAAAAGGATGGACGAACACGGATTGTTTCCGCATTCGTCCATCCTTTTTTCTTTACCGGGACGGCCTGTGCCCGTCCCGGCAGACTGTAGACAAACCCTTGCAAACCAAGTCGGTCTTGTAAGGGGAATCTGTGAAGGGGGACGGGGAGTCCCCCTTCACGTACAATCCATGCAAAAATGGGAACTTTTTCGGGAATTCCCGTTTTTGCCCGTCAAGCTGTCAACAGCTTGACGGGACGGCCTGTGGCCGTCCCGGTCTTCACATTTAATCGAAGTATACGTAGGTCTTGCCGCCGCCGACAAGAAGTCTGGTCGGCTTTCCGGCCGTCGGCTGTGTCCCGGCGGGCTCCTCAGCGGGTGCCTCGATGGCTTCGGAACTCAGGTTTTCAGCTTCCGTGAGCTCAAAGGGCATTTCCAGCGCCTCGTCGGACGGGACGGCAGGCTCGGCGGAGAGCTCTTCCTTGACCTCGGTCTGCACGGGGATCGCGGATACCGCCGCCGTGATCGCGGAGACCTCGTCATAGCTCAGGCCCATGCCTTCCTTGCCGGGGGCCATATCCAGGGAATAGTTCACGCCGTCGACAGTCCATGCGGCCGCATTGATCTTTTCCCCGTCGCCGAGGCAGTCGATCACGAGGTCTCCGACCTTCTCCTGCCACCGGACGCTGTAATCATTATAGTCGCCTGTGAGGGCAAGGCCTTTCTGATCCAGAGAGGCGCGGAGCGTCAGCTCGTCATAGCCATCGCTGTAATCGGCCTGGACTGTACCTTCCATGGCGCCGTAGTTCTGCAGCTCCATGTCCTTGGGCAGGGCCTCGGGCGCATCCAGTCTGAGACCGGAGACGGCAGCCGCCTCATCGGGATCAGCCGCATCGATCCAGGGATTTGCCATGGGAAGCATGTTCTGTGCATCATCTCCGAACAGGGCTTCGAAGAGAGCCTGTATAAACAGCTCCTCAAACTCTGCCCAGTCGGCATATTCATCGGTCTCGTCAGGGATCTCGGAAGGCAGGGTGTCTTGCTCAGTCGGCTCGGGGTTCACGGCAGGTTCAGTCGGCTCGGTGCTCACGGCAGGCTCAGTCTCGGTGCCGGCGAAAACTTCGACAGGCTGTTCCGCCTGTGCGATCTCCTCCTCAGGCTGCACCGTCTCCTCGTCGGGAGCGGCAATGGAGTAGGCGAAGAAGTAATCCCAGGGATCTTCATAGACGTCAAACCCGTCGTCCCAATTATGCCAGTCTGGCACCCAATCATGCTGCCAAGGCCCGGGAACACCGACAAAGGGGCAGACCGCTGAGTCCCAGCCGTCCCCCTCAAAGGGCATGCAGTCCTCGCCGGGCAGAAAATCCGCCTCGGGCGGGAAAGTGTCGTCAAGCCGGAATTCATCTCCGGCTTCGGCGGCCGGCTCCTGCGCCGCCTGGAAGGGATCGGGTTTTGCGCCGGTAAAGTAGGGGTCCTCCTCCGGCATCGTCCAGGCGGCATACTCCGCCTTACTCTGCACGGACAGCAGGTCGGTATAGAGTGCCCAGCACAGCTCCGCTTCGTCGAGAAGCCGGTTCTGCTCGATGGGTTCTTCCGTCGCCTCGGCGTCGAAGAGGCAGTTGAGATAGCTGACCAGCGCTTCCTCGCGCATGAGCTTGATCTCATCCGTGTGAGCGCTGAGACGGGCCAGGTCCGCGCTGAAGGCGGTCTCGCTGTCCGGACCTTCCGCCAGAGCCGCGGGGCCGAACACACACAGCAGTGCCGCGAGCATCAGCACGCTCAGAACAAAAAACCATCTGCGGTTTTTCATATGTACATCTCCTTTTCCGTGATTCGTTCTGTTTGGGCGGCGTCAGTCAGAACGCCGTCATCTTTTGATACCAATTTGTATTTTATCACAAACCGCGCCCCTTGTCCAGTCTTGATGCAGTTTCTTCACAGTCGTTTTACAAACGGATTTATTATTCATACAACAATGAAACAATGCCGTATGATTCATTCGGCAATGAAATAAGCACAAAGCTTTTGCTGAAACGGAAGAAATTGCCGAATCAATCATTGCTATATTTTTCGGATGCCCCGCAAGGGGCGAGAAAAATGGTATATTATAATCTTATTACTTCGGCTGTACAGCCCTATGGCATAGGGATATTTCATTGCCGGAGTAATAACAAACCTGATCTGATGTCGCTTGATTGACAGGCATCTGCTTCTGTGATAGAGTTAATTATCAGTGTGGTAGGTTCTCTAATTTTTCTCTTTTGGAAGGAGAATGCTTATGGATACCATGTCGGCAGGACTGATCAATCTGTGCATATCCAGGCTTGCCTCCGCGTTCGGCCTGTCCCTGTATCTTGACAGCATCGGAACGATCCTCGCCGCGGCGCTCGGCGGAATCCTGCCCGGCGTGGTGACCGGCTTTGTCACCAATCTGCTTAAAGGGCTGTGGGATCTCAGCTCTATCTATTATATTCCCATCAACATCGGTTTAGCCCTGGTGACGGCATATTTTGCCCACCGGAACTGTATTCTGCGCTTTCCGCACGCCCTGCTGACGCTGGTCTGCCTTGCGCTGATCGGCGGAGGCATCGGCTCCCTGCTGACCTGGTGGCTCAACGGTTCCGTCTTCTCGGGCGGCGCTCTGTCCGCACAGCTTACGGAGCGAGGCTGGTCTCCCCTCCCGGCGCAGCTCGCCGGGGATTTTGTGCTGGATCTGGAGGACAAGGCCATCTCGCTTGCAGTGGTCATTCTGCTGTTGAAGCTGCTGCCGAAGCGTCTGTCAGAGACTTTTTCCAGCCAGGGCATGTCTCCGCTCCTGGAGAAAAGCAAGGTGCGCAGGCTGTCGCTTCGGACCAAAATCGTCCTGCTGATCGCGGGGCTGATGCTTTTTGTCGCCATCGCCGTCACCGGCATCACGATCACGCTGTACAACAACTCCATCATCGACGAGAACATCACTCTCGCCTACAGCGCGGCCAGGATTGCCGCCGAGAGCTTCGACGCAGACCGGGTGCCGGAATATATCGAACAAGGCGAGGCGGCCGAGGGCTATGCCGAGAGCGAGTCCAAACTGGCGCAAATCGTGGAGAGCGCAGACAAGATCGACTATGTCTACGTCTATCAGATTCGCGAGGACGGCTGCCATGTAGTCTTCGATCCGGACACCGCCGCCGGGGCCGGTGACGATCCAGGCGATGTCGTCGAATTTGACGAGGCTTTTCTCGAGGCGCTGCCTACGCTGCTGGCGGGCGGTGAGATTGAGCCCATCATCTCCAACGAGAAATACGGTTGGCTGCTGAGCGTGTACTTGCCGGTGTTTGATTCACAGGGGAAATGCCAGTGCTATGTGGGCGTGGATATCTCCATGCCGCGCCTGCGCGCCGAGGAGCGTGTCTTCCAGACAGAGATGATCTCCCTGTTTTTGGGCTTCACGATGTTGATCACGACGCTCGCCCTCTGGCTTGCCGAGTACAGCGTGATCCGCCCCATCAACAGCATTGCGGCCGCCACCGCCCTCTTCGCAAGACGCGGCAACGGCGCGCACCGCTAGGGACTGGCCGTCATTGAATCTCTGGATATTCAAACCGGCGATGAAATTGAGAACCTGTACCACGCCATTGCCTCCACCACGGAGGAGGTAGCGGCCTGATCATGGTGCTGGCCGATATGGTGGAGAGCCGCGACAAGTGCACCGGAAATCATGTCCGCAACACCGCGAGCTATGTCCGCCTCATCCTCAAGCGCATGCAGGAGAAGGGGCTGTATCCCGATATTCTGACCGACGCCTACATCGAGGACGTGGTGAGCAGCGCGCCGCTGCATGACGTGGGCAAAATTCAGGTGCCCGACGCCCTGCTCAACAAGCCAGGCAAGCTCACCGACGAGGAATTTGCCCTGATGAAGCGGCACACCATCGCCGGCGGCGAGATCATTGACAGCGCCATCGATCAGGTGGCCGACACCTCCTCCGGCTATCTCAACGAGGCCAGGAAGCTGACCGTCTATCACCATGAGCGCTGGGACGGCAAGGGCTATCCCTGCGGCATCAAGGGCGAGGAGATCCCTCTGTCGGCCCGCGTCATGGCTGTGGCGGACGTGTTTGACGCGCTGGTGTCACGGCGCAGCTATAAGGAGGGCTTCCCCGTCGAAAAAGCCCTCAGCATCATACGCGAGGAGACCGGCACACACTTCGACCCCGAGGTCGTCGAGGCCTTCCTTGAGTGCGAGAGCGAGGCCCGCGCCATCGCCGAAGCCGCCAGTATCAAGAGTGCGAAGGAATACTGACTCATACTAGAACCTCATGAAAACCTTTAATCCCTTAAAGGTTTTCATAGAGCCATAAGGCGCGTAGAGGTTCTTTTATGAGACGTGTTTTCAGCGTTTCACGCTGAAAACGCCGCAGGAACTGCGGCTTTTTTGATTAAAGAATTTAATCAAAAAATAGTATCAAAAGTGCATTCAAAAGTGTATAATGAGGCAGAGATCCCCGGTCATTTCGTATTGTGGTACGACTTGATCGGGGATCTCTGATTCTGCGCTGCGCATAGCCCCAGGCCGAAAGGAGTCGGGCGAGCGTGTTGGCCGCCCCTTTGGCAGATTGAGCCGCGCGGGAATTTTGATTTACATAATTCAGTTTCTGTATATTTTATTAAACATATTTTTGTTTACATAATTTCTGTGAAAGGTAAAGCAGGTATGCTCACAGTAAAGCGAAGCTCGCCAGCCTCCCAGTCGCAGGAGATTTTGCCGCCATGATGGGTGATGATGCTCTCGGCGATGGGGAGGCCGAGGCCGTAGCCGCCGATGCCGGAGAAGCGCGCCGGATCGCGGCGGTAGAAGCGTCTGAAAACCTCCCGGCACTCTTCCCTGCTCAGTTCGGGGTAAGGGTTTGAAACCGTCAGCTCGCAGCGGCGGCCGTTGCGGCGCAGATCGACAAAGACGCGGCCCGGCTCCGAGTACTTGCAGGCGTTGTCCAGCAGGATATCCATGCACTGGCGCAGGCCGTCCTCGTTCCCGCTGACGCGGATGCCCGACTCGACCTGCGCTTCGAGATGAAGCCCCTGTTCAAAAAACATCGGCTCAAAGGGCAGAAGGGCGTTTTCGACCAGAGCGGAGAAATCCAGCTCTGTCAGCTCTTTTTCGGCGTCACGCAGACTGTCCAGCCGCGCAAGTCCCAGCATGCTCTCCGTTAAATGGCGCATCTTGCGGGACGTGACGAGGATATTCTCGGCAAAGCGGCGGCGCTGCGCCTCGTCGTAGCCCGGCTGGTGCAGAAGCTCCGCATTGGAGATGATGACCGTCAGCGGTGTCTTGAGCTCGTGCGAGGCGTCGGCCACAAAGTTCCGCTGCTGCCGCCAAGCCTCCTCCACGGGCTTCACCGCCAGCTTGGATAAAAGCAGCGACAGGCAGAAAATTACGACGAGAGTCCCGAAGGCAAGCAGGATGTTCAAGCGCTCCATATGTTGAAAGGTCCCGAGTGTTCCGGAGATGTCCGCAAAAACGATCTTCTCTCCCGGGGGATCCGCGACGCGCAGATAGCGCAGATGATATGCGTCCAGAACACCGCTCACCTTCCCCTCCTCAAGGACCAGCGCATAGAGCTCGTTCAGATACGCCTCGTCCATGGGTTCAAAGCCGTTGACGCCATAGACCTCAAGTTCTCCGTTCGGGTTGCAGGTCAGGGTAAAATAGGGCAGGAAAACGCCCTCCTCCCCGCCTGCCGCGGGACTGTGCAGCATTCCGTCCGGACTCCTGGCGATGCGATGGAGCGTCACAAGCTGATCGCGCACACCGTCGAGGCGAAGATAATACGCCTGCGTGCCGAAGAGCGCTGCCAGCAGGCAGGCGGCAAGCAGCATAATGAAGCAGACGAATTCGAAGCGGAGCTTTCGGATCAAGCCTCGTCAACCTCCAGATGATAGCCCAGACGACGCAGGGCCTCAATTCTAATATTGGAGCCGATACTCCTGAGCTTTTTCCGCAGAAAGCCCACATAGACTTCCACATGGTTCTCCACGGCGTTGGAGTCGTAGCCCCAGACCTTGGCGAGAACGACCTCCTTGGAGAGGTTCTTGTCCCCGTATTGCAGCAGCAGGCGCATCACATCGAACTCCCTGGCCGACAGGCGCACGCTATTCTCGCCGCAGACCAGCATGGAGGTCGCGAGGTCAAGGGAGGTGTTGCCGTAGCACAGCTCGTCCACCTGGCTGCCCTGGCGGCGGAGCAGGGCATTGATGCAGGCCAGCAGCTCCCGCATGTCGAAGGGCTTGGTCAGGTAGTAGTCGGCCCCGGCGTTGAGACCCTCGATCCTGTCCTCCAGGCTCGAGCGCGCCGTCAGCATCAAAATCGGCATGCCGCAGTGCTTCGCGCGCACCCGCCGCGCCACCTGAAAGCCGTCCAGCTTCGGCATCATCACGTCCAGGATCAGCAGATCGAAGACGCCAAGCTCCGCGTAATCGGCCCCGGTCTCCCCGTCATAGACGGCTTCGACCTGAAAGCCGCGCCCCTCAAGCATGGTCTTGATGGAGTCGGCCAGCAGTTTTTCATCTTCCACGATCAGGATTTTCATTGTTTCAGCCCCCTGTCAATGTATACCGCTAAAAAGTATAACGCCAGGCACTGAAGTTAAGCTGAATTATGTTTAATAGATCGGCATGGGCAGGCGTTTTTTCAAAAGCACGCGCCCAAGGCAGAGGCAGGCCGCCTTCTCCCGTCTGTCGAGCGAAAGATTTTCGCTCTCCCGCTCCGGGTTTGCGCAGAGAAGGTGGAGGGTTCCCGCACTGTCCTCACACCACTGGCGGCAGAGGACGCGGCCTTTGTAGTAAAACAGGCCCGGCTGCAGCTCCTCGGGTGTCTCCTCCCGGCTGACGTACAGGAGCTCCCCGCGGCGGATCCAGGGCTCCATGTAGTCATTGTCCAGGCGCAGGCAGAGCGCCGCCTCCTCGGGCGCGTCCCTTCCGCGCGGGATCAGGGTATAGTCGTCGGTCAATGCGATCACCTCACGGATACCTTATAATAGATATGCGGCGCGGTCAAGACTTGAATTTTTTTGCC
>CADAAM010000034.1 GCA_902785905.1 Oscillospiraceae bacterium | reverse complement strand
ATGCATATACGTTTTGAGACAAGCCCTTGGCTTGTCAAATGCACGAGTTTGAAACTGCTCTATTTATCAGAAAGACATTTCTTGCTTCGAATGAAAAAAATCAGCCGGGTACATACCCAACTTCACAAGAGGGCTCGAATGAGCCCCCGGTCCCAGGCCATCTTAATCCGTTTCAAAAACGTAGCGCAGCTATTCTTCATCTCAGGACCTTCTCCACTGCCTTTCCCCTGGCAAGTTCGTCGACCAGCTTATCCAGCTGGCGTACCTCCAAATAAATACCGTATCCAATGGCCACACCGGCCGTATTGAGAATCAGATCATCAATATCGCTTACACTTCCGGGGAAGAGCAATTGCATCATCTCAATGACAAACGATAATCCTGCGCCGGCAAGAAGAACTTTCCAAAAGCGGTCCAGGCGGGGATACAAAATCGGCAGGATGATGCCTGTCGGGATAAACATGCAGATATTCCCGATGATATTGATTGCAGCTTCGCGTTTAATGTCATAATCGAGAATATGGACAAAGGGAATCAAATTGATCCGAAGCGGCTGAATACTGCTCAGGTTGATGATAAGCGGCCGCACATGTCCGTTGACGGTGAAAAACGGGTAAAAGACGAAGCGAATCAGAACGGCAAGGTTGACAAACATCAAAAGAAGAACAGCTTCTCTTTTCCAGACGATCTTCTTCTGCCGCAGCCAAAGGATCCCCCGGCAGAGGAGCCACAGTGCTGCGAAAACCAATTCGCCGCTCAGCAAAGAAATCTCAATCATGCACTGCACTCCCTCAAACGCCGAGTTGTTTCCAGTATTCGGAGAATCACGCCTTTTTCCGGGACAGCATGCCCTTTATCACCGCGAGCGGGATGCTCTGCTGCTGGGGCTTGTAGTCTTTGCCGCCGAGGATCAGCTTCTCGACGTTGAGGTCAAGCAGCCGGTCACCCGGAAGTTCATAGGGATTGGCGGAGAGGATTACCATATCCGCGATCTTGCCCTCTTCCAGCGAGCCGCGCTCCTGCTCGTCAAAGCTTGTCCAATACCCGTTATAGGTCGCCATGCGCAGGGCCTGCCGGATGCTGACCGCCTCGGCGGGGTTGGAGTGGTTCACAGCCTTGTGCAGCCAGACGATCGGGTCCGGGGAGGTGCAGGGCCCGTCGCTGCCGAAGGAGACCACACAGCCGTTTTCCATAAAGGAGCGTACCGGGTTGAGCCGCGCATTGCGCTCCTCGCCCAGAAGCCGGAGCGTATATTCCTGCGGCTCCTGCCGCCAGTTGTCGAAGGCAATCTGCATGGGGAGCTGGATGCGGTACTGCCGACAGATCTGCATGCCGTACTCCGTGGGCAGACAGGCGTGGATGATGCCGTGGCGGTGATCCTCGCGCGGGAAGTCGTCCAGCGCGGCCTTCAGCGCGCGGGCGGCCTGGTCAAAGGCCCGGTCGCCGATGGCGTGCATCTCGATCTGCAGCCCCGCCCGGTTCGCAGCCTTGCAAAAGTGAATGACCTGTTCGTCAGTATAGTACAGAATGCCGCGGTTGTTGGGATCGGAGGCATAGGGCCGCTTCATGGCGGCGTCCTGCGAGCCGAAGCAGCCGTCCAGCGCACAGGCAAAGCAGCCGCCGATGCGCGGGAGCCTGCGCGCTTTGGCCACCCCCACATCCATGGACTGGGGAAAGACACGAAGCTGCAGACCGTTCTGCAGACTTCTGGCAAACCAGGTCTCCATGGAGATGTCCAGATTCATGGCAAAGCCTACGCCGCTGACGGTGTGGATGAGGCCGATGCCGCGCGCGGCTTCAAAGTCCGCCGCCATCTGCATGTCGCGCAGCAGCTCCAGCGGGGAGATGGAATTGGTGATGAAATCCGAAACGGCGAAGAACGCCTCCTGATTCATCTCGCCGCTGTCCGCATGATATCCGCGCAGCTTCTTCGTCCTGCGCGGAAGCTTTTTGAGCAGCGCGGTGTTCACCACGCAGGCGTGACCGTCGTACTTCACCATGAACAGCGGCTTGCCATGGGTGACCGCGTCCAGTTCCTCGCGGCTCACAAGGCAGCACTCCGCCACGGAGTAGGGGGACGCGCCGAAGGCGATCAGCGTTTTGGAAGGACATTCGGCGGCAAAGCGATCCACCATGGTGAGGATCTCCGCGTTGGAGCGGGCCTCCATCACGTTCAGCCCCGCGTTGAAGGCAGAGAAGGAGGCAAAGTGCTGGTGCGTGTCAGCAAAGGGCGGAATGAGCGCCCGGCTGCCCAGCTCCACGACGGGAGCCCGGCGGTACTTTTTCGGCAGCGTATCGCCCACATACACAATGCGGCCCCTGTGCTCAACCAGATACTGAAAGACATCGTCATTTGCGTTGACGGTGACAATCGTTCCATGGAAAGACAGCAAAGGATATACCCCTTCTTGTTCCCGTGAAATCATTTCAGTCAAATAATGATGTTGCTTTAGCTGGCATCTGAAATGCGGCCCATATAGGCCATGCTCTTTGCGGGCATGGCCTATATGGCGGAGGTTATTTATGACTATCACGAACACTTTTATTCAAAGGTCTATCGTTCTGAACGAGTATATTCCCATGCAGGTGCGCGCAGAAAAAGAGTACAACGCAGTAGATTACTGCTCTTTCCGCAAAGATGATAACTCCTTGCTGGAGCTGGCGTTTGATCAGACGGATCACATTATCTACCGTGTTACGCTTGTGATCTGCGCTGATTATCGGCAAGCGGCAGAGGAGTACCCACTTCCGGCAGAGTACACCAAGCAACGTATGGAGGTTAGACCGCATGGGGATTTTTGCGCATCCGATCCGGTTGCCCCGTGAGGGGCGAGGATCGGGCGCTTGAAAGAAAAGATTCCTGTGAAAGCGGAGCTTTCACAGGAACGCCAGCCCAAAGGATCGGGCTGGCGTGGTCCCTTCGATTAACAGGATAGGTCACCGCTCTTTTACGGCGGAAATGCGGAGCAAGGTGAATTGCCGCAAAGGAGAACACGGATTGCCACACCAGTGTGCGCACTGGTTTGCAATGACAAGCTATCCCCCTTGCGGCAAGAGAGGGCGGCCTGGGCCGTTCGATCCCCTAAAGGCGCACAACGTCAGAAGAACACAGTTCCGCTTCGTTTCCCCGGTTTGTTTAAAAGCATAGCGACGCGCGAGAAACGCGTAACGATCAAGGCTTGCCAGGAAAGCTCAATATCCGAAAGTTCCTTCTTCCTTTCCAAATCGGAGCTCTCACGGGGCCCTCCGAGTTGGTTCCTGTATGCGGCGTTTCAGCGCGCTTCTTTCTGCGCTTTGAGCGCATAGGTGGTGCGGTTGAAGCTCATCGTCATCAGATAGAGCTTCTGATCCGAGACACGCTCCGCGAAGCTGAGGAGGACATGGCTGCCGATATTGGTGATCGCCATGTCGTCATCCGTCGGATCGAATACGATCCCCGTATCCCGGATGATCATCCGGATTGAGCCGTCCTCCAGGAGCAGGGTGCACTCGCCCTGTATTTCTCGTTCGCCGTTCTTTTCATAGATCAGCATGAACAGTTCTTCGAAAAGCAGCATCACCCGGTTAACGGTCGAATGGGTATAGGCGCGCGCCGTCAGCGCCTCGCCGATCTCGTCGCGAACCCGCTGGACAGCGTACGGTTCGACGTTCAGAACATAGAGCAGGGCCTCTCTGCCCCGCTCGCGCTCCTTGAGCAGCAGGGGCGCGTCGTCGCCATATTTGAGGCGCAGATACGCCCCGAGCACCAGCCAGGTCACAATATGGGCGAGCACCAAGCCGAAGAGGAAGCCTGCCGGACCGAATACTATGCCGAGGAGCACAGAGAAGAGCACGGGGAACACAAGATCCCGCAGACCTAAAATGGATATTCCGAGAATGACCCGGTCGAGTAAAAGCGCGTAGGCGGAGGACAGCGTAAGCAGGCTTACAGCAGGAGCGCCCAGCGACAGGAAGCGGATTCCCAAAATCGAAATCCGGACCAACTCCGGATCGGTGATATCCAGTACCTTCGGAATAAGGGGGGCGATAAAGAACAGAATGACCCCCACGACGAGTCCCTCCGCGATGGCTGTCCTCTTTGCCAGCCTGTATATGGCCCTCACGCCCGGGAAACAATCCTCAGCCAAATAGACACCGATAATGGGCGTGATGGCCTCGCCGATCCCGTCATATATCATCTGAAATTCCGAGACCAGCAAAATAACGGATACCAGAATCAGGTATTCCGCGCCGAAATACAGGGTGACAAAGGTGTTCACGGCGGCTGTAAACACCGCCGAGAACAGATAGAGGCTGGCGTCCGTGAAGCTGTACCAGACGACGGTCTTCATCAGCCCGAAGGAGAAATAGAGATTGAGCCGCAGAGAATTGTCCTTCTTCAGAAAATGCAGGAAGAGGATGCCCGTCGCGATCACCGTGAAGAGAAAAGAGGCCATGGCGACGCCCCGAATCCCCATCAGCCGTCCGAATATGACGGACGCCGGCACATTTCCGACACACTGGACGATGCTGGACAGGTTTGTGATCGTCTCGTCTCCGTCGACATAGACGGCGCTCGACAACAGCATATTCAGGGGCTGCAGCATGAAGGTAAAGCGCATGAACGAGAGATAGCCCCGCGCCTCTGCGATGACGGCCGGGAGCTGGCGGCTGCTCTCCAGATAGCGCTCGCCGAAGAGAAGGACCGACACGAAAAGAAGCATCCCGGTCACAAGAGACATCAGAAGGCAGAAGCCGAATACCCGGTCCGCCTCCTTTCGCCGGAAGCTGCCCATCTCGGCGGAGTAGACAATCGGGAAGCCCAGGGAGAAAACGGAGCTGCAAAACGCGGACAGCGAATACAACGGCGACACAAGCGTGATTCCCGCCACGGCCTCCTGTCCGACGACATAGCCGGCAATAAGCGAATCCGCCATCAGCAGAATGGATACGACAATCGTGGTCAGTGTCCCGCTGGCCAGCATCGAATAGTATTTTCTGGACATGAAAGACATGTTATTTCCAGCTCTTCCGCAGGGTAAGAACATTTTTCCCGTTCTCCCTCTTATAGTCTACGGCGTCCATCGCTTCCTTGACCATGAAGATGCCGAAGCCGCCGTACTGCCGATGCTCAAGCTCCATGTTCAGGTCCGGATCCGGTTTCGCCAGGGGGTTATAGGCTTCCCCGGCGTCTGTGATCGTGATTTCGGCCGTCTTTGTCTCCGCGCGTATCTCCGCGAGAATGTCGGCGTCTCCGCCTCCCTCCGGGTAGGCATAGTCGGCAATGTTGACAAAAATCTCCTCCACGGCCATTTCAATCTGCTTTTTTGCCTTTTCTTCACAGCCGGCCTCCGCCAGCATACGCCCGATCATGCCGAGCAGCGGATAGAGATTATCCTCTTCCGCTCTTATGCGCAAATGCTCTGTCAGAGAAGCGGCCTTCTCCGCGTCCGTGCCGGACAACTTTTCCTGAGACCGGTCTCCCGCGTAATAGAGGCAGAGCTGCGTGATATCGTCGAACTGCGGCTCCCCCTCCGTGAAGAAGTCGATGCTCTGTCGCACGCTTTCACAGATCTTCCGGCAGGCTGTCTCCCCGGTACCGAAGTCGTCCGAAAGAAGCTGCAGGAGCCTATCGTTGCCGAATCTGCTCTCATCCGCCTTTGACGCCTCCGTCACGCCGTCCGTATAGAGATAGAGGATATCGCCGGGCGCAAGCTGGACGCGCTGCTCCGTGTACGGGACGTCCTCCGTCATGGCCAGTATCATGTTGACTTTCTGATCGACAAAGGAGGCTTTCCCGTCCCGGATCAGCACGGGGCGGTTATGCCCCGCGTTGATGAAGCGGACGAGACCTGTATCCGTCTCCAGAAAGCCCATCCACGCGGTCAGAAACATCTCGGTATCGTTGCCGTCGCAGAGCTTGTCGTTGGCGTTGATAAAGATGTCCGCCGGCGCGTCCCCGCGTTCGGCGTAGTCCCTTAAAACCGTCTTGGAGGTCATCATAAACATGGCGGCCGGGATGCCTTTGCCCGAGACGTCCGCGATCAGAAATGCCAGCTTGTTTTCGTCCAGCAGATAGAAATCGTAGAAGTCTCCGCCGACCTCCCGGGCCGTATCCATCGCCGCAAAAACGGCAAAATCGTCCCGATCCGGGTACGGCGGAAACACAGACGGCAGCGCGGACATCTGAATATTCTTCGCCAGCGCCAGCTCCTCGTCGATCCTGGATTCCGCCGCCCTGATATACTGCTTCAAGGCGCTGACCATGGAGTTGATGTCGTCCGAAAGCTCGGAAAATTCCACGTTTGAACGCACATCCACCTCCTCGTCCAGGTTTCCGCCCGTGATTTGCGAGAGGGAACGGTTGACCTTTTCCAGATTCTCGATCACAAGCTTTCTGACAAGGACGACGATCACGGAGAACAGCAGCAGGAAGAGCAGAATTTCCACAGCGCCCATCGTTCTGATGGAGGCGTCCCGTTGGAGGATGATCTCGTTCTCCGGAAGTACCGCTACGATATAATAGCCTTCGGAATAGATGTAGCAGCAGGAGCTCGGCTGGTCGTAGACCTGGGCATGGAAGACCTCGTTCTCGGGCATGGAAGCCCGGTCAATCCAAATTCCGGTGGCGGACAGATTTTTCCCCTCGTTCCCGTAAAGGTCGCTGACGATGTTCCAGTCCTCATTGGCAATGATCACGCAACCGCTTCGTCCCACATGGCGGTTCTTTGCCGCGTTGATGACATGTCTGTCGATATCCCGGCGGAAACGCGCCCCGTCGTATCCCACTTCGACAAAACCGCCGTTTTTCAGCGTGACCCCGGCGTATTTTCTCGAAAGAGAAGGCTCGAAGGAGGTCGGCTGATAGCTCTGCACATATTCCTCCGCCGATCCGTCCAGCAGGCAAAGGAACTCGGCCGACTGCTCTCCGCTGCCCATGTCGTAGTTCAAAAACTTCGGAAAACTTGTTGAGACAATGATTCCGTTTTCATCGACGACGTTGATCTCCGCGACGTCGTAGGCATCCATCATGCGTAGCAATCCGGCTCTGTCCGCCGCGGCGCCCCCGTCAAGTTCCCGGGCGATCTCCCTGCAGAGCGCCAGGAGGTTTTCGTCCGACGCGTCGATGACATCCTGCCGCACATCGCCGACATTGGTCCGCAAAAGCATTTCGGCGTTGTTTTTGGACATGTTCGTCTGGTGGCTCCAGGTAAATGCCATCGACACCAGAAACGCCGCGACGACGATCACCAGCAGCCAGCGGAAGAACGCGCGCGATATGGTCAAGCTGCGGCCTCTGCTTTTTGCTTCGTCCATCTGCTATTCAATATCCAGAAAAGCCGAAAGCCCCGTCGCGTCGAACACCTCCATGACGTCAGGCTGTACATGGCGGATCACCATATGGCCCTGCTTGTTCATCAGCTTCTTGGCCAGTGAGACAACGCGCAGACCGGCGGAGGTGATATAGCTCAGCTTTTCAAATTCAAACACCAGCTCCGTGAGCCCGGGAACGGAAGCGCGCAGTTCTTTTTCCAGATCCCGCGAAGAAATGCTGTCCAGACGTCCCTCCAGGGCGATTGTAAGGCCGGTTCCCTCCGCTGTTTTGACGATTTCCATATCCATCGTTCTCCTGTTCGTTCTTGTTCTGCGGCAGTCCGTCTCCTCTCCGGATAGTCCGGGCTGTCGAGAGGAAGTATAACACAACTTTCTGTGCTTCGAAAGATGGTTTTTGTTGAATTTAAGAACTTTGTCAGGACACTTCCTTTGCTGAATACGCGCCGGATTAAGGATTTGGTGCCCGTCATGGGCTTGTGAGTTCGACTCTCACTTCGTGCACCATATATGGGAGAATACCTGAGTCTGGTCAATAGGAGCGGTTCGTAAGCTTTCATGGCCTGGCATTTTGCCTCCGCTGTGGAGACCATCGCCGCCTCCGGCAAGAAGGAATACGATCTGCCCTGCTACGCCAACGCCTGGCTGCGGCAGAGCCCCTGGTTCCACGGCTCCTATCCCTCCGGCGGCCCTGTGGAGCGGGTGCAGCCCATCTGGCGCGCGGCGGCGCCCTCGCTTTTCGCCTTCGGCCCGGATATCTATGTGCCCTACTGCGCGGACGTGATGGACAGCCCTTTTGGAGCGCTTTCTGAAAGAGCATCAGATCAAAGCGTGCTTCAGCAGCTGCCGCCCCCGCTTCCTTCTGCTGCGCTACCGGCCCGGGGAGCTGTTGACCACCCCCTTCACGCCCAGCGAGTACCTGCAGTTCATCATCCGGGGCGAGGTGCTGCTCTACGACATGCCCAATGAGGATTCCTCCGTCTCCCTGCAGACCAGTCACCAGGCGGTGCGCCTCATCGGAGATACTATATTTTAATATTTCGCCCCGCGCGGGGCGAGTGGATTGAAATGCCATCACGCAGAAGCACTGCAATAAGATTTACGAGTCTCGCCCCACGCGGGGCGAGACCGCCGGAACCATAATCGTTGCTTCTCTTGCCGCCGTTGAGAACAGGATGTTCGGCAACATGATCCGAGCCGTGAAAAACAATCATGCCTATCCCACCTTTACATTAATTATATCGCAACAGCGATATAATGCCACGGCAAACTATGGGATAAACATTGCCGGTCTTGCCTATATAGAAACGCAGAACGTAAAGCCATAACAAAGCTCCTTTTCATACTGTGACATGTGTGTGACAATCCCTGTGCTAAGATGTACCCGTAAAGAAGAGAAAAACTACAACACACAAAATAAATGAAAAGGAGAATAAAACAATGAAAACTACCATGAAGATGATTCTTGCGGCGGCCCTCGTCCTGACAATGATCGTGTCCCTCGGCACCTGCGCCTTTGCCGAATACGGCTTCTGGACCCCCAATGGCTACTGCGTGGACTACGAAAACGGCATCGTCACCATGTACTACAACGACGGCACTACCGAGACGGTGAACAACAACATCGGCAGCCACACCTACGGCGATCAAGACGGCAGCAGCCTCACCTTCTACCGCAACGGCGACACCTCCTACCAGAACGGCAACGGCTACGGCAGCTATTCCGATGCTTACGGCAACGGTGCTGACGTGTACGCCGACGGCAGCTACAGCGTGACCGAAGGCAATTACATCTATCACTTCGACCGCTTCGGCAATCTCACCGGTGTCCAGGTTTTCAACGGCTCCTGGTACGAGACCGTGTGGGGCTGCTGATCAGAAAGAAAAGTGCATAGCAAGACGCAGCACAGGAGCGCCGCCCGGCCCGGGCGGCGCTCCTGTGGCTTGTCAGGGTGTTCATTTATGGTTTTCGCTGTCCGGTTTCTGTGCTCTACTCAATAACACCCTGCACGAAACAGTCGAATAAGGAAGGCAGCGATGAGAACATTTTATATTGACGCGGACGCCTGCCCGGCTACGCACATAGCGGAGAAAATTGCCCGACGCTATGGTAGACTGAAAGGCAAAACAAGCATGGAATAGCGCGTGAGAGTTCAATAAAATCGTCCCGGAAGACGCCCCGATTTGCCCGCATGGTATTACACAACGCCCCAGCTCCGGCCAAATTGCCTGAGAAGGGGCGTTGTTTTCTTCATTCGGTTTCTTCTGAGACTGCAGGCCGCTCGCAGATCCGGGGCAGAACATCCGGAAGATGTCTCCCTGCTCATCGAACGATTATTTTACCGCCGCGGGGAATACCGACAGGTTCCTCTATAACGTTTACTCTACCGCCGCGGGGAATACCGCAAAATCCTGTTTCGGTAAGGGGTTCCGTTTCAACAAGAGGTCCTGCTCCGCCTGTAACCATTTCGAGTTCATCCGCATTAAGCATGTATTTCATTTCGCTCATCATTTTTCTTTACTCCTTTTCTGTTATCGCTTTTTGGGGGATGCATTTTCTTTTGATGGCCTTATCTTATCAGGATGAACGCCACAAAAGTATCACACGGATACAAAAGCTGAAATGCGTTTCTCTTTCATCTCCGTACCTTCTCCATCGCCTTTCCCCGTGCAAGCTCGTCGACCAGCTTGTCCAGCTGGCGCACCCGCTTCATCAGCGGATCTTCAATCACCTCGACCTGGATGCCGCATACCTTCCCCGTGATCAGAGCGGAACGCGGATTGTATGCCGGGGACTCGGCGAGAAAGGCACCGTAGCTGATATCAGAGGCAAGCGCAGCGTCAATCTGATCTGCCGTATATCCTGTGAGCCACGACGTCACCTCATATACTTCCGCCCTTGATCGGCCTTTCCTCTCTGCCTTCCGGATCAGAGCGGGATATATGTCGGAAAAAGACATCTCAAATACGGTTTTTCTCGGCATGACGTACCTCCATAATGCGAAATCTGAATCCCGGTGATCGAGACGAAATCAGGTTTTCCGCCTGACAAGATTATAAATACCGTATCCAATGGCTACATCGGCTGTATTGAGAATCAGATCATCGATATCGCTTACGCTTCCGGGGAAGAGCAATTGAATCATCTCAATGACAAACGACAATCCCGCGCCGGCAAAAAGAACTTTCCCAAAACGGTCCAGGCGGGGATACAAAATCGGCAGGATGATGCCTGTCGGGATAAACATGCAGATGTTCCCGATGATATTGATGGCAGCTTCGCGTTTATTGTCATAATCGAGAATATGGACAAAGGGAAGCAAATTGATCCGAAGCGGCTGAATACTTCTCAGATTGATCATAAGCGGCCGTACATGACCGTTTACGGTAGAAAACGGGTAAAAGACGAAGCGAATCAGAACAGCAAGATTGACAAACATCAAAAGAAGAACAGCTTCTTTTTTCCAGAAAACCTTCTTCTGCCGCAGCCAAAGAATTCCCCGGCAGAGGAGCCACAGCGCTGTGAAAATCAATTCGCCGCTCAGCAAAGAAACCGCAATCATGCGCTGCGCCTCCTCTAACGCCGAATGGCTGCACGCCCGCTCGTTAAAGCTCGTCCGGCGCGGTTTCCATCTTGATGGCAAAAAGACCGCCGGCACCGCCCGAGTGCAGAAACAGGATGTTGTCCGTCTCGGCAAAGGCGCCCTCTTTCGCCAGCTCCAGCAAGCCCGCAAACGCCTTTCCGGTGTACACAGGATCGAGAAAGATTCCCTCGCGCTCCGCCACCAGCGAGACAGCGGCGTTTCCGGCCTCTGAGGCGATCGCATAACCGGGGCCGCACATGTCCCGAAGGGGATAATCCTCCGGTGTGATCTCGGGCGAAATCTCCAGCAGCTCCGCCGCTTCCCGCATCAGGGCAGGCGTAATCAGGTCAAAGGGATCGGTATCGACCATCATGCCGTGGACCGTTGTCCCGGGCAGAAAGAGCTTGGCACCTAGGGCGAGACCCGCCATCGTGCCGCCGCTGCCCTCCGCGCAGATGATATGGTCGAAGTGCAGCCCCTGCCCGGCGATTTCTTTGGCGCACGCCACATAGCCCAGCGCGCCGAGGGCATTCGACCCGCCGCAGGGGATCTTGTAATACGGTCTGCCCATCTCTTTGCCGATTCGATCCATCTCCGCGTAAATGTCGGCGTAATCATCGGTGTCGACAAAGCGCACGTCCGTCCCCATCAGGCGTTCCAGAAGCTGATTGCCCACGCAGTCGGTCACGCCGCGCTGCTTCAGGACAAGAACAGCCTTCATGCCCAGTTTCCCCGCTGCGGCGGCGGTCAGCATGGCGTGATTGGACTGTGCGCCGCCGGTCGTAAAAACGATCTCCGCCCCCTGCGCTTTCGCGTCGGCCAGGAGAAATTCGAGCTTCCGGATCTTGTTTCCGCCGAGCCCGAGCCCGGTCATGTCGTCGCGTTTGATATAGATGTTTCTGCCGAGGAGTCGGCTGATGTTTTCAAGCTTATGAATCGGCGTTGGGAGGATGCCCAGGTTTATCCTCGGAAAGCTTTCAAGTGACTTCATGGTGTTTGCACTCCTTTTCTCAAATAATACCCAGCGGGATCAGGGTGATGAGCAGCAGCGCATCCAGCGCCCAAATGCCGATCAGAAAAGCCTTTCTGTTTTTGGGCTTCATATCCGGCACATAGTTTGCGGCCAGGAAAAACGGTATATACGTGGTGACGAAAACGGGCAGCACACCCCACAGCGCAAACAGCAGCGCCATTTCCAGCGCCCCGGCCAGCTTGCAGCTGATGCCGCCCTTTCCGTTTTTGGAGAAGAAGCGCGTGCTCCGGTCATGGGGGAGCATTTTGAAGGAAATGATGCCCGCCAGGGAGAACATCATGGACAGCTCCCAGCAGACGCCGATCAGCAGAATGAACGTCGTCGATTCGTTGGAAACAGACCACAGCGGAAACCCGAAAGCGTGGCCGATGATCGCGTTGCAGATTTCGTAAAGCCAGTGAACGCCGTACAGGGCCAGGCCCGCGCAGATCACCTCATAGTTTCGCTTGTTGATCTCGCTCCAATACACATAGAACACGACAGCGAGAATAAAGATAAAGGTCCAGTTGAAGTTTTCCGTACTGCGCACGCGAATTGCGCTGACCAGATCCATTGCCTGCTGTGAACCGTCTCCCCAGAATACGAACATCATGATCCCTCCTTATCATATTGACTGTCGATACAATTCCCGGCTCAACTCCCGCGCGAAACGGCGGCACAGGAGCTTTTTCAATATCTGTTTATGCCGTGCCGCCTCCTGATTTATATCAGTATACCATAAAGATAGTCTGCAATCTACCGAAATAACAGAAAAGGCCGCCCGGAAACGGGCGGCGCTCTTATCGTATTATTATCTCGTGTGTTTATGGTTTTCACCAACCGGTTTCTGTGTTATACTCAATATCACCCCGACAGAGCGCACGGAGAAAGATGATCGGCGCTTTGCGGAGAGCTTTGAGAACAGTAGAAAAAAAGCAATCGTCATTAACAGGGGACTCAAGCGGCGTCGGCCGGCAGGCCACGCGCTTGCTCTCCCAAAAGGGCCGCCGGGTCTGCGAGCTCAGCCGCCTGCTTCCAGCAGAGGCTCTGATCGACCTTTTCGGAACAATCTATGCAAAGCAGGGAAGAAACCTATGACAGAATATTTTGACATCTCCCGAAAGATCATCGCCAATATGACCTCGGAGGGCTGGAAAACGATCCCTCATGTCTGCATCGTCTATGACGCGGAGGCAGAGCTTCTGATGGACGTGCTCCAAAGCTATAACCGTGACCGGAAATCCAATGAGAGGATCAGCTTTAACTCCTTGATCCTCAGAGTTCTGATCGAGGGGATCAAAGCCTGCCCGAAAATGAACGGGCATATAAAGTTCAGCCCCTGGCTTGTGAGCGGAAAGGTGACCGCGCTCGAGCATATTGACATCTCTCTCCCGATCATTTACGGGGAAGGGAAGATGACCACGATCAATCTGCCGCATATGGAGGACAAGTCCGTCCATGAGATTCAGGCGATGATCGCAGAGTTCCGGGCGAGGATCGAGAGCACCTATATGGACCGTGTCCTTTACAGGACAGGGTTGGAGGATACCTTTTCCAAGCTGCGGAGAGGAAATATCCCGAAAGCGGTCGGACGCCTGCTGGGCGCAAAGCTCGGCCCCGGGAGAGTCAGGATCGACAGACGGAGAAGCGCAGGGAGCAAAGATCGCCTGACACCGGCAAACATCAAGCAGGGCAGCATCACGGTGTCGAATATGGGTTCCCTGTATAAGCAGTGGAAAGGGAACTGCACAATTTTGGAAATCATACCGCCGCAGCTCTGCGCGCTGGCCGTCGGTGCGGTTCAAAAACGGGCTGTGGTGGATGCAGCGGACAACGTCCGCGCAGCCCGGATCGTGCCGATCACGATCGCATTTGACCATCGGGGCCTGGATACGGCGCAGCTTGTCCCGTTTATGCAGACGCTTGACACGCTGCTTCGAGACCGGGAATGGCTGGAAAGAGAGATCTCCTTATAATAGACAGAGCCGGACGGTGTACCGATCATGAGTACACCGTTCGGCTCTTTCAGCAGCGAACCGGTTCGGCCCGCACGACCTCTTCGACCCGGGCGCGGATGCTGCTCATCTTTGCCGCGGCATACCCGCGCCGCAAACTTTTTCAAGGGAGCTTTTTTTGACGTCGGAGCCCCATGAAAACCCTACGGTTCCGGAGGCTTTTGTGCCCTCCAAACGCTTGACACGACTACATATTTCGAGTATGATATCTTGGATAAACAGGTAAGCGTATGATCTCCGAATGTGTGACCGGGAGGTGAGCAGAACGTGTGTACAAGCAGCTTTGAGAGCGCGGCTTTTATTCTCTCCGTCACGTGTCTGCTCTACTCTCTGACGGTCAAGCGGCGGCAGTACATCGTGCGCGGCGGCTTCTTCAGCAAGCTGCAAAATCAGCACTTTGTCTTCATTCTGCTGCTCGTCAGCAATATTCTCTCCTCGGCCTCTTCCGTGGGCGGCGTCTACCTGCAGCAGATCGCCTCGGACAAGACTGTTTTCTGGCAGTATTTGCTCCATGCCCTGTATTTTATTTTCCACACCACGCTCTCTGTCTGCTTCACGCTCTACATTATCGATGTGACCGGAACCGGCGTCGGGAGGAGCAGACGCTTCTTCATCCTTTTCGCCCTGCCCTATCTGGCGGCGGAGCTTCTGGTTCTCACCAACAGCTTCACGGGTCTCGCCTTCTACATGGACACGCAGTATATCTACCACAGGGGACCGATGATGCCGGTGCTCTATGTGGTCGGCGCACTCTACATCGTATTGGGCTTTGTGTTTTTCTTTCGCTACAAGCAGGCGGTCTCCCGCGCGGACAGCATAGCCATCGGCACGGTCATCATCATGGCCTCGCTCGGCATTGTGATCCAGGCCGTGCGCTCGGATATGATGGTGGAGCTCTTCGCCGAGGCTCTGGCCTTTCTGATGCTGCTGATCATGCTGGAGGAGCGCGGCGGCCATATCGATCCGGTCACGGGCGCGCTCAACCGCATCGCCTTTGTGGAAGCCAACCGCCGCTACATGCAGACGGAACAGCACTACGGCATCGTGGTCATCAAGCTCACCAATCTGGAACAGTATTCCAGACTTTTCAGCAGCCGCAAAATGGAAAATCTTTTGCAGCAGCTTGCGACCTGGTTTACGTCCGTCTCCTCCCGGCAGGATCTCTACAGCTGCGACCGGGAGGAATTTGCCGTGCTGGTCATGGACAACGCGCCCGGGGCCCCGGAGGAACTGGCGCAGAAGGTGCTCGCACGCTTCCGGCATGACTGGCAGAGCGGCGACATGACCCTGCGGCTTGACGCCGCCGTCGCCGTCGTCCACGTCCCAGAGGAGCTTTCGACTCTCGAACAGCTTGAGGAGCTTCTGGCCGACAGCTTTCAGAAAAGCGAGGGCGGCTCGCGCCTTATCAACAACGATGAGATGGCCGCTTTCCGCCGCAGCCGCAGTATGGAACAGGCCCTGCGCCGCGCAATCGAGAACAGGGCGCTGCGCGTCTGGTATCAGCCGATCCGCTCTGTCAGCCGCAGCCGCACCGCGTCGATGGAGGCCCTGCTGCGCATCGATACCGAGGAGCTGCGCGGCATCTCGCCGGAGGTCTATGTCCCCATCGCGGAGAAGAGCGGCCTGATCCGGGACATCGGCCTCTTCGTCTTTGAGGACGTCTGCCGCTTCCTGAGTGAGTACCCCAAGGAGACGTCGGGCCTTGGCTATATTGAGCTCAACCTCTCGGTCTATCAGTTCCTCTATGACGATCTGCCCCAGCGTTTTGAGGAGATACGCGCGCGCTACGCTATACCGGCGTCGCGGCTCAACTTTGAGATCACCGAATCTGCCTCCGACAAGGCGGCGAGCGGCGTGGCCGAGGCGATCGAAAAGCTGAAGAGACTCGGCTACAGCTTCTCCCTGGACGATTTCGGCACTGGCTACGCGAACCTGAACCGCCTTGTCAGCGGAAAGTATTTGAATGTCAAGATCGACAAATCCCTGCTCTGGGACTCTGACCACAACGACGATACCCGCCGCCTCCTGGAGAGCCTGACCCGGGTTATCCAAAGCCTCGGCTACAACGTGATGCAGGAGGGCGTGGAGACCACGGCTCAGCTCGACCGCGTGACCGCCTCCGGCTGCGATCTGATCCAGGGCTACTACTTCAGCCGCCCCATCCCCGAAAAGGAGGTTCTGCGGTATTTGAGGGAAGAAAACAATTGACAGGGCATTTTCCCGGTGATATGATAGCTAAGCTCAAAGGCAAAGACGGAGACGCGGAACTAAACCAGGCGCACAGAGAGGGCGGCCATCGGCTGCAAGCTGCCCCGCTGAGGAAGGACTCCCGCACCGCTCCCGAGCCGGACGGAGGGAATGCCGTCCCGTGTGTCCGCGTTAAGGACCGAATGAGTGAAATCCCAAGGTGGAACCGTGTAAACTTTACACCCTTGGCGTCCAAAGGACGCCAAGGGTGTTTTAATTCGATTGAAAACAACGTTTTCAATCGAGATGCTCGCGTTTATCGCGCGCGGCTTGTATGAGACGCCGCGCTTGGTCGACGCGAGGCCTCACATGGTTCGGCTCATGGCGTTTTTGAGGCGGCAAAGCCACCTCAAAAACGAATTAGAAACCAGATACAGGGTAATATTATTATTATTATTGGAGGATATATTATGAAGATCATCTACAAGGACGGCCACGTCGCCGAATGTCCCGCAGAGGAGGAACTGCACGTTCTGCGCCACTCCGCGGCCCACATCATGGCCCAGGCCATCAAGCGCCTCTACCCGCAGGCCGACTTCGCCTTCGGCCCTGCCACACAGAACGGCTTTTTCTATGACGTCGACCTCGGCGACACCAAGCTCGCGCCCGAGGATCTCGAGGCCATTGAGAAGGAAATGAAGAAGATCGTCAAGGAGAATCTGCCCTTCAAGGCCTTCATCCTGCCCCGCGAGGAGGCCAAAAAGCTCATGGCCGAGCGCAACGAGAACTACAAGCTGGAGCATATCGACGACCTGGCCGACGAGACGGAGTTCAGCTTCTTCCAGCAGGGCGAGTACATCGACATGTGCCTTGGGCCCCATATCTGCTACACCAAGGCCCTCAAGGCCTTCAAGATCACCCAGCAGTCCGGCGCGTACTGGAAGGACAACAGCAAAAACAAGATGCTCACCCGCATCAACGGCGTCGCCTTCCGCACTCAGCAGGAACTGGATGAGTACCTCGTCAAGCTCGAGGAAGCCAAGAAGCGCGATCACCGCCGTCTCGGCAAGGAGCTCGGCCTCTTTGCCTTCCGGGACGAGGCTCCCGGCTTCCCCTTCTACCTGCCCAAGGGCATGGTCCTGCGCAACACCCTGATCGACTACTGGCGCGAGGTCCACAGAAAGTGGGACTATGTGGAGATCATGACCCCGCAGATCATGCGCCGCACCCTCTGGGAGACCTCCGGCCACTGGGATCACTACAAGGACAATATGTACACCACCGTCATCGACGGCGAGGATTTCGCGATCAAGCCCATGAACTGCCCCGGCACCATCCTGGTCTATGATCTTGAGCCGCACTCCTACCGCGATCTGCCCATGCGCTGCGCGGAGCTCGGCAACGTCCACCGGCATGAGCTGTCCGGCGCGCTGCACGGCATGTTCCGCGTCCGCGCCTTCACCCAGGACGATGCCCACATCCTGCTCGCCAAGGAGCAGATCAAGGACGAGGTCATCCGCATCGCCCAGCTCTTCGACGAGGTCTACAGCCTCTTCGGCCTGCCCTACACCATTGAGCTGTCCACCATGCCCGAAGACCACATCGGCTCCGTGGAGGACTGGGACGTGGCCACCGCCGCTCTCGCCGACGCCATCACCAGCATCGGCAAGGAGTACATCGTCAACCCCGGCGACGGCGCCTTCTACGGCCCGAAGCTCGACTTCCACATTGAAGACTCCCTGGGGCGCACCTGGCAGTGCGGCACCATCCAGCTCGACTACCAGCTCCCCGGCCGCTTCAACCTCACCTATGTCGGTGCTGACGGCGAGGATCACGTCCCCGTTATGATCCACCGCGTGGTCTTCGGCTCCATCGAGCGCTTCATCGGCGTCATCACCGAGCACTACGCCGGCGCGTTCCCGACCTGGCTCAGCCCTGTGCAGGTCAAGGTCATGCCCATCACCGACCGCGCCGCGGACTACGCCAAGGACGTCGCCGCCAAGCTCACCGCCCTTGGCGTGCGCGTGGAGACCGACCTTCGCAATGAGAAGATCGGCTACAAGATCCGCGAGGCCCAGATGCAGAAGATCCCCTACATGCTGGTCGTGGGCGACCGCGAGGCCGAGTCCGGCAAGGTCGCCGTCCGCACCCGCAAGGGCGAAGACCTCGGCGCGATGAGCTTCGACGAGTTTGCCGCGAAAATTCAGGACGAGATCAAAACCAGAGCCAATTGATTCCAGTATAAGAATCAGCTCCCTCCACAGACTAACAAAAAGCCTGTGGGGGGAGTTTTAAATGAGCACCGAGAGAAAGAAACTGATCCTGGCGCTGGCCCTGATCTTCGCCGTCAATATCTTCATCATCGCCCTGGCTCAGCGCGCCTCGGCGGATTTATATAAGAAGGGCTCCGGCGGGGCCGTTGTGACCGAGATTCAAACCCGCCTCAAGAACTGGGGCTACTACTTCGGCGCGGTGGACGGGGTCTACGGCAGCCAGACCGAGAAGGCTGTGCGCTGGTTTCAGGAGAAAAACGGCCTCACCGCCGACGGCCAGGTGGGGGATCAGACCCTCGCCGCTCTCGGGATGCCGAGCGGGGGCGGGACTTCATCCGGCGGCAAGACCGGCAGCTCCGGAGGCAGCGGCTCGCTCGACCTGCTGGCACGCCTCATCTCCGCCGAGGCCCGGGGCGAGCCCTACGAAGGCCAGGTCGCCGTGGGCGCGGTGGTGCTCAACCGCACGCGCCACCCGTCCTTCCCAAATACCGTTGCCGAGGTCATCTATCAGCCTGGGGCCTTCTCCTGCCTGGACGACGGCCAGTTTGACGAACCCGTGGCCGAGAGCGCCTACCGCGCAGCCCGTGACGCCATCAACGGCTGGGACCCGAGCTACGGAGCGATCTACTATTTTAATCCAGCCACAGCGACCAGCAAATGGATCTGGTCCCGTCCGCTGATCGTCAACATCGGCAAGCACCGATTCTGCGCCTGATTTTTGACGGACAGTGTTGAAATGTTAACAAACTCCCATTATAATAAACGATACAAGAAATACCACAGGAGGAAGAAAGCTATGGCATATTGCAAAAGCTGCGGCGCGTATATCCCCGACGGAATCACCGCCTGCCTCGCCTGCGGCTACGATGAAGCTGCCAAGGCCGGAAAGCATGAAAAGAAAAGCGGCGGAGAAAAGTACAGGCCTTTCGACAGCGACTTCCTCAAGCAGCAGCTGGAGGAGCAGCGCAGGCGTCAGCAGGAGAACAGCCGCAAATGGGCCGAGACCGAGTACGCCCAGCGCCAGAAAGCGAAGGAGGAACAGGCGCGAAATTTTACGAATACCTCCGGCAGGTCGGCAAGTGATGTGTATCAGACTGTCCGGAGAGCTATGAACGACAAGGATAACAGCAAAACCTGCGCCGCGCTTTCTTATTTCCCAGGTTTCTTCCTCCTTGCAAAGCTCTTCTTTAAAGACGACCAGTTTATCGCCTATCACGCAAAGCAGGGCAGGAATCTGTTTTTTGCCGGGTTACTTGGCACATGGCTGATCCCTCCGCTTGCGCTGCCTGCCTGGGCGCTGATGATTTATAAAGGCGTGAACAACGCCATAAAGGGAGAGAAAAAGCCCCTGCCGTACATAGGGGATATTCTCAAGTAAAACATTGTCATTTTTAAAGCAGACTTTGTGTCATTCTTAGCAGCGGCGCGGCGAAGAATCTTTACGATCCATCGCCGCGCCGATTGCCGTCCGTTCTGAATGCACACGGAAACGAACTTTACATAATGCTGTATGTAGTGCCTGAAAGCCTTGAAATACCACAAGATTTAGGCCGCGAAAAAATTTTGAAAAAATCGCAAAAAAAGTGTTGACAAGTGCCGCCCCAGGTGCTATATTAGCCAAGCACTCAGCCGTTACCGGTTGTTTCCGATGGAAACAGCGATTGAAAAAATTCAAAAGAATTTGAAAAAAGTTGTTGACAAACGGAGAACGATGTGCTAAAATAACCAAGCTGTCGCCGATCAGGCGGGGCGCGGATGTACCTTGAAAATTGAACAATGTAAGAACAGCTTATGCAAAAATAAGCACCAAGAAAAGGGTTCTTAAAGTCAGGAATGACTATAAAGATTTCTTTGAGAGCTGGAAAGCTTCAATAAGATTTGGACAGTCGAGAGGCTGTTTAGATACGATTTATTGAGAGTTTGATCCTGGCTCAGGATGAACGCTGGCGGCGTGCCTAACACATGCAAGTCGAACGAAGCATAGCG
>CADAAM010000033.1 GCA_902785905.1 Oscillospiraceae bacterium | reverse complement strand
GAGGTGATCCGCGCGGCCATCGCAGCCAACTGCGAGGAGCTCGTCAGCAAGCTGCCTCCGGGTTACGATACGCCCATCGGGGAAAACGGCGCCAAGCTCTCCGGTGGTGAGCGGCAGCGGATCTCCATTGCCCGTGCACTGCTGAAAAACGCACCGATCGTTCTGCTGGATGAGGCCACAGCCTCCCTGGACGTGGAGAACGAGACCAAGGTCCAGGGCGCTCTGTCCCGTCTGCTGCAGGGCAAGACCGTGCTGGTCATCGCCCACCGGATGCGTACCGTGGAGGCGGCAGATCACATCGTCGTGCTGGCAGAGGGCAAGGTCGCCGAGGAAGGCCGCCCTGAAGAACTCCTGCGAGAGGACGACGGCATCTTCCGCCATATGACCGAGCTGCAGACGGCCAGCGCCGGCTGGAGCATTTGAGAGTAATCGAAGCGCCATCACCGTGTTTGAGTGATGGCGCTTTTATATCTCTAGATTTCTCTCATTTGTCCATCTATCAGAACGTCGGTCATGATCTTGGCAGCCAGGCGAAAGGCATAAATAAAGGTCTCGCAATCGGTCAGCACGCTGACCTCCCGCTGGGCGGTCATGTAGTCCTCGAACACTTCTTTCTGCTTTTCGGTGAGCGTGTCGGTCAGCGCATCCCCGGCTTTCACAAGGTCATCCAGCGCCTTCGCATACTGGGTGTTACGCTTGAAGCTGCGCTCGCTGGGGCGAACATCACCGAGGTAAAGATCTTCCAGTATCAGCATTTCGGCACCTCCTCAGCGGTAGACGATCTCACTCAGTACGATCTCTTCCGCCCGGTTCCGGATGCTATTCATTCGAGCAACCCATGCCATCTGGTCGGTAGCCTTGAGTACTTCGGTCACGCCCTCTTGCTTTGTCATTTGCTGGATGATGTGTTCCAATTGCTCCTCACAGCTTCGTTCGATCTCGGCCAGGTGCTGATTCAACTTGCCGGTCGTTAGGAGATTGGTATACAACACTGACCGGTGTTCCTTCAAATATCGTTTCCTCATCCTCCCGTATTTGCCGATGGGCTGTTGCTCAGATTCGTCAATTGTCAGGTTGGGGAGAAGGTAATCTCCGACCTGTCTGTAGGTGCCGCCGTTACGCTCGAAAAAGGACCTGTTTGTATTCATATTTTCCTCCAAAACTGATCTCATAAATTCCGTTCATTTTCTTTTGCAACAGCAGGCTTTCTAACACCCATCTAACAAATATCCGATTTTTCAAAAAATCGGCAGGTTATTGTCATTGTTGGGTTTCATGGTACGACGACCTTGAAACCCTTGATTTGGCTGGAAAATTCGTGTATATTCATGTCGCGCGATGGAGCCAGAAATGACCGCTTGTGAGCCCCTCTCAATAAATGGCATTCAAGAGGTCAGCGGTTCGATCCCGCTTATCTCCACCAGGAAAGTCCTGAAATCGTAAGATTTCAGGACTTCAGACCGTAGACAAACCCGCTTTCAGTTCAGGCCGAAAGCGGGTTTTCTGCACAAATGTTGGAAAAATCGAAATATATGTTCAAAAGGAACTGAAAAAGCGGAGGAATAGGGCGAGTTTTCCACCGCTTTTTTGCTAACTTTTTGAGATTTAGGCATGCGTAGGTTAGCGCAGCCTTAACTTCCATCTGCGCCTTACCATACTGCTGTGTATAACGGAAGCCATGGAGCTCCTTGGCCAGCCCAAAGATTCTCTCGATGGTTTCCTTCCTGTATTTGTAAAGTTCTTTAAGATCGTACCTGTAACGATTCTCGTCCGCTTCCTCTACCGCGTCCTGCCAGACATGTCGGGTAACTACCTTTACATGCGTCTGGCTGAGGGTGCATTGATTTAGATGCGGACAATGCTCACAAATTTGTGGGTCGCTCTTGTATTCCCTGTACCCATCCCGGTTCGTTGTACTGTAACTGAGAATCTCGTCTGCCGGGCAAAAATAACAGTCAAAGAATTCGTCATAGACATATTCGCGCTTGAGGAAAAAGCCATCTTTCGTCTTGGGGCGGGAGTAGGTACTCAGAAGGTCAATGCCATCGTCTTTCATCTTCTTGGCTATGGCCGGCGTCTTGTATGCGGTGTCTCCAACCATAACCTTTATATCCAAGTGCTTGATCTTCTCGTATACGCCGGGGAAGGTTTTGCCGTCGTTTTCATTGCCGGGGTGGACGCTGTAGCCGAGGACGACGCCGTTGATGTCGCAGGCAGTTTCTACGCTGTATGCAAATACGTTCTTGTGCTCTCCCTTGCGGAACCAGCCGCTTTCCGGATCGCTTGTACTCTGTTTGATGTGCTTTTCTTTTTTTGTCTTGCTGTTTTCTTCTTCGATGTATTGGGATTCGGCTTTCCTTTTCCATTCTCCTTCGGCGGTTTAGGCTCTTCTTCGTCATCCTTGGTTTCTTCCGGCTCGTCCTTCAAGGGCTTCTTTCCATGCGCTTCCCGGTCCCGGTCAATCTCTTCCCGAAGTTCCTTCTCATACCACTGGGCTTGCTCTTCAACGACCGCGTCTTCATACTTCTTGCTGTTGGCTCTGGCTTTTACATGGGTCGAATCTACAAATACTACAGACTCATCTACCAATCCCGCTTCCATACACTCTTTCAGTATTCTCTGGAAGATTCGCTCAAACAGGTCTGTGTTCTGAAAGCGTCGCATGTAATTCTTCCCGAACGTACTGAAATGCGGCACTGAGTCATGCAGCCCCAAACCAAGAAACCATCGGTATGCCATGTTCACCTTGATCTCCTGAATCGTTTGCCGCATGCTCCGAATCCCAAAACATGAATTGGATCACTGCCAATTTAATCAGGATGACGGGGTCGAGGCTTGGGCGTCCGTTATCCTCGCAATAGCTGTTTTCCACAAGCTCATAGATGAAGCTCCAATCTATGGCGTTTTCCAGTTTTCGTACCAGATGATCTTCCGGCACAAGTTCTTCCAAACTTGTGAACTCTATTTGATCCCGATTCCTTCCTCCGTTGCGCGTCATCATTTCCCTCGCCCCCTCGACTCTATTCTACCATAACAAAGTCCCCATAGAAAGTGCTTTCGCACTCCCTATGGGGACTTTGTCTGCAGTCTGAAACGACGTGTTTCAACACGTCGTTTGACATACCTGTCGGCCGTCGGCCGGTTCGTCGCTAATACCGAAAAAGCTCTTGTTTCTCTTTCTATATTTTGTTGACACTGAACAAGAGCCGCTGTATAATACTTGCAACAGCCCCGGCAATATTTCAAAAGGAGGAAACCATCATGAAAAAAAGCATCGCGATCCTTTTGGCTCTGGTGATGATCCTGAGCCTGTCCTCTGCCGCGTTTGCGGACGGCCCCAGCGGCAAGGTCATGCTGTACTCTTCCATGCAGGAAGCGCAGCTGCAGGCCATTGAGCAGGCCTTTGAAGCCAAGTATCCCGGCGTGGATATGGAATACTACTACGCGGGCGGCGGCAAGCTGGTCACCAAAATGACCACCGAGGCCCAGGACGGCGGCCAGATCGCCTGCGATCTTGTCTGGCTGGGCGACCCCTCCGACTATGAGGTCTTCAAGGCCAACGGCTGGCTGACGCCCTATGTCTCCCCCGAGACCGACCACATCGCCAAAGAGTACATCGATCCCGACGGCTACTACACCGCCGGCCGTCTCGTGACCATGGGCATCGCCTGGTTCCTGGGCGTGGATGAGGCGGACGCCCCCAAGACCTGGAACGATCTTCTCGACGAGCGCTGGCAGGGCCAGATCGTCATGACCGACCCTGCCCAGGCCTCCACCACCAAGTACTGGATGGCCGCCATGATGCAGTCCGACAAGTACGGCCCCGCCTACTTTGAGAAGCTGCGCGACAACGGCGTGGAGCTGGAATCCGGCACCACCGCCACCCACAACCGTGTGGCCGACGCCTCCTATGAGGTCGGCATCTGCCTGGACTATGTCTCCGCAAACCTCATCGCCGAGGGAAGCCCCATGGCCTTCCACTACACCACCGAGGACGTCATCACCATGACCAGCCCCATCGGCATGATCAAGGGCTGCGCCAATGAGGACAACGCGAAGCTGCTCATGGACTTCATCCTCTCCAAGGAAGGACAGGAGGTCTTGGTCGCCAACAACCTCGTCTCCGTGCGTGACGACGTGGAGATGCAGGTCGACACCTCCGCCATCGCCGCCATCAACATGCCCGTGGATTACACCGAGCTGGGCGAGAATCTCCAGAGCTACCTGGATCAGTTCAACAAGATTTTCAACAAGTAAGCCGATACTCAGCGGCGGGCATGTCCGCGGACATGCCCGCCCTTTTGTTAAGGAGAATGATCTATGGCCAATGTAAAGTTTAACGATATTACTTTTCGCTACGGATCGAACACGGTGCTGGAGCACTTCTCCCTGGATGTGGAAAACGGGAAGATCGTCTGTCTGGTGGGCCCGTCCGGCTGCGGGAAAACCACGCTGGTGCGCGCGCTGCTGGGTCTTATAAAGCCCGAGACCGGCTCCATCTCGGTGGGAGACCGGGTGCTCTTCGACGCGGCCAGGCGCATCAACGTCCCCGCCGAAAAGCGGAACATCGGCATCGTCTTCCAGGACTACGCCGTGTGGCCCCACCTGACGGTGCTGGAAAACGTCTGCTACCCGCTGAAAAAGCAGCGCGTGCCCAAAGATGTGATCAAGCCCCGGGCCATGCGGGCGCTGGAGCAGGTACACATGACCGAGTACGCCAACCATCTGCCGAACCAGCTCTCCGGCGGCCAGCAGCAGCGCGTCGCCATCGCCCGCGCCCTGGTCGTGGACAGCGATGTGCTCGTAATGGACGAGCCCATCACGAATCTGGACGCGAAGCTGCGCGAGGAGATGCTCCTTGAGATCCGCATGATCCAGAAGCGCCTGAACGCGACGATCCTCTACATCACCCACGACCAGCAGTCCGCGCTGCAGCTGTGCGACAAGATGGCCATCATGCAACAGGACGGGACGCTGTGCCAGTACGGCTCGGATGAGGAAATCATTCTGAAGCCGGCCAACCGCTTCACCTTCGAGTTCATCGGCGTGTCGAACTTTATCCCGCTGGTGAAGGACGGGGACGGGCTGAAGCTGGACTGCGGCGAAAAGATCCCCTACCCCGGCGAGGTGCCGCCGGAGGCCGCGGGGGGCGGTTACGAGCTGGGCGTCCGGCCGAACGACATCGTGTTTGACAGTGACTCGCCCCTGAAGGCCAGGGTGGATTCCCGGGTGTTTCTCGGCAGTGAATACAACTATTTCCTGTCCATCGGGCAAAAGCAGATACGCGTGCAGCAGAGTATGCTGGACGCCCGCACCAAGGGTGTGGCGAAGGAAGGAGAAACGGTGGGAGTGTGTCTTCTGAACGCCCGCTTCTACCCCGCGCAGAAAGGAGCTGAGACGACATGAGCGGCTATGGCGGCGTCAGCGCCGATCTTGCGGCCGTAGAAGGCCGCAAACATATGAACATGGACAAGGTGATGACGGTGATCTGCTTCATCCTGCTGCTGATCATCGTGGTCATCCCGATCTTCATGATCATCTACAACGCCTTCTTCTACGAGGGCAAGCTGGAAATCAAGCTGTTTACCGAGCAGCTCACGGAGCCGAACAACCTGGCGGCCATGTGGAACACCCTGAAAATCGCGGTGTTTACGACGATCTTCGGCACCATCATGGGCGTGTTCTACGCCTGGCTCCTCGGCCGCAGCGACATCCCCGCCAAGGGCCTGATGCGGGCGCTGTTCAACATCCCCTACATGTTCCCGCCTTTCCTGGGGGCCATGGCCTGGGACATGATGTTCAACGGCCGCTCCGGGTATATCAACAAACTCCTGCGCGAGCTCTTCCATCTGAAGGCCATGCCCATCAACATCAACTCCGTCTGGGGCATCGTGTTCGTGGAGGTGAGCTACTACTTCCCCTTCGTGTTCATGCAGGTGGTCTCCGCGCTGGAGCGCATGGACCCGACCCTGGAGGAATCCGCCCGCATCGCGGGGGCCAGACAGCGCCAGGTCATCTGGAAAATCACCCTGCCGCTGGTCAAGCCCGCCATCTCCGCCGGCGCGCTGCTGATCCTCACGACCTCGCTGGCCCACTTCGGCGTCCCCGCCATTCTGGGCTACGCCAAGCGCATTTACACCCTGCCGACCCGCATTTACGAGGTCATCTACAACTCCGGCGGTTCCTTCGACGGCATACGCCAGGGCGCCGCGATCTCCGTCATGCTGGTGGTGGTCGTGTCGCTGGCCCTGATCCTGCAAAACCGCATTCTGGCTTCCGGCAGCTATGACATCATCAAGGGCAAATCCATGCGCCCGACCCTCATCAAGCTGCGCGGGGCCAAGATTCCCCTGCTGCTCCTGGCGATCCTGACGCTGGTGATGATCGTCATCGTCCCGCTGGTGATGATCGTGCTGATCTCCTTCCTCAAGGCCTACGGCCTGCCGCTCAAGCTCGAGAACTTCACCTTTGCGCAGTATCAGAAGGTCTTCGCCGCCAACGGCACCATGGCCTCCATCCGCAACTCTCTCTTCCTCTCCATCTCGGCGGGCATCATCTGTATGTTCCTGGGCACGCTGATCGCCTACGTCGTACAGAAGATCAAGCCCCGCGGCTCGGGCGTGCTGGAGGTCCTGTCCATGCTGCCCTACGCCATTCCGGGCACAGTGCTCTCCATCGGCGTGATCCTCGCCTGGAGCGGACGCATCGCCGGCATCAACCTGTACAACACGATATGGATCATCCTGGTGGCGTATCTGGCGCGCTATCTGTCGTTCAGCATGAAGACCTCCTCTGCGGCGCTGCTGCAGGTGCACTCCTCGCTGGAGGAGGCGGCGCGCGTCTGCGGGGCGAGTCACACCGAGAGTCTGGCCGACGTGACGCTGCCCCTGATCCGCCCCGCCATGGTCAGCGGCTTCTTCCTGATCTTCCTGCCCGCCATGCGTGAGGTGACCACCTCCATCCTGCTCTACGGCCCGTATACGCGCACTCTGGGCGTACAGATCTACTCCCTGCGCGACGCGGGTATGATTCCCCAGGCGGCCGCCCTGGCCACCGTGGCCATCGGCATCATCATCATTCTGAACACGATCGTCACCAAGATCACCAAGGATAAGAAGGGGGTATAAGCGATGGGAGATCAAATCGTACTCAATCACGTGACCAAACGCTTTACCACCAAAACCCTCGGCGACATCGTGGCGGTGGATGATTTCAATCTCAGCGTCCACGAGGGCGAGTGCTTCTCCTTCCTGGGTCCGTCCGGCTGCGGCAAATCCACCACGCTGCGCATGATCGCAGGCTTTGAGGATCTGACCGAGGGTGAGATCGAGCTCTGCGGCAGACTGGTTTCCAGCAGCAAAAAGAACCTGTACGTCCCGCCGGAGGAGCGCGGTCTCGGCATGGTGTTCCAGGCCTTCGCCGTGTGGCCGCATATGAACGTGTTTGAAAACGTGGCCTTCCCGCTGCGCATCCAGAAGGTCAACAAGACGGACATCGTCAAACGCGTCAACGAGGCGCTGCACCACACGAGTCTCACGGGACTTGAGAAGGTCTTCCCCGGCGATCTGTCCGGCGGCCAGCAGCAGCGTATCGCCCTGGCCCGCGCCATTGTAACGAACCCCAAGGTCATGCTTCTGGACGAGCCGCTGTCTAACCTGGACCCCAAGCTGCGCGAGACCATGCGCTTTGAGATCAAGGCCCTGCAGCGGAAGTTCAACTTCACTATCATTTTTGTGACCCACGACCAGAGCGAGGCCATGGCCATTTCCGACCGCATGATGGTCTGCGACATGGGCAGGATCATGCAGATCGACACCCCGGAAAATCTCTACAACAAGCCCTGCAACCGCTTTGTCCACAACTTCCTGGGCGAGAGCACCTTCATCAACGTCGTCATAAAGGATGGCAAGGTCTACCCCAAGGGCCATACGGAGCAGGCGCTGGATCTCCGCATCCCCGATGACGCGGCGGATGAGATGGTGGTTGCCACCCGTCCCAACGAGATTGCCTTGACCGGTCCCTCGGTGGGCGGCTACAAAACCCATGTGGAAAAGCGCATCTTCCTCACGGACCGCACGGAATATCTGGTCCCGGTGGGCGATCAGCTCCTGAAGGTGCAGACGCCGCACCGCGTCGCTTTCGCACAGGGCGAGGCGTGCAGCGTCCATCTGGTGGACCCCATGTGGTACCCCGCGGACGACGAGGCCGCCGACAAGGAGCGCGCCCGCCGTCAGCTGTTCTGATTTGTTCAGCGGAAGGCCGCACAGAGGTGTCCGGTTCTCAAAGGAAGCGATCCCTCCGGGCTTTTCCCGGAGGGATCACAAGCTGTCGACAAAGTGTCGACAGCTTGACGGGCAAAAATGGCAACTTCCGAAAAAGTTCCCCTTTTTGCCTGGATTGTACGTGAAGGGGGACTCCCCGTCCCCCTTCACAGATCCCGCTTACAAGACCAACCTGGTTTGCAGGGTTTGTCTACAGTCTGAGGAGGCAGCGCAAGCTGCCTCCCGTTTTTATTGATCAACTATAAAGGAATCAGCGCCGGAAATGATCTGACGCTGATTCCTTTCAGTTTTGACTCAGTTCCTCTGTCAATCGAAGGATCTCCGGCGCGATCTGTTGTCGGCGCTTTTCCACGAGCCGGCGGAAAATCACCGGGGCAACCAGCATGCCGATCACGCCGGCCACGCACAAAAGCGCCCCTAGGACCCAGAGCCCCCACACCAGAAAGCAGCACATTCCCGCGCCGAAAACGAGGGCGCTGGCAATGCCGACAGCCATGGATACAATGAGCGCGGTGGTCGTGAGGCTTGCATCCAGCTTCCGCAGCTGCTCCAGCTTGTTTTCCTGCTCCTCCGGGGGCAGGTATTTCTTGCGGATCGCATCGATCTCACTTTGTCTCTCAGCGGAATAATGATAGGTAAAGCTTTCGCTCATGATGAAAACCTCCTGATCTTTTTCGTAGCGTGAAGGATCATATAGATTGATAAACTCAGAATGATAATGCTGGCAACAAAGCCGGAAACACCAAGCATTGTTGCCCGGAATCGGCCGTCATCTCCGCCAAAGTGATGCAGCATGGTCGCTTCAAGACTCAGCATAGCCATCATGGCAGCCGTGAGATTGACGACCTTGATGGCCGAGATCACGGGGCTGCCGTGCCTGCGGTATTGGATCAGACCGACGACGGCGATAATCACCGCGTAAAACGTATAGGCCGCAACTGCGTAGACCAAAACACCGGGGTAATCCACAGCTTCCTCCAATGCGATCATGCGGGAGATGATGCCGCTCAGGACGATGTTCATGCCGAGCAGCAGGATCCCCAAGAGACGATAACGCCGGTACTCGGCCCGTATATCCTGTTTGAATTCGTTCTGCCGGACAAACTGTGCCAGAGATGTGCGCAGAATGGTCAGCACTGTATAGTACAAAGCGAAAGCGATCAGCCAGCCGGAGCGAAGATACAGACCGGAGAAGAACTTGATAAAGATATACAAGGCATTGACCGCCGTACCGAAATACAGGTTGATTTCCGTGCGAAAAAATGGGTCGTCCAGATATCGGGCTGTGTGTGTATTGGTATGCAGTTTTTTCATCACGCGGGTTTCCGGGACGGATCTGCTTACCCATTGGAACAAGCGGATCAGCCCCGATACGCCGATGATCAGCGCGTAAGTGGAAAATAGATAGCTGAAATAGCGGAGGAATGCGCCTGTTTCCCGTGTAAAAGACAGTACCAGCAGTACGGTCCCGGCTATGACGATCAGCAGCGTCGGCAGTGCCGGAAGCGAATACCATTTGACTTTCTTCATACTGCCTTGATCCTTACGGTAAAAGTGCTACCTTTGCCAAGCTCGCTGCTGACGCTGATTTTGCCTTCGATTATGTCAACCACTCTTTTGACAAGCGCAAGCCCCAGGCCGTTGCCCTGCGTGGCGTGTGAGCTGTCGCCCTGGTAGAACTTCTCAAAGATGTGCGCCCCGACTTCGGGACTGATGCCGCAGCCGGTGTCCGAGACCTCTACCACAGCGTGCTCATTTTCGATATGGAGCTTCAGTCCGATCGTACCGCCCTCCTCGGTAAACTTGATGGCGTTGGAAAAGAGATTGTTCCATACGAGGGAGAGCAGCTCCGGGTCGCTCTCTACATTCACACCGTCTTCCATGTCCGTCTCTATTTCCAGATTCTTAGCTTCCCAGGCGTTTTCAAAACCGAGCAGGCATTCGCAGAGCTGCTCGCCCAGGTCGAAGCGCTCCTTCTTCGGAAAGATCTGTTGGTTTTCCAGCTTGTTGAGCTTGAGGATGTTGGTGATTAGACTGGCAAGTCGCTGAGAGGCGTTCGTCACCGTGCGGGCGTAATCCTTACGATCCTCATAGGAAAGATTTGGCTGCTGCAGCATCGCGCCGTAGTTCTGGATCACCGCGAGCGGCGTCTTCAGCTCGTGGGAGACATTGGCGATGAAGTCTGTGCGCAGGGTTTCCATGCCGGAAAGCTCCTGCACCATGCGGTTAAAGTAGTCGATGATGACATTGAAGCCCGGTTCCACTCCGCGCAGGGGCGCAATGCGGGTGCTGAGATCGCCGTCCATGACCTTCTGTGCCCCGTCGATAATGCGCTTTACCGGGCGCTCCACCGTAAGACGGCGGCGCAGCAGATCCACCGCCGCGCAGACCAAGCTCAGCATAAACACATTGCCAAACGTGACTGTCGCCGCCGCACCTATATTTTTGGCAGTAAAATCTATATGAGTAGCATCGTGAAGATAGGTCATGAACAGCGCCATGGAGCTTGTCAGTACAAAGGCAATCAGAAGAAAGAAGATGCAGAACAGTTGAAGAAAGGCGACTCGCTTGCGGTTCTTTTCCTGCTTCATTTGAGCACCGCCTTGTACCCGAGGCCGTGAACGGTGACGATCTCAAAATCCTCGCAGTCGGCGAACTTCTGGCGGAGCTTGGTCATGTACACGTCCACCGTGCGGGGGCCGGAAGCGGTCTCCCCGTCCCAGAACTCGTCCATGAGCTGGCTGCGGGTGAAGGCCTTCTTCGGGTAACTCAGGAGCTTGTAGAGAAGGTTGAACTCCCGCACAGTCAGGGGAATCTCCTCGCCGTTCAAGAGCGCGCTTCTCTCGTCTGCGTCCAGCACCAGGCTGCCGACCTCCAACTTGTGGCTGGTGGTGATCCCGGCGCGGCGCAGGAGCGCCTCCACATGCAAAAGCAGCTCCTCCAGATCGATGGGCTTGACCATGTAATCGTCGATCCCCATACGGAAGCCCCGCTGCTTGGCGGCAAAGTCATCCCGCGCCGTCATAAACAGGATAGGGATGTTCTTGTCCGTTCCCCGGATGGTTCGGGCAAACTCAAAGCCGTCCACCTCCGGCATCATAATATCCGAGATGATGAGATCGAACACCGTGCCGCCGTACATGGCATCATAAGCCTCGTTCGCGCTGAGGCAGCCCAACGCGTCATAACCGTTCCGATTTAAAAACGAGCAGACAGCCCGATTCAATTCCCGATCATCCTCAACCACCAGAAGTTTAAACATGAATGCGTCCTCCGTAAGCTCATGATGGGGGGAGTGTAACACAGGGATGTTAAAGTTATGTTAAAGTTTGGGGGGAGCTTATTCAAAAAAGCAAAAAATCTCGGCAATAAACCGAGATTTTTTGCTTGTATCTGATTTACACGAGATCTTGCCTGCTCAGCACCATTTTGGAGGGAAGGGCAAAAGTAAGGAACTAAGGCCATGCTGCTTGATAATTACTTTTTCGCTCTGCTTCTGTATTTTATAATTGTCGGTCTACATAATCCTGTGTTACAATTGATCCACATCAAAGAGAAAAGGGTGTTGCCTATGAAATATAATACTTGCCCGCAGTGCAAAACGAAGGTCTCTGATGATCTTGCCCAATGCCCTGAATGCGGTCATTCTTTTGGGACACGAAAGAAC
>CADAAM010000032.1 GCA_902785905.1 Oscillospiraceae bacterium | reverse complement strand
AATTATCAACTATCATCAATTACAAAGGAGTGCTTGTCATTATGCTTAAAATTATCATGGGTCTGAAGGGGTCCGGCAAGACGAAAATCCTGGTGGGCCTGGTGTGCACGGCTGTCAACGAGGGCAAGGGCGACGTGATCGTCATTGAGAAGGAACGCAAGCTCACCTATGACATCCCCTACCAGGCCCGTCTGATCGACGCCGGCAGCTACGATATCGGCACCTACGAATTTTTCAAGGGCTTCATCTCCGGTATCCACGCAGGTAACTATGACATCACCCACTTCTTTATTGATAACTTCTACAAGCTGGTCAAGGACAAGGATGAGGAAGCCGCAGTCGCTTTCCTCCAGTGGCTGGCCGCCTATTCCGACCGCGAGAACATCGAGTTTGTGGTCTCCATGAGCTCCGACCGCGAGAAGTGCCCCGAGGCCCTCAAGCCCTATCTGATCTGAACTTCATAAAGAATCAGCCCCCGCGCCGACCGGCGCGGGGGCTTTTGCATGGAAAGCGGTTTATTACACGCTCTCAAACTCCTTGACGATGGTCTTGTCGGGGGCCGGGGTGGCGAGAGACACCAGGACGATCACAAGGCTGGAGACGATGAACGCGGGCAGCAGCTCATAGATGTTGAAGGCGCCGCCGAGGGGACGGACCAGATACTTCCACACGAAGATCATGATCATGCCGGAGGCCATGCCGGCGATGGCGCCCTGCTTGTTGCAGCGCTTCCAGAACAGGGCGAAGAGCATCACAGGACCGAAGGTCGCGCCGAAACCGGCCCAGGCGAAGGACACCACGCGGAAGATGGAGCTGTTGGGATCGGCAGCGAAGATCACGCCGAGGATGGCTACGCCGATAACCGTGAGGCGGGCGATAAGCATGTTCTTCTTGTCGTCGAGCTTGATGCCCATGACGTCGTTGAGCAGATTATGGGTCACGCCGGAGGCCGCGCCCAGGAGCTGGGCGTCGGCGGTGGACATGGTGGCGGCCAGGATTCCCGCCAGAATGAAGCCGCCGATGATGGCGGGGAAGACGCCATTCTGGGCAATCAGGTGGGCGACATTGACAATCATGTTCTCTGCCTCGGGCTCGCTGCCGTAGGTGTTCAGCGCGCCGGACTTGACCATGCCGAAGCCGACAAGGCCGATCACAACGGCAACGCCCAGAGAAATCACGCACCAGATCGAACCGACGCGGCGGGAGAGGCTGAGCTTGTTTTCATCGTCAACCGCCATGAAGTGCACCAGAATGTGGGGCATGCCGAAATAGCCGAGGCCCCAGGCCAGGGTGGAGACGATCATGACAAAGGTGTAGGGGCCGGCCGCTGTGCTGTTGATGTCGGTGCTGGCAAAGAGGCTGAGATAGCCGGGGACGGAGCGGGCGTTGTCCATGACGGCGCCCCAGCCGCCGGCGGCGTTGATGCCGAAGAAGCAGACGACGATCAGCGCGAAGGTCATGACGATGGACTGAATCAGGCTCGTCACCGAGGCTGCCATAAAGCCGCCGAGCGCGCAGTAGGCGACGATGACCGCCGCCGAGATGATCATGGCGGGCATGTAGTCAAAGCCGAAGAGGCTGTTGAACAGCTTGCCGCAGGCGGCAAAGCCTGAGGCCGTGTAGGGCACGAAGAAGACGATGATGGTCAGCGCGCCGATGATCTCAATGAGCTTGGTGTTGTCACGGAAGCGCGCGGCCAGGAAGTCGGGCACGGTGATGGAATGGAGCTTTGCCGAGTAGCGGCGCAGACGTTTGGCGACGATCAGCCAGTTGAGCCAGGTGCCGATCGACAGACCGATGGCGGTCCAGCTCGCTTCGGCTACACCGCAGAACAGCGCCAGACCCGGCACGCCCATCAGCAGGTAGGCGCTCATGTCCGAGGCCTCGGTGCTCATGGCGGTCACGATGGGGCCGAGCTTTCTGCCGCCGAGATAGAAATCCTCGGAGGTCTTGTTGTTTGAGTACTTAAAGCCGATGGCAAGCATACCGACAAGGTAGACGCCGATGGCAAGCAGAATAATGATACTGGTTGTGGTCATGTGAACGAACCTCTCTTTTCAAGGAATGACTGGATTATAAAACAAACGGAATAATCTTCAATGGTGAATTTCCCCAAAAACACTTGATTGTTCAAAAATTTTTCATATAATAGAAAAGAACAACATTCGTTTCATGTTAGCATGAAAATAATTCATATAAAGGCGGAGTGCTCACATGGCTCTGGACAAATATCAGACCCTGATGACGGTGGTGGACTCAGGCAGTCTCACAAAGGCGGCGGCGGAACTCGGCTGCACCCAGTCGGCGGTCAGCCATTGTCTCGACGCGCTGGAAAAAGAGTTGGGCTTTGCCCTCCTGACCCGCAATCGCGCGGGGGTCAAGCTCACAAGCGAGGGGGAGCGCCTGCTGCCCTCGGTGCGGAGCTTCCTCGGCGCGGCGGAGCAGCTGCGGCAGACGGCCTCGTCGATCCGGGGGCTCGAATCCGGCACGGTGCGTATCGGAGCCTTTACCTCCGTTGCGGTCCATTGGCTGCCGCCAGTCCTCAAGGAGTTTCAGCGCGACTACCCGCGGGTCGACTTTAAGCTCCTCAACGGCGACTACCACGACGTGGAGCAGTGGCTCACAGACGGCAGCGTGGACGTGGGCTTCGTGACCCTGCCGTCCCCTGTCGGCTGCGAGTGCATCCCGCTCATGGAGGACAGGCTGCTCGCCATCCTGCCGTGCCACAGCCGCTTTGAAAACTACCCCCGGTTCCCGCTGGTCGAGTGCGAGACCGAGCCCTTCATCAGTCTGCTCGAGAGCTCCGACCACGACGCGCGCCGCGCCCTCGAGGCGGCGGGGGTCAAGCCGAACGTCCGCTTTTACACCAAGGACGACTACGCCGTCATCGCCATGGTGGAGCAGGGCCTCGGCATCAGCATCATGCCGGAGCTGCTGCTCAAGGGCAGACAGTACGATCTGCAGATTCTCCCCCTGATCCCCGAGGCGAAGCGCACCATCGGCCTCGCCATCGCGGCGGGCGTGCGCGCAGGCCCCGCCACGCGCCGCTTTGCCGACTATGTGGTGCGGTATGTCACAGAGCTGAAGAGCTGAAAAAGTGTGGAGTCAGGAATGTGGAGTTGCGCATTAGGCGCAGTACATTGTATGCTGTTGTCTTGAGCGCACTGTATTTCTCCCTTATTTCCCTCCGCGTTCCGACCGTTTCCGCGTCCTCCCCCGGCTATAATGGGCTGCGGGAGGTGGGAAATGATGAGAAATCGGTGGAAAATGGTGATCATGTATCTGCGTCGGCTTCCGCGGCGCGCGCAAAGGCTGCTGGTCGCCCTGCTCTGCCTGCTTTTGACCATGCCTCTGCACGGCTTTGCGGAGCAGAGTCTGCTGCCCGCGCATATGCATGTCCGCATCCTGCATCCGCCGGAGCCGACCCCGGAGCCCACGCCCGAGCCTGAACCGACCCCGGAGCCCACGCCTGCCCCGACTCCTGTTCCGGAGGAGGGGAACTTTGAGTTCCTCGGCCACCGCACCAAAAGCACGGCGCTGGACATGGCGGGCTACTACCTCGGCGAGATGTGTGAGGCCGCGGTCGATGGCGACATCCGCGCCGGACAGGCGGCGGAGACGGCCCGAAACGCAGCGATCCAGGCGGGCGGCACGGGCGCGCCGGTCTCCTTTGCGGAGCTGTGGCTGCTCTCCCGTGTCATCGACGCCATGGCGGGCAGCGACTGGCTGACCGACGATTTTCGCATGTGCGTGGGCGAAGTGGTCTTAAACCGCGTGGCATCAAAGGAGTTTCCCGATACGCTTTACGACGTGGTGTACCAAAAGGGCCAGTATGCCGTAGTCAACACCGCGCGCTTTGCAAGTCTGGTTCCACGGCGCGAGTGCGTGGAGGTTGCGCTGCGTCTGCTTTTGGGCGAGCGGCACATGGTCCCCGCCGTGGTCTACCAGGCCGACTGCGTCCAGGGCGAGCTCTTCACCATGTTCCCCGACCGCCAGCTCGGCAGCACCTATTTCTGCCTGAGCCGACATTTGGAGCTCTATCAATAGCGTTTGGAGTTACCTGTTGTTTTGCGGCGCTTTAAAGGCAAAAACGCTCTTATTTCACCGTAGGGGCGACCCTTGCGGTCGCCCGGCGGAACACGCCCCGTTTTTCGCGTTCGCCCAGGCGCGTTCAGACATGAAGGAGACACCGTGCGGGAGGGGACAAGCCCCTCCCCTGCGAAGAAAACGGTACATTTATATAACCAACCGTCCCCGGCGAAGACGGGCGTACATGCACTGTCTTTTGCCGGGGACGGCTATCTTTTATTGCGATTACCCCTTTTCCTGCCGCAGCTTTCTCCGCCTCCGGTTGATGTACCGTTCCAGCTCACCGTTATTCAGAAACGCGGCCAGGACATACTGCTCAAAGACCGGGACCGTACAGGAGTAAAAGCCCAGCTTTTCACGCCACGGATCGACCAGAGTCTCCGGCAGGACCAGATAGGCCGTGCGCATGGAGGGGGCGAAGCTGCGCGAGAAGGTGTTGAGGTAGAGCACGCGCCCCGGCGCAAGGGAACAGATCGTCTCGATGTGTTTCGTCACCGACGCGAGCTCCGAGTCGTAGTCGTCCTCCACAATATAGCTGCCGCGCGTCTCGGCCCAGGCGGCGTACTCGTGCCGTTTGCCCGCCGAGGCGGTGACACGGCTGGGATAGCTGTTGAAGGGTGTGACGTGCAGCACGCCCGCCCGGCTCTCCCTCAGCGCACGCGACACGATGCCGTCAGCCCCCATGGTCAGCCCCTCGCAGACGATGCCGTTTGCCTCATAGACCTGGCGGATGCGCGTATAGCAGGGCTCCTCGAGGGCAAAGCGCGTCTCCCGGCCAAAGAGCTGGGCGATGAGCGCGTAAAGATATTCCGCCCCCGCGCCCACGATGATGCGCTCCGGCGAGACCGAGAGCCCCCGGCTGCGCGCAATATAGGCTGCAATCGCCCCTCGCAGCTCGATTGTCCCGCTGCCGGGGGAGCGCAGCAGAATGCGCCGGTCGTAGTCTGTCAGCACCTTCCGCATGGTCCGCGCGAGGGCTGAGAAGGGGAAGTCCTCGGGCGCTGCGTCGGGAGCGGGTGCGGGGGCAGGCAGAACGGGGGCCTCCTCTGTGTGTCTCAGACCGCCGAAGGCCACAAAAATCCCGCTGCGCTGCCGCGTCTCGATATAGCCCTCGTCCGCCAGCAGAGCCAGCGCGTGTTCCACCGTGATCAGACTGAGCCCCAGCTCTTCGGCCAGGGTGCGTTTGGAGGGCAGCTTTGCCCCAAAGGGCAGGGCTCCCGCAAGGATGTCCGCCCGGAGCTGGGCATAGAGCTGCATATAGGCGGGCGTCTTCCCATCTTTGTCAATGACATAGTTCATCTGGTCTTATAAAAAATTCCTTATCTGAGTATATTCATAGTACCAAAATCAGCATATACTGATTACAGCAAAAAGTCAAGGAGCTGATACGATGAATAAAAATGAAATACCGGTCAAGGCGCTGACGACGACAGCTCTGCTCATGGCCATGAACATCATCATGAGCACCAGCATCCTGTCTGTCCCCGTTCCCGGCGGCCATATGTATCTGAATGATGTGATCATCGTCACGGCAGCCATTCTGCTCGAGCCGTTTTATGCCTTTCTCGTGGGCGGCGTGGGCGCTTTTCTGGGGGATATGCTGTTCTACCCGGCACCCATGTTCGTGTCTCTGGCAGTTCACGGGCTGCAGGCGGTGGTGATCTCGCTTTTCGTCCACCGCTGGATGAAGGATCGCCCTCTCCACGCCTCGATCATCGGCGCCGTGATCGGCTGGATCATCACCTTCACGGGCTACAGCCTGGGCCGCGCCTTCGTGTACTCCACGCCCGCCTATGCGATTGCGAAGCTGCCCTTCCAGATCCTCCAGACCGCCGTCGGCTCGGCGATCGCCCTCTTCCTCTGCTGGGGCTCGCCCAGCCTTGTGAAGATATACCAGCGCGAGTTTGGCCGCAGCTGAACACAAGTGATATTTTTCCGCGTTTTTCAAACACTATACGGGCAGACTTTTATGCCGCCGCAGCAAAAGAAGCTGCGGCGGTCTTTTCTTTTTGCAGCATGGGTGGTATAATACATTATTCATATTGTTTACGGAGGTGCCCCATGGAGTATTCACGGTCGGAGCTGATGCCGGGTGTCTTTTTGAGCCATCTGAAATCCGATAAATTCAAGACCGCCTGCATGAGTCTCAATCTCATCACGCAGCTCTCGCGCGAGACAGCATCCATGAACGCGCTGCTGCCGAATGTCCTGCGCCGGGGTACCCAGCGTTACCCGGACATGGAGCAGCTCTCCTGCCGTCTGGACGAGCTCTACGGCGCGGCCATCGAGCCGGTCGTGCGCCGTGTGGGCGAAATCCACTGCTTCGGCTTCTTTGCGAGCTTTCCGGAGCCCGCCTTTCTCCCGGGGGGCGAGGCCCTGCTTGAGGAGATGAGCCGCCTGATGGCCGAACTGCTGCTCTCCCCAAACACGCGCGGCGGCCTTCTGCTGCCCGCCTATGTAGACAGCGAGAAGGAGAAGCTCCTCGACCTCATCCGCAGCCGCGTCAACGACAAGCGCGGCTACGCTGTGCAGCGCTGTCTGGAAGAGATGTGCTGCTATGAGGACTTCGCCGTCTCCCGCTTCGGTGACGAGGAGGGTGTGGAGGCCATCCGCTACAAAAAGCTGACCCGATACTATCGCGACCTTCTCCGCAGCTGCCCTGTGGAGCTCTTCTACTGCGGCAAGGCGACGCTTTCAGAGGTAGAGGATGCCCTGCGCGACGCCCTGGCCGGGATGCCGCGCGGTGAGATCAACTACGACGTCGGCACCGAGCTGCGCATGAACGCCCTCGAGGCCGAGCCGCGCTGCTATGAGGAGCGCATGGACGTGACCCAGGGCAAGCTGGTGCTCGGCTTTCGCCTGGGCGAGTGCATGGAGGACCCGGACCGGGCCGCCATCCACGTTTTCAACGCCCTCTACGGTAGCGGCGCGACCTCCAAGCTCTTTCTGAACGTGCGGGAAAAGCTCTCCCTCTGCTATTACGCGAGCTCCGCCATTGTCCTGCGCAAGGGCCTGATGCTGGTCTCGTCGGGGATCAGCTTCGACAAATTCGACGCCGCGAAGGCTGAAATCCTCGCCCAGCTTGAGGCTGTGAGAAACGGCGATTTTACGGATGAAGAGCTCAACTGGGCCCGCCGCGCCGTGGCCTCCGACCTGCGCGCCGCCATGGACAGCCCGGGCGAGCTGGAGGGCTACTGGCTCAGCCAGGCGCTTGACGGGCTGGACTACGGCCCGACCGAGCTTGCGGAGCTCGCGGGCGAGGTGACGCGCGAGGACGTGATCGCCGTGGCAAAGAGCGTGGAGCTCGACCTCGTCTACTTCCTGCGCGGCGAGAACGAGAACACTGACGAAGAAGAGGAAGAAGCCTATGACGATACAGAAGCATGAATACCCCGGCGTCGGCGAGACGCTGTATACCGCCGTGCTGGACAACGGCCTGGAAGTGCGCGTCGTGCCGAAACGGGATTACGCCACCTATTATGCCGCGTTCACGACAAACTACGGCGGGGCCTGCCGCCGCTTCAGCGTGGACGGGCGCACGCTCGACACCCCGGCGGGCGTAGCCCACTATCTGGAACACAAGATGTTTGACCTGCCGGACGGCGACAGCGCGCTGAACATTCTCTCGGCCAACGGGGCTGACCCCAACGCCTTTACTTCCTCGGGTGTCACCTGCTACTACTTCCAGTGCACCGAGGGCTTTGAGGAAAATCTGCGCATGCTGCTGCACTTTGTCTCTACCCCCTATTTCACGGCGGAGACCGTGGAAAAGGAGCGGGGCATCATCGCCCAGGAAATCCGCATGGGGGAGGATAACCCCGGTATGGTCGTCTACTACAATCTCCTTGAGATGCTGTACGCCCATCATCCGATCCGCGACCGCGTGGCCGGCACGGTGGAGAGCATCCAGGAGATCACCGCCGAAACCCTCTACGACTGCCACCGTGTCTTCTATGCCCCGTCCAACATGATCCTCTGTGTGGAAGGCGACGTGGACCCCGGAGAGATCGCCCGCATTGCGGAAGAGGTTCTGCCAAAAGAGAAAATGCCCGTCCCGCGCGCCGACTTCGGCGAGGCGGAGAGCCTGACCCCCGCCGGACATCTTCGAACGACGGAGATGGAGGTCTCGGCCCCGCAGTTTCTGATGGGGGCCAAGCTGCTGCCCGGGCTGCGCGGCACAGAGGCCCTGCGCCAGCGCCTGACCGCAAGTCTCGCTCTGCGTATGCTCTGCGGCACGTCCTCCCCGTTCTTTACCCGCCTCTACGCGGACGGGACACTGAACATGGACTTTGACTACGAAGTGGACGCCAGCGCCGACACCCTCACCATGATCGTGGGCGGTGAGAGCAAGACGCCCGAAAAGGTGCTGACGGAGCTCAACGCCGAGATCGCGCGTATTGCGGAAGACGGCTTCGATCCCGCCGCCTTTACCCGCGCAAAAAGGGCATCCCTGGGCGCGAGGCTCCGGGCGCTGGAGGACTTCGACAACGTGTGCGTCTCGCTTGCAATGGACAGCTTTGACGGCTACTGCTCCTTCGACAGCTTTGAGCTTCTGGAGGAGATCACGGCCGAGGACTGCCGCCGCTTTGTGGCGGAGGAGCTCGCTCCCGAGCGCCTGGCGCTCTCGATCGTCGCACCCAAACGCGGGGAGGCGGAGACCTGATGCTTGAGACGATCCAGCGCACATCGGTGATCTCCTTCCCCATGCTGGGAGGGCTCACCCTCAACCCCCCCGCGTCTTTCACGGTCTTCGGACGACCCATCTACTTCTATGGGGTGCTTATCGGCCTCGGCTTTGTTCTGGGCATCCTGCTCTGCGCCAGACGCGCCAAACGCTTCGGGCTCAAGGAGGACGACGTCTACGACGTGATGATCTGGCTGATCCCCTGCTCCATCCTCGGCGCGCGGCTGTACTATGTACTGTTTCAGCTCGACTACTATTTGCAGCACCCGGACGAGCTCTTTGCAATCTGGAACGGCGGCATCGCTATCTACGGCGGCGTGATCGGGGGCATTCTCGCGGTCTGGCTGGTCTGCCGCCGCAAAAAAATCCCCGTCCTGGCCATGATGGACGATCTGAGCTGCGGTCTGCTGCTCGGGCAGATCATCGGCCGCTGGGGAAACTTTATGAACCGTGAGGCCTTCGGCGCCGAGACAGACGTCTTCTGCCGCATGGGCCTGACCGCGCCGGACGGCACGACCATCTACGTCCATCCCACGTTTCTGTATGAGAGCCTGTGGAATCTCGGCGTGCTGCTCTTTCTTCTCTGGTTTGACCGGAAGGGCAAGCGCCGCTTTGACGGACACTGCGTTGCACTCTATTTTCTGCTCTACGGCCTCGGCCGCTTCTGGATCGAAGGTTTGCGCACCGACAGCCTGTATATCGGCGGCACAGGTATCCGCGTGTCCCAGGCGCTGAGTCTGGTGCTGGTGCTCGCGTCGGCGGCCCTGCTGCTCTATATGCGAAAGCGCCCCTTTTCCCCGGACGATCTCTATGTCAACCGCTCTGCTGCGGCCGCCTGCCCCGTCGTGATTGAGCAGCCGGGCGCGGAAGAGGATAAAGCTCAAGAAGAATCGGAGGATACAAACCATGGCGGACTATAAGGACATTTTTAATGACACCCTCGGCAAACTCGCAGGCAAGGTCAAGGAGGCGGCGGACACCAGCGGCGTGCTGGACGTCTACGCCCAGGGCGCGAACCGCGCCAAGGCTTTCGGCCAGATCGCCAAGCTCAGTCTCGAGCTCAACAGCGAGCACGACGAATTAAACCGCATTTACACCGAGATCGGCCGTCTCTACTACGAGCAGGCCAAGGCCGCGCCCGAGGGCTTCTTCGTCCCGCTCTTTGACCAGGCCGACCGCGTCGCCGGGAAAATCCGGGACAAGCGCGCCAGGATCGACGCCCTGCGCGAGGATGCCGGTATCGCGGGAGAGCCCGATATTGAGGTGGAGATCGGCGACTTCGACGAGGTCGTCAGCGCCACCGAGGCCGACGGCACAGCCGCGGATAATGAAAATCGATAACAAAGGCGAACACCCTTCCCGCGTACCTCAAAGCCCAATACCCGCAACAGGAGAGAGACATCCATGAAAGAAATACTGATCATCGGCGGCGGCCCTGCGGGGCTGACCGCGGCTTACGAACTTCTGAGCCGTTCCGAGGACGTACACGTCACGCTCTTTGAGGAGAGCGACACCTTCGGCGGCATCTCCAAAACAGTCGCCTGGCACGGCAACCGCATGGACATGGGCGGCCACCGCTTCTTCTCCAAGGCCCCGGAGGTCAACGAATGGTGGGAAAAGCTGCTGCCGGTACAGGGCGCGCCGTCGAAGGACGATCTGCTGCTCGGCCGTACCCCGCCGCTGGCCGCGAATGGGCCCGACCCGGAGAAGGAGGACGAGGTCATGCTCATCCGCCGCCGCGTCTCCCGCATCTTCTTCGACGGGAAGTTCTACGACTACCCGATCTCCCTCAAGCCCGAGACTTTCAAGAACATGGGCCTTGTGAAGACCGTGAAATGCGGCTTTTCCTACCTTGGCTCCATGCTGCACAAGCTGCCGGAGGACAACCTTGAAAACTTCTACGTCAACTCCTTTGGGCGGGAGCTCTATTCCATGTTCTTCGAGTACTACACCGAAAACCTCTGGGGCCGCCACCCCAGCGAGATCGACGCCTCCTGGGGGGCGCAGCGCACCAAGGGCCTCTCGATCGGCGGCATCCTGAAGGACGTGTTCGGCAAGGTCCTGCATGTGAGAAACCGCGAGGTGAACACCTCCCTCATTGAGGAGTTTAAGTACCCCAAGCTCGGCCCCGGCCAGCTCTGGGAGGTCGTGGCGGCGCGCGTGGAGGCTATGGGCGGCACGGTGCTGAAAAATGCGCAGGTGGTCTCCCTGAAAAAGCAGGGCGGCCGCATTACCTCCGTGACCCTCGCCGATGGGCGGCGCTTCGAGGGGGACTGCGTGATCTCCTCCATGCCCGTTCGGGACCTGGTGGGCGGCATGAACGACGTGCCGGCTGAGCCCGCGCGCATCGCGAAGGGCCTGCCCTACCGGGATTACATGACGCTGGGCGTGCTGGTCAAGAAGCTCGCCCTGGTAAACAAGACAAAAATGACCACCGTGGGCGGCATCGTCCCGGACTGCTGGGTCTATGTCCAGGACCGCAGCGTAAAGATGGGCCGCTTCCAGATCTACAACAACTGGAGCCCCTATCTGGTGAAGGACCTGGAGAACACGGTCTGGGTCGGCCTGGAGTACTTCTGCAGCGAGGGGGACGCCTTCTGGAACCAGAGCGAGGCGGACTTCACCAAACTCGGCGTGGAGGAGATGCTCCGCATCGGCCTCATCACCGACGCCTCCCAGGTGCTGGACACCCACATGGAGAAGGTGAAGAAGGCCTATCCCGCCTATTTCGACACCTATGCCGAGATGGACAAGCTCATCGCCTGGCTGAACACCATCGACAACCTCTACTGTGTCGGCCGCAACGGCCAGCACCGCTACAACAATCTGGATCACTCGATGATGACCTCCTTTGAGGCGGTGCGATGCATCCTCTCCGGCAGCACGGACAAGAGCGCGCTGTGGAGCGTGAACACCGAGAAGGCCTATCACGAGGAAAAGGGACAGAAAAATTAAAGTTCTTGCTCTTTCACCCCGGAAGGAGTATACTATTTTGGCAATTTTTATGGCGGAGGCGGTGGCTTGAAGGATATTCTAAAACGCGGCTGGGCGCTGCTGCTCGTGCTGATCCTGGTGGGCGGGGTCTGCCTGCTCTTCTCAACGCGCAAGCAGGGCATGTTCATCGACGAGATCTACCCTTGACCACAAGACCGTCACCCGGGACGAGCTGCTGGATTACGTCAGCGTCACGGGGGACGAGGGCTTTGACTTTGGCTCCGTCTACTATAACCAGGTTCACGACGTACACCCGCCGCTCTACTATTGGCTGTTCAACATCGCCTCGACCTTTGCGGGGGGCCGCTTCTCCAAGTGGACCGGCCTCGTGCTGGACGGGATCCTTTACCTCGGCACGGTCGCGATGCTCTACGCGCTGGCGCGAAAGCTCGGCGGCAGGCGCTATATCGCGGCGTCCGTCGCGGTGCTATACGGACTGAGCGTGATCGGCCTGTCCACTATGGTGATGATCCGCATGTACGTCCTGCTCGCACTGCTGACCGTCGTGCTCATGTACTTCATCGCCGACCTCATGGGGCAGTTTAAGCCCCGCACCTGCATCTTTGTCGGGCTCACGCTGCTGGCGGGACTTCTGACACAGTACTATTTCGTATTCTACGCCTTCTTCCTCTGCGCGGCCTATGTGCTCTGGGCGCTGGTGAAGCGGCAGTACAAGGCCCTCGCGTGGTTTGTCCCCTGCGCCCTGATCGGGGCCGCGTCGCTGATCCTCGTCTTCCCGGCAGCGCTCGATCACCTCTTCTCCGGCAAGCTGGTTTCCGGGGAGAGCGCGATGGACAACCTCAAAAACTTTGCCCAGTACCCTGTCCGTCTGCGCACCTTTACGGGCTTCGCTACCCACGGGCTCAAGGCCGCGATCTACACGGCCCTCATCTGCATCGGCACGCTCTGCGGCGTGTTCCCGCGCCTCCAGGCGGCGAGCTTTGATAAGCGCCTGAATCTCAACTGGCTGGTGTTCATTATCCCCGCTGTTGTCACCTTCGTGCTGGTGGCGGTGATCTCCCCGGTGGACGAGGCGCGCTACATCTACAACCTCATCCCGGCCTTCGTGCTGGCGGTCGGTTTCCTGCTCGACGTGACGGACACGACGCTCGGCGACAAAACGCTCACGGATTTTGCGCGCGTCCTCGCCTTTCTCGCAATCACGGTTCTCGCCCTGTACCAGGCCCGTTCCGCCCCGCCGGATTACCTCTATCCCGAGCATGCCGAGTACAATGCCATGCTCGAAGCGCGCGCCGACGCCCCTTGTGTCTACTTCTCCGACAATCACTTTGAGCCCCTGACTGAAGATTTGATCCAGCTTTTGACCTTTGACGAGGTCTATGTAACGGACGATCAGGACCTCGCCCCCATGCTTGACTATGTCGGGGACGCGGACGAAGTCGTGGTCTACATCGACACCAGCGTCTTTTGGTCCAGCGGCTACGACGCGGATGAGCTCCTCGGCCGCATCAGGGCCGAGACCGACTACAAGCAGGCCGAAGAGCTCTTCACCACCGGCCTGTCCACCACCTATGTGATTTCAAAGTAAGGAGCGATCCCCATGCTCTCTGTTGTTCTCCCCTCGTATAACGAAGAAAAAATGATCCCCATCGCGACAGAACGCCTCGGCGAAATCCTGAGCGGAGCCGGCATCGACTACGAGCTCCTGTTTGTGGACGACGGCTCCCGCGACGGCACCTGGCGCGAGATCCTGTGTGCCAGCTCCGCCGATCCCCACGTCGTCGGCGTCCATTTCAGCCGCAACTTCGGCAAGGAGGCCGCTATGTTCGCAGGTCTTGAGCAGGCGAAGGGCGACTGCGTCGTGGTCATCGACTGCGATCTCCAGCACCCGCCCGAGAAGATCGTGGACATGTACCGCCTCTGGGAAGAGGGCTATGAGGTCGTGGAGGGCATCAAGGAGGATCGCGGCGAGGAGAGCGGCTTCCACAAATTTGCGGCCAACAGCTTCTACGGTCTCATCAGCAGGGCGACCGGCATGGACATGGGCGCCTCCTCGGACTTTAAGCTGCTCGACCGCAAGGTCGTGGATACGCTCAATGCCCTGCCGGAGCGCAACGTCTTCTTCCGTGCCCTGTCCTTCTGGGTGGGCTACAAGAAGACGGAGGTGCTCTACCGCGTGCAGGAGCGCACCGAGGGTGTGAGCAAATGGTCCACCAAGTCCCTCATCAAGTACGCCATCACGAATATCGCGTCCTTCTCCTCCGCTCCCCTGCATATGGTCACGGTCATGGGCGTGCTGACGCTCATCGTGGCGGTAGTCTTTGGGGTGATCTCCCTCGTGCAGAAGATCGCGGGTACGGCCCAGCCGGGCTTTACCACGGTGATTCTGCTGCTGCTCATCATCGGCAGCTTTCTGATGATCTCTCTCGGCATCATCGGCTACTACCTCGCCCGCATCTATGACGAGATCAAGGGCCGCCCGCGCTACATCATCTCCCGCATCTGCGGCCGGGAAGGAGAAAACAAATGATCGAAAAAATCAAAGCCCTCTGCGTCAAGTACAGAGAGCTCATCGTCTACATCATCGTCGGCGGCCTCAC
>CADAAM010000031.1 GCA_902785905.1 Oscillospiraceae bacterium | reverse complement strand
GGAGTAGCTTTGTATAGTGATGTATTTTGCTGTTCTTCATTATACATCTTCTGTACAAAAATTACCCCCTCCGTGTCCAATTTAAGCTTACCACTTCAATCTCCCGCGAGGCCATGACTGGGGGATTCCGGCCTTGCCACAGCGTGCGTTGAACCGTATCCCCCCGCCCCAGTGTGAGCACTGGGGCACCCCCCTTTAGGCAAGGGGGGCTTTAAATAATACCAGTGTGAGCACTGGGGCACCCCCCCTTAGGCAAGGGGGGGCTTTCATGCACTGGCGTGAGCACTGGGGCAAGGGGATACGCTTTAGCGTCATAAAGTTCCGTGAAGAATCAAATTTTTTGCGTCATATAAAGCTGCCATGACCTCGCGCGGGCGAAGCCATGACAGCGTTCAGATTTTACAGATACTGCTTTCTCTCCAGATGGTCGTACCACTTCTCAAGCCACGGGGCAAGGAGGGAGGTGGCCTTCATGTCAAGGTTGAACATGTACACCGTGAAGGTCACCACGAAAAAGCCGAGGGCGATCAGCAGCAGGTCGCTTTCCTCTCTTAATACGCTTCGTTATCGGGGATGATCTCCAGCGACGGGTCGAGGGGCTCCTCGCGCATGACCGTGCGCATGTAGTTGTTGACCTGGTCGCGGATGGCCTGGCGGGTGAAGACGCGGGGATCGCAGAGGTCGTGGGAAACCCACATGATGTGGATGCCGCGCTCGCGTCCCTGCTCCTCAAACATGCCGTGCATGCCGGTGAGGGCCTTGCAGGACATGTGCTCCCACATCATGACGACGTCGGCGTTCATCTTCTCGCACAGATCCCACAGATCGTCCAGCAGCACCTTGTAGCCGCCGTGGGTGTGGTTGCGCATGATCATCTCCATGTTGAGCATGGCCATGTCGCGGTAGGCCTGCTCGCGGTTTTCGGGGGTGTCCTCCTCGGCGATCATGTCGGTGTTGATGACGGAGAGCATGTCGGTCAGCGGCACGACGCCCCAGCACTGGACCATCCAGTAGAGCATGTCAATGACGTACTGCGGCTGCACGCCCCAGACGATGGCACGGTGGCGGTACTCCTTCGCGTACATGCGTTTGGCCTTGTATCCCCGCTCGGCCAGCTCCAGGAGTTTGCGGTCGATGCCGACGAAGGCGGGATCGCGGCCGGAGTTGCCCATATAGTTTGTGTCGTTATACAGGGAGAAGGCCGCGCCGAAGAACTGGGGGTAGTTTGTGGAGTTGATCTCCATCTGGGCGATGCGGCAGCGGGTCGCGTAGTTGACGCGTTTGGCGGCGGCAAAGTAGCGCTCCCACTCCCACTTTTCGCCGGTGTGCTCCTCGACGAAGGCGATGGCGTTCTTGATCTCCTGGGCGGCGTACTCCAGTACGTCGGGCTCCTTGTGGCGCAGGGGCGTGGCGAGCTGGAAGGTCGGGATGCCGTACTCCCGCTCGAGGCGCTTGGCGATGATGCCGTTGCCCATGAGAGAGCCGTCGCAGGTGGTGTTGTTCTGCACCGCGCAGCAGCCGAGCACGCAGAAGTCGTCCTCGATGGAGATGCCGGCCTCGGCCTCGGGCATGGGGCAGACGTCGCCGGGGATGCCGTACTGCTGGGCGATGTCCAGGTAGTGCATGACGTTGAACTGGTGGAAGATGTTGGAGGCGAACATGGTGGGCACCTCGCGCAGGATGGTGTGGACCTTGTCGCGGTCGAAGCCCATCATGAAGGTGACCATGGAGTTTTCGTCGGTGATGACGCACTTGTCGGAGTAGGCCACGTCGTTGCCGACGCGTCTGTCGCCGCGGAAGCAGTTGGCGATGGCCTGGGTCACGTCCGCGATGACGAAGTTGAAGGAGGTGTGGGCGATGCGCAGCGCCTCGTCCCGCAGGCCAATGGTAAACTTGTCCATGCCGTGGGGGACAAACAGGTAGCTCATCATCCAGCGGTAGCGGAAGAAGCCCTTGACGTTGCGCGGGACCAGGATGAAGCGGCCCAGCACGCTCATCAGGTACAGCCAGCGGCTGTAATCGTAGAGGGTGTCCTTGACGCCGCGCCACTCGCGCCGGGCGCGGACCTTGAGTTTTTCGTCATAGATCCTGCCGGGCGACTGCTCGCCCGCGCGGCGGAAGGGATTGACAACTTTCTCGACGGTCTTCATGCTTTCCCACCTCTCTGAATCGTCTTGATCTCAATGCTCTCCACGAAGGCCTGGACGCGGGTGCGCATCTGGCCGGAGGAGGAGGCGATGTTGTAGGGCCGGTCGACGGACAGGACCGGATAGCCGTAGTCGTTTTGCAGCATGGCCGCGCCCAGCGTGCGCTCGTAGGCCCAGGGATCGCAGAACTTGACCTGCTCATAGATGACGCCGTCGGCCCCGTACTCCTTTGCCAGCTCCGCCACATACTGCTTGCGGCCGTAGACCTTCTGCTGGTTCATCATGCGCGGGCACTGGCAGTTTTGGACGTAGTGGCGGCAGACCTGGCGCAGCGCGTCCTCCTCGTCGTTCAGGACGATCTCGGTGCGGCCGGGGTAGGAGCCGAAGCAGAAGCGATCGCAGCAGACGAAGGCCCCCTGCTCCTCGATGAGCTTGACGAGGCCGGAGTCGTCCACCTCGGAGCCGACCAGCAGGACTCTTGCGCGCCAGGGCCTGTCGTCCGGCTCGCGGGTCTTGAGCTCCTCCAGCGTCTGCTCCAGCTTGTCGAGAATGAGGTACTTGGGACATACATAGCTTGCCAGGCACAGGACGTGGAACTCATAGCCCGTGATGCGGGGCTTCTCCTCCTTGCGGAAATCCCCGATCGCGCGGAGCACGCGGCACAGGCGGTTGTGCTCGGCGACGGCCCTGCGGATGGCCTCGTCCGAGGTGTCCACGCCGTAGTTGATGCCCAGAGGCGTGAGGATGTGGTTGGTGCACTGGAGCACGGCGAGGTCGACGTCGTTCTCGGTATTCTTGAAGGCGATCTCCATGTACTCGTGGAAAAAGCGCGGGTTGTCCTTCCCCATGGTCTTGAGCAGCTCCATGTTCTCCACGGCGCGGTTCATCATGGTGCAGCCGTCCGGCGTGATGACGCAGTCGGCAAAGTTGAAACCGCCCTCGATGGCGCGTTCGAGGAGGGCGCGGCTCGGCTCACAGAGGAGGTTTGTCATATAGTAGGTCGCGATATCCACCGAGCCGGTGTTCGGCGCGGTGAGGCGGACGGACACGCAGCCGTCCAGGTTCAGCAGCGGCTCCGGGACGTTCTCGCAGGTGTAGGCCACGCAGATTTTCCCGTCGGCCTTTGCTTTCGCGACGAGCTCGTTATTGGCCTCCTGCAGGAGCTTTTCAAAATAGTTCAGGTATTTCAGATCTCTCATATTCTTTGTGTTCTCCCCCACTTTCATTACGGTCACAGCAGAGCGACAGAGATTGAATATATTCTATGAAATATCAACTTGCTTGTCAATCTCCTGCTCTTTGTCAAACGGAAATTGGGAATGTTCGACAATCAAAGCTACAGATATTTGTACGAATTTTCAAAAGAACAGCGCCGAGTGTTCGGACAACACTCAGCGCTTTATTCTTACATTTTTTGCTTTTTATCAGTCTTACGCTATCATCGTCAGCTGCGGGGTATAGACGCTGTCCTCAAACAGGCTGACGTAGTAGTTGAACTCCTGCTCGCCGATGGCCTCGTCATAGATGCCGGGCTGGTAAGTGGAGCCGACGCTCGAGTAGTAATAGCCGTCGGTGGGCTGGCCGTCAAAGAAGGTGAAGACGGACTCGGAGGGGACAAGCTCCCCGCCCTGAATGCTGTTGATCAGATAGACGGAGTGGCCCGCGCCGCCGGAGCCCTCGTTGAGGATTCTGCCGTCCGTGCGCAGATAGTAGCGGTTGCGCGCCGAGGAGCAGGCGATCTGCACCGGCTGGCCGCCCGCCAGGGTGTAGAGGTCATAGAGCACGCCGTTGGAAAAGTCCTCGGTGCCCATGCCCTCGATCATAAGCTCGGCCGTGCCGTCGCCGTCGAGATCCTCGATGGCGTAGCCGACATGGCTGCTGTAGCCGATAAACTCGGAGATACCGTTTTCATAGGCGTAGCCCGCGTCGGTGGAGCCGCCGGTATAGGCGCGGTAGTAGCGGGCGAGCACGCCGCCGTAGGCCGTCGTGTAGTCCTGCACATGGAGCACGGCGGGCGTGGTTCCCCGTTCGGGGCGATGAGCTGCCAGACCAGGGTATCGGCGTTGTCGGCGTGGGCGATGAACCAGCAATTCCCGCCGACCGCGATGGTCTCGCCGGTGGGGTTCTTGGTGATGGTCACGGGGCCCGCCGCCTGCGGAGCGCCCTGATAGGCCGGCGCCGGGGTGTCGAAAATCGACGGGGCGTTCACGTCGGGCTTTGCCTCGACCCGCGTCCAGTTCAGGGTGATCGTCCCCTGCTCCTGGCCGGGAAAGGCGTTGATCGCGGCGTTGAGGTAGGCGTTCATCTCAATCTCGCTGCCGTTTGCGTCGTAGTAGCGCACGGTCGGGTTGCCCTGGGCGTCGAACGACTCATCCCTGGAGGCCAGCAATCTGAGCTCAAAGCTGCCGTTACAGAGCGAGAAGCAGTCCTGTCCGGTGTAGGAATGGGCCATGCCGTCGCGCATGTTGTCCTCGCAGAGATAGGTGTAGCGCCCGGTCGCCGGGTCGTGACAGAAGGTCAGCGTGTCGGTGATGATGTCCGGCCAGGCCTCGCCCTCGCGGGTGTTGTCCGGGCAGACGACCAGGCCCGTGAAGCCGGGGTCGATCTCCCAGCAGTCCACATAGGTAAACAGGCCCGTCCCCTGCAGGGAGGCGGTGATCACCTCAAGCCTGCCGTTGTGGTCAAAGTCGGTAAAAGCGTAGAACCAGTCGTCATAGGTCGGCTCCTGCTTGTACCAGATGTTGCGGCAGCGCTCGATCAGGTTTCGCTGCTCGGCCTCGGGCATGGCGGGCGTCGGGGCCGGGGTCGGCGTGACCGCAGGCGTCGGGGCCGGTACATTTACGGTCTCGGACTGCTTTGCCCCGCAGGCGCACAGCAGCACGCAGCACAGCAGGAGCAGGGCCGCAATTGTCAGTCTTTTTGTTTTCATAGCGTTCCTCCTGAGAGAAGTGTCGTATAATCAGACGCATCCGCGCCGCGGATTGTTCCGGGGCGCGGATATCGTCGTCATCTTTGTTCCTCGCCGCGCTTGTAGGCGGTCTTGGCCTTGTACATGCTCTGATCCGCCAGGTCGAAGAGGTGCTGCGCCGTGAGGCCGGGGTTGTCGGCCAGGCGGGCATAGCCCACGGAGATGCTGATCCCCCGCCGGTCCTGTTCCTCCCGGAAACGCTTGAGCGCGTCGAGCGCCTCCTTTTCGCTGCGGCCCTGCCAGATGGCGGCAAACTCGTCCCCGCCGAAGCGGTAGACATTTGTGCCTGTCCCGTCGCCGAAGGTCGCGCGCAGGCAGTCGGCCGCCTGGCACAGCAGCACGTCGCCGCGCTGGTGGCCCTGGGTGTCGTTGGTCTCCTTGAGGCCGTTGACATCCATGGAGAACATGATGAGCGTCCTGTCCGGCTCCGCCGCGTCCAGCGCCGCAATGCGGTCCTCGTAGGACAGGCGGTTGGGCAGGCCGGTCAGCGCGTCGGTGTGGGACTGGCGTCTGAGCTCCGCCTCAAGCTTCTGGCGATGCGTGAGCAGCTCGTCATACGAGGCGGAGAGGCGGCGAATCTCGGAGAAGCCCTGGTCCACTGGCAGCGGCTCCCCCTGCTGTACCAGGGCCGCACTCTTCTCCAGCGGGTCCAGCAAGCGCTTGAAGAGCAGCGTGCTCATAGCGAGCATCATGATCATGATCAGGCCCATCAGCATCCACTGGCGGACCTGGCTGGCTTCCATTCTGTCGGAGAGGCGACGGATGGCCGCCTCATTCCGGGCGCTCCCCACGGAGGCCGCAATACTCAGATTGCGCTGCACATCGCCGCGCGTCGACTGATAGGCGGAGTCGTGAATCATGCCCTGCGCCCTGCCCAGCATGGCCTCGGGCGGGAGAGCGGCGAGCTCCGGCGGAAGAGCGCCGGTGAGGATGGGATCGTCGGACAGATCCTCCCCCCGCGCCTGCGCGGCCATCGTCATGGCGGTGCGCTCGGTCTCATAGCGGCCCGCCACCGCGGCCTTGGCCTGCTCCAGGAGCTGTACGGGATCCTCCTCCGTGGCCTCTGCCTGCGGATGGATCGTGGCTGCGTCGGTCGGCGGCGCGGAGATCAGCTCCAGCAGCTCCGAATAGTTCTCCTCCATCTCGGCGTAGGCGCTCAGATAGGCGGAGAGCGCCTCGGCCTCGCCGGAACCGACATAGCGCATGGCGCTCCCGTTCATCTCGTCGGTGGCGCGCGAGACGCCGTTGGTGAACGCTGTGATGGCAAAGTTGTGCTGCGTCGCCTCCGCGATATAGGCGTTCAGATTGCGGATATGCACGGTGTTGAGCAGGATCAGCACCTGCATCAGCAGGATCGTGGCCGTGAAAGGCACGATCATGCGCTTGGCGGATATCGCTCTTCTCCGCCCTGTCTCCGCGTTCTTATGGGTCTCGTTCATATATCATCCCTGTCTTTCAGAAGAAAGCTCTCTTCTCTCCCGGGCGTTCCCCTATCCTTTTACCACAAAATGGAACGCATTGCAAGCATGCGCAGGCATCCGGCCGCTGCTTTTATGTGAGCGGCAAATAGCGCGCCAGAAACTCATCCATGGGGATGGGTTTTGAGAAGTAATAGCCCTGCAGATAGTCGCAGCCGATGTCGGACATGACCTTTGCCATCTCCTCCGTCTCGATCCCCGATCAGCGTCGGCAGCAGGGGGTCGCGGTCGCGGAAGTAGTTGCGCACGACCTCCATGTCCATCTTGATGTTCTTGAAGGGGTACTGCTTGACGCGGGTGAGATTGGAGTAGCCGCTGCCGTAGTCGTCCAGCGCAAATTGGAAGCCCAGCTCCTGCAGGGCCGTGATCTGGTTTTTGAGCAGGGAATAGTCGATGATGGACTGCTCGGTCAGCTCCAGATGGATGCGCTCGGCCGGGACGCCGGTCTCCTTCAGAATCACGGAAAAGTGCTCCGCCAGATCCCCGCTCATGCACTGGCAGGGCGAGAGGTTGACGTTGATCCAGCGCAGGCCCAGCTTTTCCATGTCATGGTCCCGGATAAACAGGCAGGTCTTGCGCAGCACCTCCTCGCCCAGGGCGATGATGCTGCCGTCCTTCTCCGCGAGGGGAATAAATTCCGCCGGGGGGATGAGCCTTCCGTCCTCGCCTCTCAGCCGCGCCAGGGCCTCCGCCGCGACCATGCGGCCGCTGCCGCACTCGACGAGGGGCTGGAGATAGACCTCCAGCCCGCCGCGCTCCAGCGCGGCGTCCATGGCGCGCCTCTCCTCCAGATAGCGGTCAACGGCGTTGATGGAGCCGGGCACGCTGCTGTCCTCGGCATACTCCGCCGCGCCCGCGCTGTCCAGCGCCAGCCACAGCACGGAGTTGATGCGGTCGGTCATGGGGGAGCCGGCCTCGATCCTGACCTCCACAAAAGCGGGCTTCATCATCATCTCCGTGCCCAGGGCCTCCCAGGGCTGCTGAAAACGCCGGGTAATGGTCTCACACATGGCGCGGCAGTCCGTCTTCTCGCTCCCGACGACGGCAAAGGAGCCGTTTCGGAGGTAGAAATTCAGGCAGTCAGGAAAGCTCTCGGCGAGAAAGTCGTTGATCTGTCCGATGCCCCTGTCCATCTGCATGCCGCCGTAAATGCCGCGTGTCTCGCTGTAGCCGCGGATGATAAAGGCCAGCACGCGGTAATTCTTCCGCCCGGCCCACTCGCGCTGCAAAAACTCAAAGCCCCGCGTGTTGAACGCGCTGCCCCGGTCGGAGAGGAAGAGATCCGGGTTTTCAAAGGACAGGTAGATCACCAGGATCGCCATCAGGCAGAAGGTGTTCATCACCAGAAGCTGCGGCAGCAGCATGCGGAAGATGTTGCCGATGATCAGGATGCCGTTTATGCCCGACAGCCCCGCCCCGACCGGCGTGGGAAGACTGCGGCGATAGCGCAGGAGCAGCGTCGCCGCAGCGATCAGATAGAAGAAAAAGCAGACGTAGAGCACCTGATACAGCGGCCCGGAGTGGTAGCCCTCCGCGTCGAAGGAGAAGACCGCGTGGGTCAGGGGACTCGACAGCGCGATCAGCTCCGACAGGACGAACACCGCCGGGCTCAGGCGGCGCAGCCATCGGGGCAGGCTGACATGGTTTTCGAGCACGTCCAGGTAAAAAAGGAAAAACCAGTAAATACGCGCCAGATAAAACACAAAGAAGGCCAGGTTCATCGTGTAACCGGCCTCAATGGAAAACTCCGTCCAGTTCTCGTCCAGGCGCGTCGACACATAGTCTGTCAGCAGGGTCATCGCGTCGATGCACAGCAGGGTGAGAAAGGTCTTGTTCATTTGCAGCGGCAGTCTCGGCCGCCGGAAATAATAGCCTGTCAGGATCAGCAGGATCAAGGCGCTCGGAAAGGTAAAGCTGTAGTTCCACATGGCGGCTCTGGCGCTCCTTCAGGTTGTTCAGGTGTGTCGAAATCGTGCCGTATAAACATACTATAACAATCCGCTTCCCTGTTTGTCAAGCACAACGCCGCCTGCCGCGCGAAGTCCGCTGTGTTTCTCTTATGTTTACCATTTTATGTTTACTGTCCGCAAGGTTTTTCCATGTTTGTCCATCCGCGCGGTCTTTCGCTCCTTATACGATTAAGCTGTTTGCCCGAAGCAGCCCCTCTTAGAAAAAACTTCAAAGAAATTAAATAAAACCCTTGATTTTTTAGTCGGATTGTACTAAGATGGCCGCATGGGATATGAACATTCTGTGAATACCCAAAGACAACATTTTTAGATTAGGAGGAAGAAAAAATGATTAGCTTTTTCCTGTGCCTTGCAATCCTGATCTGCGGCTACCTGTTCTACGGTAAATTCGTGGACCAGACCTTCAACCCCGACGACCGCGAGACCCCCGCTGTCGCCATCAACGACGGCATCGACTATGTCGTGCTGCCGCAGTGGAAGCTGTTCATGATTCAGCTTCTGAACATCGCGGGCCTCGGCCCCATCTTCGGCGCCATCAGCGGCGCCATGTGGGGTCCCATCGTGTTCCTGTGGATCACCTTCGGCACCGTCTTCGCCGGCGCTGTGCATGACTACTTCGCCGGCATGCTGTCCGAGCGCAACAACGGCGCCTCCATCTCCGCTGCTGGTCATGGTCGGCACCGTGTTCGCCGTCGGCCCCGCCGGCCTGCTGGTCAAGCTGATCGGCGAGAGCGGTGCCACCGGCATCTGGGTCAACAAGGTCTTCTGGCTGGCCGTCATCCTCATCTACTACTTCATCGCGACCTTCATTTCTATCGACAAGATCATCGGCAAGATCTACCCCCTGTTCGGCATCTGCCTGATCATCATGGCTGTGGGCGTCTGCTTCGGCACCCTGACCAGCGGCAAGCCCATGCCCGAGATCTTCGACCACTTCACCAACATGCATATGAAGGAAATGCCGATCTGGTCCTTCATGTTCATCAACGTCGCCTGCGGCGCTATCTCCGGCTTCCACGCCACCCAGTCCCCTCTGATGGCCCGCTGCCTCAAGAGTGAGCGCCAGGGTCACTTCGTGTTCTACGGCGCCATGGTCGCCGAGGGCATCATCGCCTTGATCTGGGCCGCCGCGGCCTGCACCCTGCTCGGCGACGGCGCCAACACCACCGGCGCCGGCGGCCCCGACACCGTTTTCGAGATCAGCAAGACCACGATGAAGGGCATCGGCATGGTCCTCGCCGTCCTCGGCGTCATCGCCTGCCCCATCACCTCCGGCGACACTGCCTTCCGTTCCGCCCGTCTGACCATCGCCGACTGGTTCAAGATCGACCAGGGCAGCTGGAAGAACCGTCTCGTCCTCTGCATCCCCGTCCTCGGCGTCGGCGCCATCCTCGGCTTCGGCAACGCCCTCGGCAAGATCAACTACGACGTGATCTGGCGTTACTTCTCCTGGTCCAACCAGACCCTCGCCATGATCGTTCTGTGGGCCGGTGCCATGTTCCTGGTGCAGAACAAGCGCAACTACTGGATCTGCGCCGCCCCCGCCACCTTCATGAGCGCGGTTTCCATGACCTACTTCATGATGGCTGACGAATGCCTTGGCGCGATTGACGCACTGAATTACAAGAATCCCACCGGCTATACCATCGGCGTTGTTGTCGGCCTCATCTTCGCCGCGTGCTGCCTGTTCATCTTCCTGCGCGCCGCCAAGAAGGTCACCGCGAAGGCCGCCAAGGTCGCCTGATTCCGACCTGTGCCAAAGCGACTGACAGAAACATAATCCCCGGGCCTGTGAAAAGCTCTTTTCACAGGCCCTTTTGTTTGGTATAATACAGGTCGCAGCGTGTCGTCGCCAGCCCTTGGCTCGCCCCCGCCGAAGGCGAGGGGAGAGCTGTCAGCGAAGCTGACTGATACTGTTTTTCGTTAAAACGGCTCGTTTTAACGAAAAGGCATCGCGCAAAGCGCGCTGCCAGTTTTGTGCCCTCGGACACAAAACACGTCTCATAGGTCTCCGACGTGCCTTTGGCACTATAAAACGGCTTTAAGCCGTTTTATGGGAGACCAGTATGAGAGGGGCGTCCCCCGTCGTCGCCCCCTCTCAGTCACAATGCTTACGTGAGACGCATTGTGACAGCAGAGCTTTGATCGTCGCGCGTTTCTCGCGCGTCGCTATGCTCCCCCCAGCGGGGGGGAGCCAAGGGGGACGCGCACCGCCGGTTAGTAATCGTCTCTCCACTCTCCACTCTCCACTCTTATATTACAGGAGGCAACCCCATGATCTTCCCCCCCTCCCCCATCGGCAAGAAAACGCTGGATGCGGACAGCCTGGAAAAAGACAAAAAAGAATGCCGCAAATTCGGCCCCTGCGGCGTCGGCAGACAGGCGCTCTACCTCGGCGGGCGCTTTTTGGACCGCCGCTATTATATCCCCTGGAAGGAGGTCAAGCGCGTATTCAAGCGCGTCGCCATGAGCCAGGGCGGCTTCTCCGGCAAGGGCGTGTTCGGCTCCCTGCCCTTCCTGGTCGTCCAGTTCGGCAGCGGCATGGAGAAGGAATGCCCCTTCAAGTTTGAGGCCGACGTCGACCGCCTTCTCGCCTGCGTTGAGCAGGAGCACCCCGAGATTCCGACGCACAGCGTCAAGGCCGCCAACAAGCTCGCAAGGGCCGAGGCTGAGGAGGAAAAGCGCTACCTCAAGACCCTCTCCCCCGAGGCAAACGCCGCGGTCGAGGCGCTCAGCGCCGACTGCGACTTTCTTGAGCTGCGCCCCTCGCTCTGCGACGCGATGGTGAACGCCGCGAAGCAGAAGCGCGTCGTGGACAATCTCTCCCCCATGCACCGCGCGATCGGCGCGCTGCTCGGCTTTCTCGGCATCGCCGCGGCGCTCTTCGGCGTCTACGGACTGGTCGCGCACCTGTCTTACGCCGTCTACTTCATCATCGGCGGTGGCGCCGCCTTCTTCATGGCTCTGTCCAGCAACACCTTCCCCAGCAAGTACAACAACAGAAAATACGCGCAGCGGCAGTGGGAGGAGACCGTCTCCCGCATGCGCGACTATCTCAGGGGCCGCCCGTCCGTCACGGTGCCGCCCCAGTACGCCCACCCCGTCGTGCTCACGCGCATGATCCGCGTCCTGCGCGAAGGCCGGGCCCAGACCCAGGCGGAGGCGCTGGAGCTTGTCAAGAAGGATCTGCGCGCCCTCAACAACACGGTCAAGGTCTCCCAGAAGGAGTATGACGAGGTCGTGACGGTCAAGCCGCTGTTTCTCGTCTGCGACTACCGGGACGAAATCTAAGGAGGCTCAAAGATGAGTGATCTCTATACCTTTCTCGAAGCCGAGGGCGTGGACAAGGCCCTCTTGGCGGGCGTCAAAACCTTCCGCGAGAAGTACCCCACGGAAGCCGAGAACGCCCCGCGCGTGCCCGACCCGGAGTATTATTACTACGGAAAAAAGACCTGGGAGCTCGCCCTCGCGGCGATCCTGGCGGGCAAAAACCTGCTGCTGGCCGGCCCGAAGGCCACCGGCAAGAACGTGCTGTGCGAAAACCTCGGCGCGCTGTTCGGCCGCCCGGTGTGGAACGTGTCCTTCCACATCAACACGGACGCCGCCTACCTCGTCGGCACCGACACCTATGACGGGCATAAGGTCTCCTTCCGCCCCGGCCCCATCTGGCTGTGCGCGGCGAAGGGCGGCTTCGGCGTGCTCGACGAGATCAACATGGCCAAGAACGAGGCCCTGGCTGTCCTGCACGCGGCGCTGGACTTCCGCCGCAGCCTGGACGTGCCGGGCTATGAGAAGATCGACCTGCGGCCCGAGACCCGCTTCATCGCCACGATGAACTACGGCTACGCGGGTACGCGGGATTTGAACGAGGCCCTGACGAGCCGCTTTGCGGTGCTGGACATGCCCGTCATCACCGAGGACAACCTCCAAAAGCTCATCGCCCGCCGCTACCCCGGCATCAGCCCGAAGATCCGCGACCAGCTCGTGCGCCTATACGGCGAGCTGGAGCGCAAGGCCGAGAGCGCCGAGATCTCCGACGCGGCCCTCGACCTCAGAGGCCTGCTGGACGCCATCGCCCTGATGGAGCAGGGCCTCCGCTCCGGGGACGCGCTGGACATGTGCATCGTCAACAAGAGCTTCGACGCCTACGAGCGCGGCCTCATCCGCGACGTGATCGCGGCCCGCGTGCCCGCCGATCTCACCCGCGCCGACGTCTTCCCGACATGATCAAAAAGCAGTACACGGGCGCGGCCCGCCGGGCCCGCAACATCATCTGGAACGCCGCCGGGCGCTATGACTTTGACCCGCCCTTCATGGCCTTCTTCGCAAACGGCCACCCCGACCAGTACTTCAACATGGTCGCGGGCCTGGTCGACAAGTGGCTGGACATGCCGAAGCTCTGGGACTTCTTTCTGAGCTACGAGGGCGACCGCCGCGCCGACGAGTTCGACGACTATCTCTGGCTGGGGCTGGAAAACTGCGTGTATGAAAAGGAACTGCCCGAGCGGCCCATCCTCGCGCAGCTCCGGCGCGAGCGCGGCGAGCTCTTCTTTATCGAACAGCAGCAGATGTCCCGCCAGCAGATGGAGTACCAGAGCATGCCCGTCTTCACCCAGCAGGAATACCGCTGGGCCACGGCCTGCGGCAGACGCCCTCCCCTGCTCACGCCGCGGGAAAAGCGCATCGCGCAGGCCCTGCGCTTCTCCGGCGAACTCGACACCGACGGAGTCTTGCAGGCCATGCGGACCTTTCTTCTCGACTTCTTCCGCTTCACCCCCGGCCCCGACACGGTGAAGCGCCACAGGGCGACGCCGCTTGCAAAGCTCCTATTCAAGCACGAGCACAAGCGCCGCGACCGCCTGCTGGTGCGCGCCGGCACTGGCGAGGGCGACCACGAGAAGGCGCGGCAGCAGCGCCACGCGGGGCTCGGCCGCCACGTCGGCCCCGGGCCGGAGGACGCCGCCTATGTCGAGGCCGTCTTCGGCCGGGCGAGCCTCACGGAGCACGAGCTGCGCATTCTGGAAAACGAGCTCTGCGTCGGAGACGACGGGCTCTGCCGCCTATGGGTCACAAAGGGCGAGGCCGTCCAGACCCGGGACAAGGACGCCCTCGAGGTACGCGAGAGCGCCGCGCGGCAGGAAAAGCGCAACGAGGCCTTCTGCGCCGGGCATGCCGCCATGATCGAGGGCAGCGTCCGCGCCCTCGCCACCCGGATCGAGACGGTCTTCTCCTCCTACCTCCGCCATCTGCCCGAGCCCGCGCGCGCGGGCCGCATCCGCCCCGAGGCAGCCTGGCGTCTGCCCGTGCTGAACGACGCCCTGGTCTTTCTCAAAAACGGCGAGGAGACCGACCCCGAGATCTGCGTCGACCTGCTGCTGGACGCCTCCCAGTCGCGCATGCACTCCCAGGAGGTGCTGTCCGCCGAGGGCTATATCATCGCGCGCAGTCTCCAGAAGCTGCACATCCCCGTGCGGGTCTGCGCCTTTCGCAGCATCCGCAGCTACACGGTGCTGGAAATCCTCAAGGACTGGAGGCAGCCCGACTGTCGGGGCCTGCGCCGCTACTTTGCGGGCGGCTGGAACCGCGACGGCCTCGCCATCGAGACCCTGGGCCGTCTGGACGACGACGAGGCCATCCGCGGCAAGACGCGCCTGATGCTGGTGCTCACCGACGGCAGCCCCAACGACTCCACCCCCCTGCCCACGAACGGTCTGCTCCTGGAGCGCGAGTACGAGGGCGAGGCGGCCGTCCGCTCCGCCCAGGAGGCGGTGCGCCGCCTGCGCGCTCAGGGGCTTCGGATCGGCGCGGTCTTCCACGGCAACACCAGCCACCTCGAAAACGTCCACCGCATCTATGGCCACGCCTACATCCGCATCCAGAAGGCCAACCAGCTCGCCCAGGGCGTGAGCGATCTGCTGCTCATGCTGCTGCGCGAGATCAGGCAGGACTGAGACGAGAGTGGAGTTTGGAGTGTGGAGTGCGGAGTTTGGAGTGCGATATTCACCGTAGGGGCTGACGCCCCCGGCAGCCCGCGTCCTCCTTGGCTCCCCCGCTGGGGGGAGCATAGCGACGCGCGAGAAACGCGCGACGATCAAAGCTCTGCTGTCACAATGCGTCTCACGCAAGCATTGTGACTGAGAGGGGCCGACAGCCTGCCGCGCTTTTCCCCTCTCAGTCAGCTGCGCTGACAGCTCTCCCCTCGCCTGCGGCGGGGGCGAGCCAAGGACGGGACGTCGAGGGTGCCGTCCCCTGCGGAGCCCAGCCGTGCGATATTCACCGTAGGGGCGACCCTTGCGGTCGCCCCTACGGTATACCTCGTGGGTTTCTCTTTTCGTGACGGGCCAAAAATGACAAACTGTCATACTTTTCCGGCATCCATCCCCGGGCGGGGATGGGTGCCGGGTTTGTTTTTTGTCCATATCTTGTGGTCCGGTTTGGCAAAACGGGCAAGCGGGCACAGGATATATGGTTGAGAGGAACTCTTCCCGGTGTGGGGAGAGCTTACATAAAATTGTCGGAGTTTCACAAAAAACATAAATTACTTTACATAACTATGTTTTTCAAGTATACTATAGCTGAAAAATGATAAAAAGGAGGCTTTCTCATGTATAAGCGCCTTTTCTCTCTTCTTCTGTGTCTTGTTCTGCTCGGCAGCGTGGTGCCCGGCTTCGCCTTTGCCGAGGCCGATTACGACGCGGTCACCATCAAGGAGGGCGACACCGTTCTCAAACTGCTGGAGATCAACTCCCTGTCCTACGAAAACGAGAAATACGTCGTCATGGTCCTCAACCGCCTGGATCGGGAATCGAAGATGGAGACTCTGAGCATCGGGGACGTCATCAAGATCCCCCGCGCGCCCAAGGACATCGTCGGCTCCGCCCCGCATCTGATCTCGAACAAGGATCAGATCGCCTATTATGTGATCCCCTATTCCATCACCGCCGGCGACACGCTCAAGTTCATCTACAAGCTCTGGGGCCTGCGCTACGACGATTACGTCGACATCATCAAGGCTCTGAATCCGGACCGGAATCTGGACCTGCTCTATGTCGGCGACCTCTACTACCTGCCCACGACGGAGTCTAATCTCAAGACCAAGGTCTACACCACGGTCATGTCCCACATCATGCTGGAGGATGAGACCGTCGAGAGCGTATACAGCCGCTACGGCATCGACTTTGCCTCGCGGCGCGAGGAGCTGCAGCTCTACAATCCGGTGGCGTTTGATCGCTTCCGCCCCGGCAGCAAGCTCTACATCCCCCTGATCTGGAACTGATACTGTTTTTCGTTAAAACAGCTTGTGCCCTCGGGCACAAAACACGTCTCATAGGTCTCCGACGTGCCTTTGGCACTATAAAACGGCTTTAAGCCGTTTTATGGGAGACCAGTATGAGATGAAAGCGTGACAGACTGAACAAAGCCATATCAGCAGCCTCATGAAAACCTTTCCGGGATGAAGGGTTTTCATGAGGCTTTCTTATGCCCCCGCCGCCCGCAAAGCCGGGCCGTATCCGCGCCGGAGCAAATCCCCATGCGCCGTAATACTGTTTTTCGTTAAAACGGAGTTTTGTGCCCTTGGGCACAAAACACGTCTCATAGGTCTCCGACGCGCCTTTGGCGCTATAAAACGGCTTTAAGCCGTTTTATGGGAGACCAGTATAATTCGCTTGCCCCGCAAGGGGCGGGAAGCGTCAGCTTTTATAGCAAAATATTTCAATTCGCCATTGAAGAATGTTCTCCGTTCGCTTATAATAAAGGTAATATCCCATCATTTGACAAGGGCGAATCCTGAGAAAATCCGGGTTACGATGAAGGCCGTTTTCTCGGGAATACGCCGTGGATTTGCGAGAAAAGGGACGAAATCGCAGCGCCGTTCGAGGCTGCGCCGAAGCCGGACCGCCGGAAGAAACGGACGCGGCCGGCTGAACGATGATTTTGATACCGATTTGCTTTTTGCAAGTCTCATATGCAGAAGGGCGGAATACGTTTTGAAAAAAACCTGGGTCATTCTTTTCAATGTTTTCATCATGCTTGCGATGCTGACCTTTGTGGTTCTCTATTCCGGCTTTGAAAACAGGACTAACACCCGTATGCAGATCAAGCATTTTGAAAACACCACCATCACCATGGAGCATGTCACCGAGAATTACCTCGAGGGCGAACAGCGCATCTGTGACGTATGGGCCCACTATATCAACAGCAAGGACATGACCATTGAGGAGGCCGTCTCCTTTATCCGCATCTCCCATGTCCTGCCGAGCGCCTCGGCGCATCTCGTCTACTGCGACACGCTGACGGGTCTGTCCACGAGGGCCAGGCGCGATAACGCCGACGACTACGCCGTCTCGTATGAGCGGATGGCGCTTCTGAACGATGTGAGCTGGATACATGACATCGGCCAATCCATCAACATATCCCGCGCCTACACAAACCCGGTCAACGGGGAACAGTCCCTGGCCTTCTGCAATTTCATCAACCTCCACGATCCGGAGAGCAATCAGCCCCGCCGCGCCATCCTGCTGCGTGTGCTGCCCATCTCCGAGCTGGAGCAGAAATGGGTCTTCCCGCAGGAGGCGTTTGAAAACGCGGAGCTGTCCATGATCGACGCAAACGGCGATTATATCATCAAGGGACATTCCTTCAAAAACGCTAGCTTCTTCGAGTTTTACCGGTCCTACAACGCCATCGATCCCGCTCCCGCGCAGGAGCTCTTCAGGACGATCACGTCCTCAACCGGCTCGTTTACCATGCTCAACTCCCGCGGTGAGGAGTGCATCCTCGCCTATATCCCGCTCTCCGCGACGGATGGCTGGACGCTTTTGAGCTTCATGCCGGTCAAGGATCTGCACGTGAATACCGAAAACTGGATTCTGATCGGTTTCGTCTCCGCGGGGCTTTTGATCCTGTTCGTGTTTGACCTGGCCGTGATCCTCTCGTTCAACAAGAAGCTCGCGTCGGCCGCCAGAGAGGCGGCGTCGGCCAGCAAGGCGAAGACCGATTTCCTCTCCACGATGTCCCACGATATCCGCACGCCGATGAACGCGATCATCGGCCTGACGACGATCGCGGAAAAGAATCTCGGCGATAGGCAGTCGGTGGGAGAGAGCCTGCGGAAAATCACGCTGGCCAGCAACCATCTGCTCACGCTGATCAACGACATCCTGGACATCTCCAAGGTCGAGAGCGGGAAGCTGAACCTCAGCCCGCTGACCTTCTCCATCGTCGAGACGGTGGAAAACCTCGTGAATCTGTCCCAGCCCATGGTCAAGGAAAAGAATATCGAGTTCAATTTCCGCATCAACCGGATCGAGAAGGAATACCTCTACGCAGACCAGCTCAGGCTCAATCAGATCTATATCAACCTCCTCTCCAACGCCATCAAATATACCGAGCCCGGCGGCCGCGTCAGCGTCGACCTGCGCGAGGAGGAGAGCCCGAAGAGCGGCTGTGTGCGCCTGAGCTACCAGGTGTCCGACACCGGTATCGGCATGAGTCCGGAATTTATGGCGAACATGTACCAGCCGTTTTCCCGCCAGACCGACAGCCGGGTCAACAGCATTCAGGGCACCGGTCTCGGCCTTGCCATCACAAAGCAGATGGTCGATCTGATGGGCGGCTCCATCGACTGCCAGAGCGAACAGGGCAAAGGCACGACCTTCACCGTCGTGCTGGATCTCCCCGTCGCGGAGAGGCAGCGGGAGGATATGACCCTCGAGCCGATGGACGTGCTGGTCGTCGACGACGACGAGGTCTTTCTGGAGACCACGGCCGACACCCTGCGCTCTCTCGGCGTGACGCCCGACTGCGCGGGAAGCGGGCCGGAGGCGGTCGGCATGATCGCGCGGCGGCATGAGGCCGGACGGGATTACCGCGTTGTGATCCTGGACTGGAAGATGCCGGGCGTCGACGGCGTCGAGACGATACGCCGCATACGCGCAGAGGCGGGTTCCGACGTGCCCGTCCTGCTGATTTCCGCGTACGACGGGTCGGATATCGAGGACACCGCGAAGGAGGCCGGGGCAAACGGCTTCGTCAGCAAGCCGCTGTTCCGCTCCACGCTCTACGACAGGATCAATGAGCTGCTCGGGACCGCGACCAGGTCCGTTGAGCCGGAGAATGACTATTCCGACTTGCTTGGCATGAACATCCTCATCGCGGAGGACAATGACATCAACTGGGAGATCATCTCCGCCATCCTGGATATGTTCGGCATCAAGTCGGAGCGCGCCGAGAACGGCCGCGTCTGCGTGGACAAAATGGCCGGGGCCGCGGACGGAAGCTATGATCTGATCTTTATGGACATCCAGATGCCGGAGATGAACGGACTTGACGCCACCAGGGCCATCCGCGCGATGGACAGGCCGTGGGCGTCCTCCATCCCGATCATCGCCATGACGGCGGACGCTTTCTCGGAAAACGTCACCGAATGTCTCAACGCCGGCATGAACGGCCATATCGCAAAGCCTGTAGACATCAAGCTCGTCATCAAAGAGATACGCAGAATCAAGGAGGAAAAGAGATCATGAAAAAGCTGCTTTGCATCATCTGCATCATCTGCGAGGTTCTGTCGCTCGCGGCCTGCGGCGCAAAAGCGCCCGAAGGGACTGCCGCCGGATTCAAGCCGGCTCTCGATACGGACACCCGCTGCAGTATCACGGTGGCCGGAAGCTATGACAACTTTGAGGCGCTGGAGGCGGAATTTGACAGATTCAACGCCTATTATCCGAATGTGCAGCTGAGCTATGTGAAGCTGGACGACTATAACAACATCCTGGGCACGGCGCTGGAGGGCAAGGACAAGCCCAACATTTTCTTCTCCCATACCTGGATGTTCGGGAACGAACTGTATGACCCTGTGTTTGCCCACATGGAGGATCTTTCGGACCCCGCCCTCAAGCTGAACCTGGACTGCATCCGCTCCGGTCTGCTCAGTCATGACGCCCAGGGCCATGTACCGATGGCGCCGGTTTTCTCCAGAACCTACGGCATGCTGGTGAACAACGATCTGTTCAAGAAGGAAGGTCTCAGCATCCCGACCACTCTGACGGAGCTGGTAGCCGTCTGCAAGGAGTTTCGCGGCAGAGGTTACGACAGTCCCATGATGGGCTACAGCCTCAAAGCGTCCGGCTCCCTCATGAACACGATTGCCTATCCGCAGTTTGTAGCTACGCTTGCCGACAAGCCGGAAGCGCTGACCCTTGCCAATGCGCTGGACCCCGCGGCGGGAGAATACATGCGCCCGGCGCTGGAGACGGTGGATCTGCTGATCCGGGAAGGCTGCATCGATATCGACGCGTGTGATCAGATTTCGGACAACTATAGCCAGGTGATCCTGCGCTTCTTTGAAGGCGATGTGCCGATGATGCTCTGCTACGGGGATACCGTGTCCGGGACCCGGAAGCGGGAGAGCCAGTCCGAAGCATTCGTCAAGGCGCCTTTTGCGTACAGCTTTTCTCCGATCCCGCTGACCGATAAGGGGGGATATTTTATCGACAGTCCCTCCGTGGAGTTCTCCGTGAACAAGGACTGCGAGAATCTCGACATGACAAACGAATTTATGCGCTTTCTGATTACAAAGGAGGAGCTCAATGAGATGGCCGCCGTGAAGCGGCTCGTAACGCCCACCACGGATCTGTCCTTTGACACGCTGTTCGCGCCCTTCGCCCAGATACCCGCGGATCGTACCATGTCCCCGGAGGTTCTTGGCATCAGGGACCCGCTCACGGTTCAGCTCCGGGTCGCGGCGTTCAAGGTCGGGAAAGGCGAGCTCAGCATCGATGAGGCCGCCGCCATGTACGGCAGCTTTGAATAAACCCGCGCGCAGCCCCTCGCATCAGCCAGACAGTACAGCAAAGCAACATGAATAAATGATTGCTTTTCAGAGGAGAGAAACAAATGAACGAGACGTCATCCGCTGCCAATCAGACATCCGCGATGCAGCCCTACCTTTCGCCGCTGGCCGTCTGGGCCCTGTCGGTAGGCTCGGCTATCGGCTGGGGCTCCCTTGTGGTCACAAGCGGCTCCTACCTGTCCCAGGCGGGCCCGATGGGTTCGGTCATCGGCCTGCTGATCGGCTTTGCCATGATGCTGATGGTGACGAACCACTATCAGTTCCTGGCCAACCGCTACCCCGGGACCGGCGGCCTGTATAACTACATCAAACATGTCTTCGGCTATGACCGCGCCTTTCTGGTGGCCTGGTTCATGTTCCTGACCTATATCTCCATCTTCTGGGCCAACGCCACCAGCCTCCCGCTCTTCGCGCGCTACTTCCTGCGCGGCGCGTTCAAGGTCGGATACCTCTATACGATCTTCGGCTACGAGGTCTATCTGGTCGAAGCCATCGTCACCATGGCCGCCATCGCGCTGGTCGGCCTTCTGTGCATGAGGAGCAGGAAGGCGACCGCCCGCATCATGGTGGTTCTGGTGCTGGTGTTTACCGTCGGCATCACGGTCTGCTTTGCGGCGGCGATGCTCGGCTTCCGCAAGAGCGGGCTGACGATGGAGCCGGCCTTTGTGCCGGACGCGGGCGCCTTCGGGCAGGTGATCCGCATCGCCTTCCTGTCGCCCTGGGCCTTCATCGGCTTTGAGAGCGTGTCCCACTCCGCTGCGGAGTACCGCTTCAAGCACATCAATCTTTACCGCATCCTCATCGTCTCCCTGATCGTCACGACGGCGCTGTACATCTTCATCATCCTGATGAGCGTGTCCGTCTATCCGGAGAGCTGCACGAGCTGGCTGGATTATATCCGCCGCCTGGGCGAGTTTGACGGGATCGCCGGGCTGCCCGCCTTTTACGCCGCAAACCACTATCTCGGCCAGACCGGCGTCTATATCCTGATGGCGTCCCTGCTGTCGCTGGTGCTCACCAGCCTGATCGGAATGCTGCGCGCGGTCAGCCGCCTGTGCTACGCTGTGGCGGAGGACGGCATCCTGCCCGAACAGTACGCCCGGCTCAACGACAAGCAGCTCCCGTCCAACGCCATCCTCCTGGCCGTCCTCGTGTCCCTGCCCATCCCCTTCCTGGGCAGGACCGCCATCGGCTGGATCGTGGACACGACCACCTTCGGCGCGGTGATCCTCTACGGCTTCGTCTCCGTCGCGGTCTTCAAGGCTTCCGGCAAGGAGGGCTGCAAAAAGGATCGCTTTATCAGCGGGATATGCCTGTTCATCCTGGTCGCCTTCATGCTCTTCCTCCTGTTCCCCAGCATTTTTTCCGACTACACCATCGAGACGGAGACCTATGTCCTCATCGCCGTCTGGTCGATCATCGGGCTGATCTTCTTCAACAACGTCATCCGCAAGGATCACGCAAGAAAGTTCGGCAAAGCCATCATCGTCTGGATCGCCCTGCTGGCCTTCATCGTCCTGATGGCGATGACCTGGGCCGAGAGACTGAACGAGGCGAGGGAAAGCGATATCGTCGATGAGATCTCCGTCTACATAGACGACGTGGCCAGAGGCGAATCGACCGCCGAGGACAAGGACGAATTCCTCAACGCCCGGCGCGAGCGCCTGCACGACGCGGACAACACCAGCGTGCTGGTCATCGCGGGGCTCTTTGCCATGTCCCTGTCCGTCATGCTCATCAACTATTCCACCACGCGCAAGTGGGAGAAGAAGGCCGCCGAGGAGCGCGACGAGGCCCGCACCGCCGCCTTCACCGATCCCATGACCGGCGTCAAGAGCAAGCACGCCTTCCTTCTGCACGAAAAGCAGTACGATCTCGCCATTGAGGAGAAGACGGCCCATCCCTTTGCCGTCGCCGTCTGCGACGTAAACGGCCTGAAGATCATCAACGACACCCTCGGCCACAAGGCGGGCGACGAGTATATCATCAAGGCCTGCCGGATGATCTGCGATATTTTCCAGCACAGCCCGGTATACCGCACCGGCGGCGATGAGTTTGTCGTGATCCTGACGGGGCGCGACTATCTCATCCGCAAGGAGCTGGTGCTCGCGCTCCATGACCGCTCCGTGGAGCACATCAGCACGCATGACGTCGTGATCTCCGGCGGCCTTTCGGACTACAGGCCGGGAGAGGACATCAGCTTCCACGATGTGTTTGAGCGCGCGGACGCGCTGATGTATGAGGAGAAGACGCTCCTCAAGGGCATGGGCTCCATCACGCGGGAGGACGCCGAGGTGGCGGCCAGGCAGGTGCTGCCGACACACGAGAGCAGCGAAATCCTGAATCTCAAGCGCAATATCCTCATTGTGGAGGATGAGGACATCAACCAGATGATCCTCGGCAACATGCTCCAGGAGGAGTATGAGGTGCTGTACGCCTCCGACGGCGCCGAGGCGCTGGAGCAGATCAAGAAACACAAGGACGAGCTGGCCCTTGTCCTGCTGGATCTGCAGATGCCGAGAATGGGCGGCATGGAAGTGCTGAAGGTCATGAAGGAAGAGGAGGAGATGCGCGGCATCCCCGTGATCGTGATGACCGCGGATCAGAGCGCGGAGGTCGACTGCCTCAGGATCGGCGCGATCGACTTCATCCCCAAGCCCTACCCCTCCTTTGAGATCATCCAGGCCCGCGTCAGGCGCTGCATCGAACTGTCCGAGAAGAGCAGCATCATCCAGTCCACGGAGCGCGACAGCCTGACAAATCTGCTGAACCCCGATTACTTCCTCCGCTACGTCCGGATCTATGACCAGCACTACACCGACATGGCGATGGACGCCATCGTGCTTGATGTCAACCATTTCCACATGCTCAACGAGCGCTACGGCAAGCAGTACGGCGACAGCGTGCTCGCCCGCATCGGCAAGCGCATCCGCAAGATCTCCCGCGAGGTCGGCGGCGTGGGCTGCCGCCGCGCCGCGGATACCTTCTTCATCTACTGCCCCCACCTGGACGACTACGCGAGTATCCTGGACAAGGCCTCCGAGGACCTTGTGGACGAGGATGTGTCCGAGAACCGCGTCCGGCTCCGCATGGGCGTGTATTCCAACGTGGACAAATCCCTCGAGATCGAGCGGCGCTTCGACTACGCGAAGATCGCCGCGAACACGGCGAAGAGCGGCTTCTTAAAGGCCATCGGCATTTACGACACCGAGATGCACAAGGCGGAGCTGTACAGGGAGCGTCTGCTGGAGGACTTCAAGCCGTCTCTGGAAAGCGGGCGTTTCATGGTCTTCTTCCAGCCCAAGTATGATATCCGCCCCGACAAGCCCATCCTGGCCAGCGCGGAGGCCCTGGTGCGCTGGGATCACCCGACGCTCGGCATGATCAGCCCCGGTGTGTTTATCCCCCTGCTGGAGGACAACGGCCTGATTCTCGAGCTCGACCGCTATGTGTGGCACAGGACCGCCGAACAGATCCGCGACTGGAAGGACCGTCTCGGCTTTGCCGTGCCGGTTTCGGTGAACGTCTCCCGCATCGACATGCTGACGCCGAATCTCAAGCTCATCTTCAAGGAGATCCTGGAGGACTGCCGTCTGAACCCGGAGGATCTGGTGCTGGAGATCACGGAGTCCGCCTATACCGGCGATTCCGATCAGGTCATCTCCACAGCCAAGGAGCTGCGCGGCATGGGCGTCGGCTTCCGCATCGAGATGGACGACTTCGGCACCGGTTACTCGTCCCTGGGCATGCTGACCCACCTGCCCATCGACGCGCTCAAGCTGGATATGAGCTTTGTCCGCAGCGCCTTCGGCGCGACGCGGGATGTGCGCATGATCGAGCTGATCATCGACATCGCGGACTATCTGCATGTCCCGGTCGTCGCCGAGGGCGTGGAGACCGAGGAGCAGTATCTGACGCTCAAGGCCATGGGCTGCGATTACGTGCAGGGCTACTTCTTCTCGAAGCCCGTGCCGCCGCAGGCCTTTGACCGCTTCCTGATCGAGCGCACCAGCACGAACACCGAAATCATGCCGGCGGACAAGAAAGCCTATATGAGCATCGCCAAGGCGCTGACCAGTGATTTTGAGAGCATCTTCTATGTGGATATGGTCACGGACTTCTACCTGGAATTCCACACCGGCAAGGACGGCAAGCTGGAGATCCGTCCCGGCGGCGTTGATTTCTTCAGCGACATCGGGGAAAAGCTGCTGGCGGACGTGGCCGGGGCCGACGCGGAGGCGCTCAGAAAAGCGCTGAGCAAGACAAACCTGCTGCGCTGGATCGGTCAGCAGGAGACCGTTGAGCTCTCGTTCACGAAGCTGAAAGACGGCGTACCGACGCCCTATACGCTGCAGACGATCAAGTCACGGGAAAGCGATACCAATCATATTGTATTGGGTGTGAGAGAAGGAAAAGGAGGGACAGCATGATCACACTGGACGCCTTAACGCTCTACGGCGCCAACACCGCCGAGGGGCTGGCCAGATGCCTGAAAAACGAGGCCTTCTATCTCCGGATGGTCGGCATGGCGCTGGCGGACAAAAACTTTGACAAGCTGAAAGAGGCCATGGACGCCGGAGACGCCCGCGCGGCTTTTTCGGCCGCCCATGCGCTGAAGGGTTCGATCGGCAACGTGTCGCTCACACCGATTTACGAGCCGGTCTGCGAGCTGACAGAGCTGCTGCGCGGCAAGGACACGCCGGCTCCCGGCGCCGCCGAACTGGCGGAGCAGATCCTGGCGGCGCGCGAAAAGGCGCTGTCGCTGTGACACGCAGGCCCAGAGCCCCGAATACAAAACATGCGAGGAAGGAGCAGACCCTCTGCTCCTTCCTCGCATGTTCTTTCCATGGACCATCACGATTCTTTTCGTTTTTTCTGCGCTTTGAACCTATTACTTGATTAAATTCTTTAATCAAGTAAGCCGCAGTTCCTGCGGCGTTTTCAGCGTGAAACACTGAAAACACGTCTCATACAAGAACCTCTAGTAAGCGCTAAACAATCACCCGCCTAGCCAAAAGCTCCCAAATATGAGACAATATCCGGAGAACTTGAAAAACTGCAGGTGAGTTTTTCGAGAAGACAGGAGAAGGTGGGATAAACATGGCAGACGTGTTGGCGGTGCGAAACGAATTCAGGCTTCAGAATTGGATGGAAATCATCCGAGAATGCGAGGAGAGTGGCCTGAGCAACAGGGAGTTCTGTTTCCAACGGGGAATCTCAGAAAAGACATACTACTATTGGCTGCGAAAGGTGCTCGCAGCGGCGGCGGCAGTCATAGAGCCGCAGCTTGTACGGGTGGATAGCCCGGAGATGAGCAGTACGGAACAAATGATTGAGATCCGGTACGGTAGGGCGGAGCTCAAGCTGCCGGAGGATGTGGACCTGAAAGCCCTTGCAGCTTTTCTGAATACGCTTCGACGCCATGATTGATCTGAGTCGGGTAAAGAATTACTACGTCGCGTGCGGATATACGGACATACGCCGCGGTATAGACGGTCTGGCGGAGATCGTGATGCGGCAGTATGGAACAGAACTGGATGAGGAGAGTCTGTTCCTGTTCTGCGGAAGACAAACAGATCGGATCAAAGCCCTGTATTATTCCGGCGATGGCTATGTACTGTTGTATAAGCGGTTGAACAATGGCAGGTTCCAATGGCCGAGAAACGCAGAGGAGCTGCGAAAACTCGACGCGCAGGCCTTCCGCTGGCTGATGGAAGGGCTGCAGATCGGGCAGCCGAAGGCGATACGAAAAGTGAAGAAAAAGTGCATGTTTTAATGGGAAAACAGAATAAAATGCTGTACATTTCACCGCTTTTGTGGTATAATTTATGCCATAAAGGCGGTGAGATTTATGTCCGAACAAGAGATACAGGAACTTTTGAATACGGTACAGGAGCTCACTGCATCTGTGAAGGAACTCACCGAAGAAAACGCGCGGCTGAGAAAGAAGCTGGATCGCATGAACGAGCTTCTGCTTCTGGCTCAACAAGCACGATTCGGGCAGTCCAGTGAAAAACGGGAGTATGTCCTGAAGGGCGGAGAACAGATGCGTCTGTTCAACGAAGCGGAGCAGCTTCAGGACCCGAAGGCGCCGGAGCCCACACAGGAAACCCTCGTAGCAGCTCATACGCGAAAGCCGAAGCGGCCGCTGGATGAACTGTTGAAGGATTTGCCGGTAAAGAAGATCGTGCTGGAGCTGGGCGAGGATCAGCGCCGCTGCGACACCTGCGGAAGCGAGCTGACGCCCATCGGGGAGAAGTTCCTTCGACGAGAGCTGAACGTCATCCCCCGCCAGGTGGAGGTGATTGAATATTATACCCGCACCTATGCGTGCAAGCCCTGTGAAGAGAAGACTGGCTATGCGAACTTCTATACGGTGGAAAATGTTCCGCCGCTGCTGAAGCACTCGCTGGCATCTCCCTCCTCTGTCGCCAACGTCATGACGCAGAAGTATGTGGACGGAATTCCGCTGTATCGCCAGGAGCAAATCTGGAAACGGGACGGTATTGCGCTGTCCCGCGCCACGCTGGCCAACTGGGTTATCCAGGGCTCAAAGTGGCTGAAGCCGCTGGTCAGGCGCATGAAGGCCAGTCTGACAGAGGGCGCGGTGATCCACGCGGACGAAACGGTGGTGCAGGTGCACAAGGAGGAAGGGAAAGAAAACACTTCCGAGAGCCGAATGTGGGTCTATACCAGCGGGCCGTTTGAACGGCGGCAGGTCCGTTACTTTGAATACCAGCCGGATCGCAGCGGAAAGCACTCCGCCGCGCTGCTGAAGGAGTTTGAGGGCCGGTTGGTAACGGACGGGTACGCAGGCTATGATCAGGTACCCAAAGCGACCCGGTGCGGCTGCTGGGCGCATATGCGCCGGAAGTGGCGGGAGGCCATGCCGAGAGGAGCAACAAGCTCCACCTCAAAGGCTGCCATCGGCTATGAATACTGCAATAAGCTGTTTGCTTTGGAGCGCAAGTATGAAGGATACTCTCCAAAGCAGCGGCAGGAGATGCGGCAGGCACAAACAGAACCGGTGCTTGACGCCTATTGGACGTGGGTGGAAAAGCTGGATCCGGAGCCCGGCAGCAAGCTGGAAGACGCGGTCAAATATGCACGCAACCAGAAGCAGGCCCTGAACGCTTTCCTGCGTTATGGTGATGTGGAGATCTCCAACAATCTGGCAGAGAACGCGATCCGACCGTTTGTGGTCGGTCGACAGAACTGGCTGTTCTGCGACACGCCAAGGGGCGCCGAGGCCAGCGCGATTGTGTACTCGCTGGTGGAGACGGCCAAGGCGAACAATGTGGAGCCCTTTGCATACCTCAGCCTTGTCCTGGATGAAATCCGTTGGTTGGGAAAAACACCGCCTGCTGTTGAGCTGGAGTAAGTGCTAAACGATCACCCGGTAAACGAAAACCCGCCCCAATCACGGGGCGGGCGGCGCATTACAGGTCATTTGTATCGTCAACTTCAGCCAATTGCTGCATTCTTGGGGACCAGGGGAGCGCATCGTTCAAGTCCTCTCTGCTTGGATTATGCCCATACCACTGGAGATCACGCATCAGTTGGCTGAGATAGGCATATGGTTCCAGACCGTTCGCCTTGGCAGTCTCAACCAGCGTGTAGACAATGGCGCTGGATTCCGCGCCTTTTACCGTGTCGGAAAACAGCCAGTTCTTCCGACCCACGGCAAGAGACCATCCCAGAATATGTGTAAACCTCCGATGTGGTGTAGAATAGGAGCACCACATTGGAGGTTTTATTATGAGCAGCAGAAAGAATCGCAGCCCA
>CADAAM010000030.1 GCA_902785905.1 Oscillospiraceae bacterium | reverse complement strand
CGCCGACAGGGAGCTCGAGCGCGCGTCCCGCTTCGTGCCGAAGAAGCTCTACGACTTCTCCGACAAGAAGATCGCCGTCATCGGCGCGGGCCCCGCGGGCCTGAGCTGCGCCTACTTCCTCGCGTGTGATAATTATAAGGTAACGGTCTTCGATAAAAACGAACTGCCCGGCGGCATGCTCCGCTACGGCATTCCCTCCTTCCGGCTGGAAAAGCCCGTGCTCGACAGTGAGATCGACGTGCTCAAGGAGCTGGGCGTGGTCTTCCGCTGCGGCGTGGAGGTCGGAAAGGACATCACCATCGACGAGCTCCGCCGTCAGGGCTTCGACGCCTTCTATCTCGCCGTCGGCGCGCAGAAGTCCGCCGCCCTCGGCATTCCCGGCGAAGAGCTCAAGGGCGTCTGGGGCGGGATCGACTTTCTGCGCGAGGTCAATGCCGGCGCGCGTCCCGCCGTCGGCAAGAAGGTCGTCGTCATTGGCGGCGGCAACGTCGCCATGGACGTGGCCCGCACCGCCGCCCGCCTCGGCGCGCAGGTCACGGTGGCCTACCGCCGCAAGGAATCCGACATGCCCGCCGATCCCCTCGAGGTTGCGGAGGCGAAGGAAGAGGGCGTGCATTTCGTCTTCGAGCACAAGCCCGTTGAGATCGAGGGCAAGAACGGCAGGGTCGCCGCTCTCGTCTGCGAGGGCGACAAAAAGCTCCGCTGCGACGCGGTGCTCGCTGCCATCGGCCAGCGCATCGACCTGGAGGGTCTCGACCTCGGCGCGCTCACCTGCGACGAAAAAGGCCGCGTCATCGCCGACGAGGTCACCTATCAGACCGCCCAGCCCGACATCTTCGCGGGCGGCGACGTGCACACCGGGCCGAAGTTCGCCATCGACGCCATCGCCCAGGGCAAGCAGGCCGCCATCTCCATCCACCGCTTTGTGCAGCCCGGACAGAGCCTCACCATCGGCCGCGACCGCCTCACCTACCGCTCCTTCGACAAGGAGAACGTGGACTTCGACACGGTCAGGCGCGGCTATGATCCCGCTGAGCGCCAGGTCCCCGGTAGGGACGAGAGCAAGGCGCTGAGCTTCAGGGACGACCGCAAAGCCTTCACCGAGGAACAGGTCAAGGCGGAGACCGCCCGCTGCCTCGGCTGCGGCGCCTCCTTCGTCGACCCGAACAAGTGCCTCGGCTGCGGCGTCTGCACCACAAGATGCAAGTTTGACGCGATCCACCTGAGAAAGCGCACCTATGTGGAGAGCATCGACTACTTCGACCGCCCGAAGGAGCTGCCCGTCTTCATCGAGGGCCGCAGAAAGCGCATCGAGATCCGCAAGATGCAGGAAGCGAAGTAATCCCATAAAAAATACCCGGACAGCAGTCCGGGTATTTTTTTGATATAATATGTGGTTTTACAGCACATGCACCGACTTGGGGTCGAAGACCAGGCGGCAGGTATCCCCCACCTGATAGATGTGCTTGTTCTTGGGGTTATGCTCCTCGAGCTTGACGAGAGTATCGCCCACCATGACGTGGTAGTTCTGGTAGGAGCCCATGAAGCAGCTCAGTACCACCTTGCAGGGCAGGCCGCCTTCGTCCGCCAGAGTCGCGGCCTCGGGGCGGAGGACGACGGTGTACTCCTTCCCCTTCTCCATGCCGTCGCGCCCCTCCACGGTGAGGGGGTTGCCCTCGATGCTGAGGGTGACATTTTTGCCGTCGCGGCCGGTCATGGGGCCCTTGAGGAAGTTTGCCTCGCCGATGAAGTCCGCCACAAACTCGTTGACCGGGTGGTAGTAGATCTCCTGCGGCGTGCCCATCTGGGCCACCACGCCCTTGGACATGATGATGATGTTGTCGGACAGGGCCATGGCCTCGGACTGGTCGTGCGTGACATAGATGGCGGTGATGCCGACCTCCTGCTGGATGCGGCGGATCTCGGTGCGCATGGTGACGCGCAGCTTCGCGTCGAGGTTTGAAAGCGGCTCGTCAAACAGGAGCACCGACGGCTCGATGACCAGCGCGCGGGCCAGGGCGACGCGCTGCTGCTGGCCGCCGGAGAGCTGGTTGGTCATGCGCCCCTCCATGCCGGTGAGCTCCACGAGGTCGAGGATCTTCATCACGCGCTCTTTGATCTCGTCCTTCGGCACCTTGCGGAGCTTGAGGCCGTAGGCCACATTGTCGAACACGTTGTAGTGCGGCAGCAGCGCGTAGCTCTGGAAGACCATGGCGGTGTCGCGCTTGTTCGGGGTCAGCTCGTTGATCGGCTCGTCCCCGAGGTAGATCTCGCCCTCGTCGGGGCTCTCAAAGCCCGCGATCATGCGCAGGGTCGTGGTCTTGCCGCAGCCGGACGGGCCCAGCAGCGTCACGAAGGAGCCCGGGGCGATCTCCAGAGACGTGTCCTTGACCGCGTAAAACTCCTTGCCCGTCTTGGGGTCCTGATAGATTTTGGAGATATGCTCGAGGCGTACGCCTTTTTTCACTTTCGCCATGGTTTCAATCCTCCTTCGTGGTTTTGCTGGTGCCGAAATGCTTGATGAACAGATTCATCAGCAGCACCGCGCTGTAGGTGATGATGATCAGAATGGTGGCAAACGCGCAGGCCAGGCTGTAGGAGCCCTTTTCGGCAAACTCGTTGATCTGCACGGTGATGAGCAGATAGCTCGGCGTGACGAGCAGGATGATCGCGGAGATGGCGGTGATGCTTCTGACGAAGGCGGTCACGAGGCCGGAGAGGAAGGAGTCCTTGATGAGCGGCAGCGTCACCGTCATGAAGACCTTGAAGCTGTCCGCGCCCATGTCGTAGGCCGATTCCTCGATGCTCTTGTCGATCTGCCGCAGGGCGGAGATGCCGCTTCGGGTGCCGGTCGGCAGCGAGCGGACCACAAATACGATGATCAGGATCAGGCCCGTGCCGTAGATGCCCTGCAGAAAGCCCGTGTGGAACACGCCCTGGGAGAAGCCGCGGATGTAGCCGACGCCGAGAACCGTGCCGGGCACGGCCATCGCCAGCATGGACACGGCCTCGATAAAGCCCTTGGCCTTGAACTTGCGCTTGACGACGAGGTAGGAGATGATCATGCTCAGCAGGGCCGTGATGGGCGCGGAGATGAAGCTGAGCACGAAGGAGTCCTTAAACGCCTTGAAGCCGTGGTAGCGGGTGAAGACCTGGCTGAACCACTTGCCCGTCAGCGGGAAGAACTTGTAGCCCCAGGTCGGGAACAGCGCGCCGATGGGGACGCAGATGTACATGAGGATGACGAAGGCCGCGGAGAGGGAGCAGAAGATGGTCAGCGGGACCTTGACGCTCCTGTCCTCGATGAGCATGCGCGCGCGGCTGGCCTTGCCGGTGAGCGTCGCGGCGGTCTTGGCCTCGAGGTAGTACTTCTGCACCGCGAACATCGCGAGCGTGATGCACAGGAGCACCACGGCCATCGCGGCCGCGCCCGCCTTGTCATAGGCGCCGGTGATCTGCAGGTAGATCGTGGTGGCAAGGGTATCGTAGGAGCCGCCGATCAGCATGGGGTTTGCAAAGTCCGCGATGGACTCGATGAAGGTAACTAAGAAGGCGTTGCCGAGACCGGGCAGCATGAGCGGCAATGTCACGTCCGCGAAGACCTTCCAGCGCCCGGCGCCCATGTCGCGCGCAGCCTCCTCGAGAGAGGGGTCGATGTTTTTCAGCAGGCCCTTGAGCATCATGTAGCAGACCGGGAAGAAGGTCAGGGTCTGCACAATGACGATGCCCCAGAAGCCGTAGACGTTGTTGTCATAGATGCCCAGCAGGAAGCGCGTGATGATGCCCGCCTTGCCGAAGAGCATGATCATCGACAGGGACAGGACGAAGGGGGGCGACACCACCGGCAGCATCGACACGACCTTGAACAGGCCGCCCACGACCTTGTTCATGCGCACGTAGACTTCGACGTACGCGAAGAGCAGGCCGATCAGGGACGAGAGGATGCCCACCAGAAAGCCCACCTTGAGGGTGTTGGTGATGGCGCGGGTAAAGCCCACGAAGCTGTCCACCAGCAATATCGCCAGCGGGTAGAGGATGAACAGGGTCAAAAAGGTGATCAGCACGACGATGGTGGTGACCATGATGGGGTCAGCCATCAGCTTTTTTCGGTCCAGCGCCGCGCCCTGGCCTCTTGCCATAGGGGTCTCTCCTTTCATATGAGCCTATTAAAAGGATCATCTCGAATTTTAAGCAGCTAAAGCGCGATAACATGATATGGCCCCCTTGCCTAAAGGGGGCTGGCATGGCCGATCCCCCGCGAGGCCATGACTGGGGGATTCCGTACTTGCCGCAGCGTGCGCTGAACCGTATCCCCCCGCCCCGGTGTGCGCACCGGGGCACCCCCCTTTAGGCAAGGGGGGCTTTCCTTCGCCTTAGCGTCATAAAGTTCCGTGAAGAACCTATTAAAAGAGGGATGGCGGAAAACCGCCATCCCCTGCGGAATCGCTATTCCGGTTGGTTCAGATCATGGTGGTCAGATCACGAGGTCTTGAAGCGGTCCTCGCCGGTGTCGGCGCCGGAGGCCGCGATCGCTTCCATGACGTCCTTCACGTTCTGCTCGGTATCGGAGACAGCCTTGGCAAAGTCATAGCCGTCCCACACGAGGCCGGGATCAAGGCCGAAGTCCTTGGCGGCCTGGGGCTGCTGGGCGTTGTCGATGACCAGGAACTGGTAGGAGCCGTGCTGCGCGGCGAGCTCCACGCAGTCGGGGCTCAGAGCGTACTCCATGAAGAGGTGGGCGGCGTTGGGGTGAGCCGCGCCCTTGAAGATGGCCACGGGGCCGATCTCGCAGGCGGTGCCGTCGGACGGGACGACGAGCTTGACGTTCTCATAGCCGTTGTCCACGATCTGGGTGATGCCGTCATGCAGGAAGCCGATGCCGATGACGCACTCACCGGTGCCGACGTTCTTGGACGGGCCGGAGCCGGACTTGGTGTAGACCTGGACGTTCTTGTCGAGGTCGCAGAGGTACTTGATGCCCTCGTCATGGCCCTTGAGCTGGATCATCAGGTTGGCGACGAGCTTCGGGGTGCCGGCGGTCTGGTAGTTGGACAGCCAGATCAACCCCTTGTACTCGGGCTTGAGCAGATCGTCCCAGCTCTGGGGGGCTTCGAGATTCATGCGGGTCAGCTCATCGGTGTTCACCATAAAGCCGAGCAGGCCCGTGTAGATGCCGTACCAGTAGCCGTTGGGGTCCTTGTAGATGTCCTTGGTCAGGTGGGAGGCGTTCATGGGGACGTAGGAGTTGTCCAGGAAGCCCTTGGCGGCCAGGCCGTCATAGGGGTTGTTGGTGCCGCCGAACCAGACGTCGGCGGAGGGCTTGCCGTTCTCCTCCTCGATCTTGGCGGGGACTTCGCCGGTGGACAGGCGCTGATAGGTGGTCTTGATGCCGTAGAGCTTTTCAAAATTCTGGCAGGCGGCGGCGAGGTACTCCTCCTCGCAGGAGCCGTAGACGACAAGCTCGCCCTCGGCCTTCGCTGCGGCGATCAGTTCCTCCATGGGATCGGCGGGAGCCGCGGGGGCCTCCTCCTTTGCGGGTGCCGGGGTGGGGGCGGCCGCCGGAGCGGCGCTCTGTCCGCAGGCGGCGAGCGCAAGGATCATCACCATCGCGAGCATCAGAGACAATGTCTTTTTCATGGTATTCCTCCTTTTTCATTTGGAAGCCCGCACGGCGTGCGCCGCTTGGGTCTTCGTCCGTCTTTTCAAGCGTTTCCCTTGAAAGATTGAAAGTATTATAGCACTTTTTCACGAAGCGGACAAGCGGGAAGCTGTTTCAGATTGTACAAAATACACATCGGATTCTTGTACTATTTGACAATTGACAGCCGCGGAGTCCCCTCTCCCCCGCTCCTTCCCTTCTATAAACTTATATAGTATGCGCCCGTTTTTCGGCTTGAGCCGGCATAAAACGATATTATGTAACCTTTCGCATATTGACTGTAAAAAGATATATGAATTTCTGAAACTTTGTCTATTATTTTTGTCAGAGCCATGTTATAATTGACTGACATATTGCAATCTCATTTCCGATAGTATGCTATTTATCAGATAAAGGGGTAAGCAACACATGAAGAAGATACTTGTTATGGAGGACGAGACCAATATCCGCAGCTTTGTCGTCATCAATCTGCGCCGCAGCGGTTTTGAGCCCATCGAGGCCGGCAGCGGCGAGGAAGCGCTGGAGAAGCTGAGGGTCAATCCCGACATCTGTCTGGCCCTGCTGGACGTGATGCTGCCGGACATCGACGGCTTCGAGGTCTGCCGCCGCATCCGCGCCTCGGGCTCCAAGATGGGCATCATCATGCTCACCGCGAAAAACCAGGAGATCGACAAGGTCACGGGCCTGATGACCGGGGCCGACGACTATGTCACCAAGCCCTTCTCCCCCGCCGAGCTCACCGCCAGGGTCGACGCGCTCATCCGCCGCCTGGGCATCGACGAGGATGACGAGAAGGACGGGCAGCGCCTCAAGCTCACACAGATCGAATATCTGCTCATCAAGCTCTTTATGGAAAATCCCGGCAAGGCCATGAGCCGCGAGGATATCCTCACCGCCGTCTGGGGCAGCGACTTCTCGGGCGAGCTCAAGACCGTGGACGTGAACATCCGCAGGCTGCGCATCAAGATCGAGAACGACCCCACCGAGCCGGAGTATCTGACGACGGTCTGGGGCTACGGCTACAAGTGGGGGTACTGATGTCAAATGAATGGCACGGCCATTCATTTGAGTATTTGCAGGCTGCCGCGCGCACTCGCTTGCGTGAGACGCTCGCACACTTGCAGCCTGAGCAGTATTTTTCGCGAGGTACACGCCCCCGCGAAAAATGATCTGAATGATTTCGCTTCGCGAAACTTTGCGAGGCTTTTATTTAGGAAGTAACGTTCATGTTTGGCAACTTACGAACCTGGGCCTCCACCCACGGGCTCATGAACTGGGCGACGGCCATCTATATTGCGGTGTGCGTCTATGTGCTGGCGGTCAACGTCTGGTTCTGGTGCTGCGTCGCTTCGCCGCTCAAAAGGCTGCGAAAGTTTGCCCAGCGCATAGCGACCGGCAGCTACGGCATCAAAACCGAGGAGTTTGAGGTGGACGAGATCGGCTACCTCGCCGAGGAGATCAACTCCATCTCCGAAAAGACCGCCCTCGCCGAGAAGACCAGGACCGAGTTTATCTCCCAGGTCTCCCACGAGCTGCGCACCCCTCTGACCGCCATTACCGGCTGGGCCGAGACCATCGCCTACGACCCCGCGGTCCAGGGCGACTCGCTCAAGGGCGTGCAGATCATCTCCAAGGAGGCCGAGCGCCTGACCAACATGGTCAAGGAGCTTTTGGAGTTTACCCGCATTCAGGACGGCCGCTTCAACCTGCGCATCGAGCTCATCGATATCGCGGCGGAGCTCGAGGACGCGATCTTCACTTACGGGGAGCTCATGAAGCAGGCCGGGATGAAGGTCAACTACTCCGGCCCGAAGACGGAGATCCCGCTCATCCCCGCGGACTCCGAGCGCTTGAAGCAGGTCTTTCTCAATCTCCTGGACAACGCCATGAAGCACGGCGGCGACGGCGGGCGCATCGACGTGTCCCTGCGCCAGGAGGAGGGCGCCGTGCGCATCCGCGTGCGCGACTACGGCCACGGCATCCCGGAGGCCGAGCTTCCGCACGTCAAGGAAAAATTCTACAAGGGCAGCTCGAAAAACCGCGGCACCGGCATCGGCCTTGCGGTCTGCGACGAGATCATCACCCGCCACGGCGGCACGCTGACCATCGAAAACGCCTCCGACAAGGAGGGCGGCTGCGCCGTGACCGTGCGCCTGCCCATCGGCGGCGTCAGGCAGAGCGCCCAGCCGAAGCAGTAAAGCATAGTCCCAACACAGCATAGACAGAGGTGAATCCATTTGAAAAACAACAGCTCCTGCAATTACAAGACATCCATCGGCGGTCAGGCCCTGATCGAGGGCATCCTGATGCGCGGGCCGAAAAAGCAGGCCATCGTCTGCCGCACCAAAGACGGCCTCGTGGAGAAGGTCGAGGATCTCAAATTCATCAAGGACCGCTTTCCCATCCTCGGCTGGCCGCTCATCCGCGGCTGCGCCATCTTCCTCAGCTCCATGATCAACGGCATGAACGCCCTCACCTATTCGGCCAGCCTCGTCCCCATCGAGGAGCAGGGCGAGCCGGACAAGCTCGACCAGTGGATCGAGGCCCACTTCTCCGAGGAGAAGGCCAAGAAAATCATCATCGGCGTGGCGGTGGTGCTCGGCATCGCGCTGAGCCTGTTCCTGTTCATCTTCCTGCCCGCCTTGATCGTGAGCTTTTTCAAGAAACTGACCGATAATCTCTTTGTGCGGAACATCGCCGAGGGCCTGACCCGCGTGGTGATCCTGCTGACGTACATGAAGCTCGTCACCCTCACGCCCGACGTCAAGCGCCTCTTCTCCTACCACGGAGCCGAGCACAAGACCATCTTCTGCTATGAGCACGGAAAGGCGCTCACGGTGGAAAACGTCCGTCCCGAGTCCCGCTTCCACCCCCGCTGCGGCACCAGCTTCCTGCTCGTCGTCGTGGTGGTGAGCATCCTGGTCAACTCCGTCGTGCGCGTGCACAACACCTGGGCCCGCATGGGCTTTCACCTGCTGCTCCTGCCCCTGGTGGTCGGGATCAGCTATGAGATCAACCGCTGGTGCGGTCTGCACGACAACTGGCTGTCCGCCGTCCTGTCCGCGCCGGGCAAGTGGCTGCAGCGCATCACCACCAACGAGCCCGACGACAGCATGATCGAGTGCGCCATCCGCGCCATGGAGCTGGTCATTCCCGAAGAACAGGGCAGCGACGCCTGGGGGAGCTGAACGATTTGAAAACCTATAACGAACTGTATATCAACGCCCGCAACACCCTCAAGCGCAGCGGGATCGAGGCCTATGCCCTGGAGGCGCGCGTCCTTGTGGCGAGCGCCGCCGGCAAGACCGTCCAGCAGTTGCTGCGGGATCTGAGCCTCTACACCACCCAGCCCGTGGAGGACAAGGTCAACGGGTACGTGGAGCGCCGCCTCAGCGGGGAGCCGGTCGCCTACATCAGCGGGGACTGGGAGTTCTACGGTCTGCCGATGAAGGTGACGAAGGACGTGCTCATCCCTCGCCCCGACACGGAGCTGCTGGTCGACCTCGTCAAGCAGGCGCTGACAGGCTGGAAGATGGACGCGCGCGTGCTGGATCTCTGCTGCGGCAGCGGCTGCATCACCTGCGCCGTCGGACACGAGCTGCCCGCGACAAAGCTGGTGGCCGTGGACTTGAGCGCCAGCGCCCTCGAGGTCTGCCGCACGAACATCGCCCTCAACCGCCTCAACACCCGCGTGATCTGTATGCAGGCGGACGCCACGGCCTCTCCCCCGCTCGGCATCGGCAGCTTCGACGTGATCGTGTCGAATCCGCCCTATGTCAGGACCGACGAGATCGGGGAGCTTGACCGCTCGGTGAAGGATTACGAGCCGGTCTGGGCCCTGGACGGCGGCAAGGACGGCCTGCGCTTTTACAAGGCAATCATCAAATACTGGAAGAGCCTGCTGCGGCCCGACGGTCTGCTGATCTTTGAGGTCGGCGAGGGGCAGGCCCAGGATGTCGCCGACATGCTGCTCGCAGGCGGCTTTGCCTCCACCAGCATTCACCAGGACGCGCGCGGCGTGGATCGCGCCGTCGTGGGGAGGATGTAAGATCTTCTCAATTGCCTTTCCGTCGGAGAGTTTTCCCTGCGTCATGCACCCCCCGTTCTTTCTTTTCGTCTTGCCGAAAAGAAAGAACGCGCCGCGCCCGGGATTCCGGGCCGCCGCTGCCGGCGGCAGAGGAAGGCGGCCCGGAATCTCCGCAGCCGCGCCATTGGCGGGCCGTCGCGAAGCAGGCCCGGGAGTGGCATTGCGGCAAGGCGGGGTAAGAAAGAAAAGGGCGCTTCCGGGCGGTATACGGTCCTGCGCCTCGCCGTCCGCGGAAGGCTTCGCTTACGCTCGCGCCGCTGCCTGGTTGCTTTGGCGACATTTGCAGAGCTGCGATAAGTGCGAAGAATGTGCGCATGACGCAAGCAATCGTCTTAACATAATGAACATTACGATTTCCTTTTATACAACAAGCCGCGCAAGCGGCAGATCGGAGAGAGAACATGGCTGAAAAGAAAAAGATTCCCGCCGTTGTCGCGCCGTCCAGCGCCGACAGGAAAAAGGCGCTGGAGACCGCGATCGCAAAAATCGAAAAGGACTACGGCAAGGGCACCATCATGCGCCTGGGCGACGACATCTCCGTGAACGTCGAGGCCCTGTCCACGGGCTCGCTGTCCCTGGACCTCGCCCTCGGCATCGGCGGCATCCCCAAGGGCCGCATCATTGAGATCTACGGCCCCGAGGCCAGCGGCAAGACCACCCTCGCCCTGCACGCGGTGGCCTCCGCCCAGAAGGCCGGGGGCGACGCCGCCTACATTGACGTTGAGCACGCCCTGGAGCCCGCCTACGCCCGCGCCCTCGGCGTGGACATCGACAGCCTGCTCATCTCCCAGCCGGACACCGGCGAGCAGGCCCTGGACATCGCCGAGTCCCTGGTCCGCTCCGGCGCGATCGACGTGGTGGTCATCGACTCCGTCGCGGCCCTCATCCCGCGCGTGGAGCTCGAGGGCGAGGTCGGCGACACCGTGGTCGGCGCCCTCGCGAGACTGATGAGCCAGGCCATGCGCCGTCTCGCCGGCGCCATCTCCAAGAATAACTGCACCGTCATCTTCATCAACCAGCTCAGGCAGAAGATCGGCGTCATGTACGGCAACCCCGAGACCACGCCCGGCGGCCTGGCCCTCAAGTACTACGCCTCCGTCCGCATCGACGTGCGCCGCATCGAGACCCTCAAGGTCAACGGCGAGATGGTGGGCAACCGCACCCGCGCCAAGGTCGTCAAGAACAAGGTCGCGCCCCCCTTCCGGGAGGCCGAATTCGACATCATGTACGGCGAGGGCATCTCCAAGATCGGCGAGATCGTGGACCTCGGCGTCAAGCTGGAGATCATCGACAAGGCGGGCGCGTGGTTCACCGTGGACGGCCAGCGCATCCAGGGCCGCGACGGCGTGAAGACCTATCTGACGGAGAACCCCGAAGTCTGCAGCAAGATCGAGCAGGAGATCCGCGACAACGCCCACAAGCTGATGAGCCCCCAGGCCATGAAGGCCGCCCAGGCCGCGGGCCGCGCGACTGTCGCCCCGGCGGTGGACGTGAGCGCCGCGGACTTTGACGAGGACTGAGTTTTCGTCTATGCGCGTTGTCTCTCTGAAACAGAGCTCCCCCGAGCGCGTCACGGTCTGCCTGGACGACGGGACGGAGATCAGATCCACCCTCGCCGCGGTGACGGAGCTGCGCCTGTATACCGGCCGGGAGCTGGACGACGCGGCCCTCGGCGAGCTGCGCCGGGAATCGGCCCGTTCCCTCGGACGGGAAAAGGCGCTGGAGCTCGTGTCCCAGCGGCTGATGTCGATAAAGGAGCTTTTGCAAAAGCTCAGGGACAAGGGCTTCGACGAGGAGACGGCAAACTACTGCGCCGACTGGATCACGGAGCGTGGCCTCATCGACGAGGAGCGCTACGCCGCCGCCGTCGTGCGGCACTACGCCGCCAGGGGCTGCGGCGCGGGGCGCGTGCGGCAGGAGCTGATGCGCCGGGGTATCCCGCGGGAGCTTTCGGACGAGGCACTGGCGTCCATGCCGGAGAGCCATGACAGGCTCGACCGCCTGATCGCCGCGAAGCTCAGAGACCCCGCCGACCGCGACGCGGTGCGAAAGCTCAGCGCGAGTCTCTACCGGCGCGGCTTCTCGGGCGAGGAGATACGCGAGGCGCTGGAGCGGGCCCGCGCCGCATATGAATATGAGGACTAAGCTATGGAAAAAACCTATGCCCTGATATCACTGGGCTGCGCCAAAAACCTGGTCAACAGCGAGCAGATGCTCTACCTGATGAGCGAGGCGGGCTATACCCTCGTCTCCGACCCGGACGGCGCGGATCTGGTCATTGTGAATACCTGCGGCTTCATCGACGCCGCCAAGTCCGAGGCCATCGACAACATCCTCGAGATGGCGGAGCTCAAGAAGGCCGGGCGGCTCGGCGGACTGATCGTGACCGGCTGCCTGCCGGAGCGCTACAAGGAGACCATCCTCGCAGAGCTGCCGGAGATCGACGCAGTGCTGGGGATCAGCAATTTTAAGGACATCGCCGCCGCCGCGGACGCCGTCATGGAGGGGCGCACGCTCAGCCTCTTCTCCGACCAGAGCGCCCCGGTGGACGAGCTGCCGCGCGTCGTGACCACCGGCCCGGGCTGGGCCTGGCTGCGCATCGCGGAGGGCTGCGACAACTTCTGCGCCTTCTGCGCCATCCCCTATATCCGGGGCCGCTACCGCTCGAGGAGCATGGAGAACATCCTCGAGGAGGCCCGCGACCTCGCTAACCACGGGGCAAAGGAGCTCATCGTCATTGCCCAGGACATCACCCGCTACGGCACCGATCTCTACGGAAAGCGCATGCTGGCGGAGCTCTGCCGCCGGCTCTCGGAGATCGAGGGCGTGAAGTGGCTGCGCCTGCACTACCTCTACCCCGACCAGTTCGACGATGAGCTCATTGACGAGATCGCGTCGAACCCCAAAATCGTCAAGTATCTGGACATTCCCATCCAGCATATCAATAACAGGATACTGGGGAGCATGAACCGCCGCGGCACCGGCGATGAGATCCGCGCCCTGTTCAAAACCCTGCGTGAGCGCGTGCCCGGTCTTGTCCTGCGCACCAGCCTGATCGCGGGACTGCCCGGCGAGGGCGAGGCGGAATTTGAGGAGCTGTGCGCCTTTCTCCGCGAGGCAAAGATCGAGCGCGTCGGCGTCTTCCCCTTCTCCCCCGAGGAGGGCACGCCCGCGGCGAAGATGGAGCATGTGGACTTTGAGGAGGCGCAGCGCCGCGCCGATCTCATTATGGAATTGCAGGCCCCGATCATGGACGAGTTCTGTGCGTCCTTCATCGGGAAGACGCTGGACGTTCTCTGCGAGGGCTGTGACGAGGAGAGCGGGCAGTGGTACGGCCGCTCCTATGCCGACTCCCCGGAGATTGACGGTCAGGTCTTCTTCGAGGGTGAGGGCCGCGAGGGCGAGCTTGTGCCCGTTTTGATCGAAAGCGCCGAGGACGGGCTGCTCTACGGGTGTACAAAGGAGGGAGAGGCATGAAAACCACCGCCAACAAGATCACCATGCTGCGCGTGGTGCTGATCCCCGTGTTTCTGGTGCTGTGTTATACTGATCACCGCATCATCGCCCTGCTGGTCTTCACTGTCGCAAGTCTGAGCGATCTGCTGGACGGCTACATCGCCCGGCACTACAACCAGATCTCCAACTTCGGCAAGTTTATGGACCCGCTGGCGGACAAGGTGCTGGTGTTGGCCGCGATGTGCTTCTTTGTGGACGAGGGGCAGATGCCCGGCTGGATGCTGTCCGTCATCCTGTTCCGGGAGTTTGCGGTCTCCGGTCTGCGCCTCGTCGCCGCCGAGCGGCAGCACGTCATCGCCGCCGCCTGGTCCGGCAAGGTCAAGACCACCTGTACCATGATCGGCATCGGCCCCCTGCTGGTCTTCCCGCAGTATCAGTGGATGAACCTTGGCATCTCCGCCGTGATCCTGATCGTCACCGTCTACTCCGGCGCAGAATACTTTGTGAAAAACATCGACGTGTTCACCGACGCGGATTAATGTCTGCATCCGTCAGAATTGCCATTTCAATTTTAATCCGTTTTTGAGGCAGCTTTGCCGCCTCAAAAACGAGATTATAGTTCCTCCGGGGCTGTAATCGGTTTTTATTCTATTCGTATGTCAATATCACACTGTCTATAAAAGGAGATATCCCCATGATTTTATACAATTCCGCCTCCCGCAAACGGGAGGAGTTCGTCCCCAACCACCCCGACATCGTCAAGATGTATACCTGCGGCCCCACGGTCTACCACTTCGCGCATATCGGCAACCTGCGCTCCTACATCATGGAGGATATTCTGGAGAAGTATCTGCGCTACGCGGGCTATAACGTCAAGCGCGTCATGAACATCACCGACGTCGGCCACCTCACCTCCGACGCCGACGAGGGCGAGGACAAGATGCTCAAGGGCGCAAGGCGCGAGCACAAGACCGTCATGGAGATCGCGAAGTTCTATACCGACGCCTTCTTTGACGACTGCGCCAAGCTCAACATCAAGACCCCCGACGTGGTGGAGCCCGCCACCAACTGCATCGACGACTACATCCGCATCATCTCGAAGCTCATGGACACGGGCTACGCCTACTTTGCCGGCGGCAACGTGTATTTCGACACCTCCAAGCTGGAGCGCTACTACATCTTCAACGACTTCAAGGAAGAGGACCTGAACGTCGGCGTGCGCGAGGGCGTCGAGGAGGACGTGAACAAGCGCAACAAGAACGACTTTGTGCTGTGGTTCACCAAGTCCAAGTTTGAGGACCAGGCCCTCAAGTGGGACTCCCCCTGGGGCGTGGGCTATCCCGGCTGGCACATCGAGTGCTCCGGCATCTCCATGAAACACCTGGGCGAGGATCTGGACATCCACTGCGGCGGCATCGACAACGCCTTTCCCCACCACACCAACGAAATTGCCCAGTCCGAGGCCTATCTGGGCCACCATTGGTGCAATTATTGGATGCATGTCCTCCACCTGAACACCAATTCCGGCAAGATGAGCAAGTCCAGCGGCGAGTTTCTGACCGTCTCCCTGCTCGAGGAAAAGGGCTACGATCCCCTCGCCTACCGCTTCTTCTGCCTGCAGAGCCACTACCGCAAGAGCCTGGTCTTCTCCTGGGAAAACCTCGACAACGCCCAGGGCGCCTACAACAAGCTGATCGCCCGCGTCGCGGCCCTCAAGCCGGAGGACGGCGAGCTCGACCGGGCGGCCTATGACGAGCTCGACAAAAAGTTCCGTGCCGCGATGGACAACGACCTCAACTCCTCCCTCGCGGTCACGGCCCTGTACGACGTGCTCAAGGCCAAAACCAACGACTTTACCAAGCTCGCGGCCATCGAAGCCTTTGACAGGGTGCTGGGCCTGAGCCTGATCGAAAAGGCCGCCGTCAAGCGCGAGGAGCTCAAGCGGGAGCAGCTCGCGGCGGGAGCTTTCACCATCGTGTCCGAATCCGGCGAAGCCGACCCTGAGATCGAGGCGAAGATCCAGGCCCGTCAGGACGCGAAGAAGGCGAAAAACTTTAGTGATGCCGACCGCATCCGCGATGAGCTCAGGGCCGCCGGGATCGAAGTCACCGACATCCCCCACGGCACCAAGTGGAAGCGCCTGTAATACATAACAAAGCGCCGAATCCGTCCGCGTGTGACGGGTTCGGCGCTTTGTCATTTTGGGTCACGCCTCGGGCGTTTCCGGACAGAGCAGCGGTTTTTCCTGCTCATTCATCAGCGTCACAAGGCCGAGGAAGAGCCAGAAATACGGCTCCACATTGTAGATCGGCGCACCGAAGGTTTGGGACACCATGTAGGCAAACGCGGTCCCGGACGCGATCAGCACCATGGTGTCGAGCGATTTGATCTTCCTCCAGTGGTGCACGGCGAGGGTGATGAGCGCGGAGAGATAGAAGAACAGGCCGGGGAAGCCGGTAAACGCGGTGATCTGCAGGTAGGTGTTGTGCGGCAGACGGTTATCGGACAGGGCGTGCCGGCGGACCAGCCCCTCGGGGCCGAAGCCGAAGATCGGACGCCAGCGTATCCACTCCACCGTCTCGACAAGGTCATTTTTGAGCTGGATGAAGTTGCCGAGCGGGCCGTTCGTTCCGGTGACGGCGAAGACGATCAGCACCGCGGCCACCACGATCAGCACCGCGAGGCCCAGTGCGCGCCAGTTAACTTTTCTGCCGGAGCGCCAGTAGAAGAGCAGCGCGACCGGGATCGCCGTGATCACGGCGAGCAGGGCGCCGAAGGTGTCGTTGACGACCAGCGCGTACACCAGGAAGAAGAAGCCCGCGAGGTACAGGAGCTTGAGGCGCTTGTCCCCGCTCTCATACAGGAAGAAGCCAAAGCAGGCGGCGGAGCTCATGCACAGCATGTAGCCGAGGTGGTTGAACTGGTTGAACACGACCGCCCTTGCGGACGAAAAGCAGTAATTGAGGAAGTAGATGTCTGTAGCTTCCTGCACCAGCATGATGAGCGCGATAAACGCGACCACGCCGGTAAAGCACAGCATGAGCTTCCGGCGGTAGTCCTCCCGCCGCAGGGCGGACGCGCAGAGGAAGACGGCGCCGTAGATAAAATAGCTCACCAGTCCGTCGCGCATATAGCTGCCGCCAACCAGGGAGAAATATTTGTAATCGGCTTTTGCCGTGCATACGCAGGACCACAGCAGGAACAGACCGAACAGGTAAAACCACGGCTGGGCCCGGAGGGCTTTCAGGCTGAAGACCCTGCGCCGGGCGAAGACCAGGAGGGCCAGGGCGACGCACACCGTGATCCCGCCAAGGATGAAGAACAGCAGCTGATAGGATGCGAGCGCCTCATCGTAATTGACATTGCCGAGCGTGAAGCCCTCCCTTGCAAGCTCCTCCGGCGAAGGGAAGCGGCCCGTCGCCGCGGAGACGGCAAAATTTGCACACATGATGATTGGCAGCAGGCACCACAGCAGGAGCAGATACCATATCCCCTGCTCATACTTTTCCGCGAATGCCGCATACGCGCGCTTCATCGGCGAGGACGCCGTGTTTTGTTTTTCTGTTTCCATCGTTGTTTCTCCTTTTATCGGGCAGGCCGCGCGCTCAGACGGCGGTCTTTTCCCTCTCTTCTGTTTTGTCCGTGCGGCGCTCCTCGTTTACGAAGCCGCCCATCGCCGTACGCAGCAGGATCTGGATATCCAGCCACAGGCTCCAGTTTTCGATGTACCAGAGATCGTGCTCCACGCGCTCCCTTATGGGCGTGTCGCCGCGAAAGCCGTTGATCTGTGCCCAGCCGGTCATGCCGGGGCGGACCTGATGGCGCACCATGTACAGCGGGATCTCATCCTTGAACTGATCGACAAAGTGCGGGATTTCCGGCCGCGGCCCGACCAGGCTCATGGTCCCGGCCAGCACGCAGAAGAGCTGCGGCAGCTCGTCCAGACTGTATTTGCGGATGAAGCTGCCAAAGCCCGTCCGGCGGTCGTCGGACTTTCTGGTCCAGGCCGTCGTCTCCTCGCTGTTCACCACGAGGGAGCGGAACTTGTACATGGTAAAGGGCTTTCTGTCCTTGCCGACCCGCGTCTGCCTGAACAGCACCGGCCCCGGCGAGGACAGCTTCACCCCGATCGCGCAGATGAGGAAGATCGGGGACAGCAGGACGATCAGGACCAGCGCCGCCGCGAAATCCAGAAAGCGCTTGACAAAGGCGTTGGCGAAATTGTCCAGCGGGATGCGGCGTATGTTCAGCATAGGCACGCCGTTTATGTCGTCAAACTGCGGCCGCGCCGGCATGTACTCGGCATAGAACGGGACGATGGCCAGCTTGATGCCGGCTTTTTCGCACTGTTCGATGATATGGGGCGTGAGCTCATAGTCCTCCATCTCGATGGCGGAGACGACCTCGTCCGGCTGTATGCGGTCGAGTTCCCTCTCCAGCGTCTCATAGCCGCCGAAATATGGCAGGGGCAGATCGGGCGAGGGGTGCTTGGCAATATAGCCGTTCACATGATAGCCGAGCTGTCTCTCATCACAGACGGCTTTGAAGTATCTCCGCGCCGAAGGACCGCCGCCGATGAGCAGGACATGCTTGAGATTCCGCCCGCTCGAGCGCAGCATGCCGAGGGAGATCCTGACCGTGACGCGTTTGGCCGCGAGCGTGCCCGCGCTCAGCATATAATAGATAGCCAGAACCCAGCGGGAATAGTCCACGTCATGGCGCAGATACAGCCAGCCCAGCAGGAGCAGCATGTCCAGCAGGCAGGCCGCCAGCACGCGGGAGACCTCCTGCCGGATGCGCGTTTTCCGCGTCGACTGGTAGAGGCCGAAGGCCGCCAGCGTGAACAGCTGGAGCAGCGTAACGGGCAAGCCCAGGCGCAGGTAACCGATCAGCTGCACGGTCTTGACGCCTGTCATGACATGAAAGCGCAGCCAGTAAGCGACGGGAAGCGTAAAATAACTGATGAACGCGTCGCTGACCACATTCAGACGGTTCAGCAGCGTTTGGTTTTCTCGGATCATATCTCTTATGCCACCTGTCCGGCACAGCTCCGGCCGCCGGGTACGCCGCCGCGCGCGGGGATCCCCCGCCCTCGGCGTCCGCTGTGCGTAGTATCAAAAAGGCAGAATATCTTTTATAAAATACCACATAAGCGGGAATTAATCAATATTATATCGATAAAAAAACGCGGTCGGCAAAGAATAAGCGCCCCGCTTTTTATAGCGGAGCGCATCAAGAATCTGATCTGTTTTACTTGTCGTCCTTCTCGAGAGCCTTTTTCGCGGCCTCCTTCACGTCCTCGACGAAGTCCTGGGCCTTCGCCCTGTACTCGGGGGCGTTCTCACGCAGATCCTCCACAAAGTCCTGCACCTTGTCGATGACCTCGGGGGCCTTCTCCTTCATGGTCTCGAAGACCTCGGTCACCTTGTCGGGCGCGTCCGCGTCGGGGTAGGTATAGCCGTTCTCACCCTTGTCGGAGTAGCGGTACTCCCCCGCTCCGCCGCCGACCTTGCTCTTGACCGTGTCGACGACCATGCGGGAGTTCATGACCGCGAGGTCCTTGAAGTTGCGCACAAAGTCGCCGGTTTTGATCTTGCCGGTCTCCTCATCCTTCGAGACCGTCATCGCCTGGTAGGCGGTGATGCTCGCCCCGGCGACAAGGCCGGTTTTGATCAGAGTAGAAAGAATTCCCATGGTATTTTTACCTCCTGTTGGTAGTTTACATCATTTAGAAATGCTGCCCCTGCGGAGCGCAAATATGGTTTACATAAGTGTCAAAACCGCAGCCAGTAGCTGTTGCCGTAGATGTCGGTGATGCGGTAGCTCGGGATCACGCTGTTGTTGAGCCTGAGGTTTTCAAGCGTCGGCTCGCCCTGTACGGTGAGGGCGCTGCCGAGGGTGCAGCTGCTCTGATAGCTGCCGTCATAGGCGTAGAAGTCGCAGACAAACTCGAGCTTATCGCCGCGCTCGAGCGGGACGAGGCCCTTCGGGGCGGTCTCGGTCTCGCCGTTTTCATAGAAGGGATAGGCCCCGGTGACTTTGCCGTAGGGGTTTTCGTCGTCAAAGATCACCTGGAGGTTGACAAGCTCGCCGTTGAGAAGCGCCGGGATGCGGCCGACGGTGGTCCAGCTCCCGTCCGGGTTCTGGGAGTCGGAGACCAGATAGTAGGCAACCAACTGCCCGTCGAGCGTCAGCCAGGTGCGGTCTGTCTCGAGCAGGAGATCGTCCCCGTCAAACTCGAAGACGTTGTCGAGGCCGAGGTCGAGGTAGCCCTCCCCGTCGTCCGCGAAGAGGTTGAGCTCCACGGTCTGGACAAGACCCCACTCCTCGTCCGTGAGGGAGAGGACGGGCCTGCCGTTTTTGTAGCTCACCGTGATGCGGCCGGGATCGAGGAAATTGTCTGCGAGCTTGTCGGCGGAGCCTGCGATCAGGTCGGCGTCGAGCCAGGCGCGGTCCGCGGGCAGGCTCCTGCCGGAGAAGGCCGAGAGCAGGCCGAGAAGGTCGGAGGCGTCGATGCTGTAGCCCGCGCTCTGCTGGCCGTAGCTGTTGGTGTAGCTGCCGGAGAGAGAGCCCGAGGGCGAGGTGCTGCCGTAGGGGGAGCTGCCGTAGCTTGAGCTGCCGGAACCGCCGTAACCGCCCAGCAGCACGTCCAGCAGTCCGCCGTAGCCCGAGGAGGACGAGCCGCCTGTGCTTCCGAAGAGGCTGTCCCAGCCGCCGTAGCTGTTATAGCTGCCCTGAGAGGCGGCGCCGCCGAGCTGTCCGCCGTACTCGAGGCTTGCAAAGCTCTTGATGACCTTGGCGTACTCGGAATCGAGGCCGAGGCTGTCATAGGTGTTGATGGCCGAGGACACGGAGCTCATGGTCTCGTAGGGGAAATAGATGCTCAGGCCGTAGCACTTGGTGATGGTGGTGCCGTTATACTTGACGCAGTCCTGGATGGTCCGGGCGAGCGTCTGCCCCTCCTGCGAGCCGATGCGCAGGGCGAGGTCCGCGAGGTCCACCTGGTTGATGCGGGTGGACTGGGCAAACTGCCGCGCCCCGGCGCGGGCGTTGGAGACCTGGCGGTAGCCGTCTGAGGTGATGAGGTCGTTGGTCGAGACCGAGAAATCCCGGAAGGCGGCAGGAATCCTGCCCTGGAGCTCCGCGAGGTCGGTCAGGGCAAGGGTCACCTGGGCGTTGTAGGAGCGCTGGCGGCAGGCGGTGACATAGCTGTCGATGATGGTCTTGCCGAGGCTCTCGGTGGAGACGGAGGTGTTCTTCGAGACGGCGTTGAGCCAGTCGGTGTAGTACCAGCCGGTGCCGGGCTCGACCTCCTCGGAGGCGATGAGGTAGTCGGCGTACTTGGCGGAGACGAGGGCCGTCTCGAGCGTGGACATGAGGCAGGCGTCGTAGCCGATCCAGTCGAAGACGACGTTTGCGTCGTCCAGGGCCTTGTCAAGCTGCGGCAGGGTCATGGACGCGCGGCCGCCTGTCTTTTCATCGTAGCCGTAGCCGCTGATGGAGCCGCCGCCGTGGTCCCAGAGGATGAGGATATTGCGGTTGGCGGGGTAGTTTTTCGCGCAGTACTGGATGAACTTCGTGAGGTTGGCGGGGTCGGTCATGGCGGCTTTGCCGAAGTTTGACTCAAGGCGCTCGAGCCCGCCGTCCCGCACGCGGTAGACCTGATTATTGGTACTGGAGACCACGCTGTTTTTCCAGCTCTTGCAGCCGCCGGTCTCCACGATCACATTGACCTTGTCGGAGAGTTTGGCCTTGGTCATCTCCGTCAGGTCCGAGGTGCCCATGCCGTACTTGGATTCGAGGTCCGTGCCGCACATGTAGACCATCACCGTGACTGTGTCCTTACCGCCACCCTTGGGCGTGACGCGCTTGCCGCGCACATCGGCGAGGGGCGCGGCCGCCGTCGGCTTCGGCGTATTGGCGGGCTTGGGCGTGGCCGTCGGTTTGGGCGTCGCCGTCGGTTTGGGCGCGGCCGTGGGCTTCGGTGTGGACTGGACGCCGGGCAGATCCTGCAGAAGCCCGCCGCCGGTCGAGCTTCCGCCCGTCGGGTTCGTGCCCGAATAGCTCTCTCCGTAGCCGAAGAGGGAGCCGATCAGCTCCGACATGTCGCCGTAGCCGTCGGAGGAGAAGAGCATGTTCGCGTCGTCGATGGATTCAAGGCCCTCCTGCTGGGGAGTGAGCGTGTGGCTGGGCGCGGCGGTGACGTAGGCCGTGGGTTTCGGCGTGGAGACCGGGGTGGTCTGCACGTCGCCGGAGCCGCCGCGCAGGAAGGTATAGAGCACGATCAGAATGAGGCCGACGACGCCGATGCCGCCGCCCGCGCGTCCGGGCCCTCTCGAGCCGCCGCTTCTGCGGGGACCGCCGGGGAAGGAGCCGCCGCCCTGTCCGCCGCCCACGGGGCCGCCGGTGCCGACCCGTCTCCCCTTTTCGGCGCTGACGGAGCCGGAGCCGACCCGTTTGTCTCTGCTGTGAGGTCTGTTGTCCATAATGTACCCCTCTTTTGTTGGTTCTATGTGTAATGCATCAACTTGCCTCCCCCTCCGGGGGAGGTGCCCCAGTGCGCACACTGGGGCGGAGAGCTTGCCTCCCCCTCCGGGGGAGGTGCCCCAGTGCTCACACTGGGGCGGAGAGGGTCTGCAGCGACGTACACCCTCTCAGTCACAATGCTTGTGGGAGACGCATTGTGACAGCTCCCCCAGAGGGGGAGCCAAGCCCAACGGGGAACGCGCTTAATCTCGCTTTACGGAGAAGAAATAGCTCGTCTCGCTCTCCAGCTTCTCCCCTTTTCTGAGGATCGCGCACGGGAAGCCCCAGTGGTTCATCGCGTCTGGCCAGAGCTGGGTCTCGAGGCAGACCGCGCCGCGGCGATGGATCATCCTGCCGTCCTTGCCGGGGTGCTCATCCAGGAAGTTGCCGCTGTAAAACTGCACGCCGGGCATGGTGGTGGAGACATACATGAGGATGCCGGTCTCGGCGCTCGAGAGCTGGGCCGCGTCGGCGGGGTTATTGAGGCAGAAGTTGTGGTCGTAGCCGCAGCCGAGGCGAAGCTGCTCGTTGTCGGCTTCGATGTCCCGCCCGACGGGCTTCGGCAGCGTGAAGTCGAAGGGCGTGCCGGCGGCGGGGGCGATCTTGCCGCTCGGAAGCGTACCCGCGCCGAGCTCGAGATAGCGGTCGGCGTTGATCCAGAGGGTCTGCTCCATGGCCTTGCCGCAGCCGGAGAGATCGAAGTAGCTGTGGTTGGTGAGGTTCACGATGGTGTCGGCGTCGCCCTCGGCCTTGTAGCCGATGATAAGTCCGCAGTCCTCGCGTGTGAGGCGGAAGGTGACGGAGACGCTGAGATTGCCGGGGAAGTTTTCCTCCCCGTCGGGGCTGAGACGGGAGAAGCGCACGGCACAGTCGTCCGTGATCTCCGCCTGCCAGACGCGGCGGTCAAAGCCGCGCAGGCCGCCGTGGAGGCAGTTGTCCCCGTCGTTTTTGGCGAGGATATACTCTTTTCCGCCGAGCTCAAACTTCGCGCCGCCGAGGCGGTTGGCAAAGCGGCCGATGGTCGCGCCGAGGAAGCAATTCGCGTTTTCGTACTCCGCCACGCTGTCGTAGCCGAGAACGACGTCGGTCAGGCCCCCGTCCTTATTCGGGACGCAGAGAGCCCGGATCGTCGCGCCGTAGTCGAGCAGGGTGCAGGACGCGCCGATCTCATTGGTGATGGTATAGGCCTTGACCTCCTCCCCCTCGCGGGTGAAGCCAAAGGGACGAATGTTGACGGACATGGACACAGCCTCCTTTTGATTTAACCAGTTATGGTATTCCCCCGTGGGGAATTTCGAATCGTTTTTGAGGCAGCTTTGCCGCCTCAAAAACACCTTAAGCCGAGTATGGCGACGCGCGGGAAGCGCGCGACGAACCGAGCTTGCTGCGAGGCCTCGCGCCGTCGTCAAACAAAACTCACGTCAGTTCGCTTCCACGGTTCCGAAGCGCCGTGAAGGCTCCCCTTCGCGCCTTCCGTTTTCCTCACAAATTCAAAGCAGATGCTTTGAATTTGAAAGGAGGAGCAGCGAAATGAGCGAGCCTTCGCCACGCTTGGCGGAGGCGAGAGATATTGAGCTTGCGACGACGCAAGCGCGAGTACCTCGATTGAAAACATTGTTTTCAATCGACGACAAGAATTGTAGCACAATATCAGAAAAAAGAAAATGCTTTTCGTTTCCCATTGACAAATATTCACATTCTTTTTATAGTTATGTCATAAGAGAGAAAAAACAACTCTGTCAAAGGAGGGCGCGTATGGCGATCGTGGTCATCGGCGCGGTATTCGTGGACATCAAGGGCTTTCCCCAGGATCTCTATCTGCCGACGGGGCGCAACGCCGGCTCCGTCGAATTTGTGCACGGCGGCGTGGGCCGCAACGTCGCCGAGGACATCGCGAATGTGGAGCTGCGGCCCACCTTCGTCAGCCTTGTGGACGAGAGCGCCCAGGGCGAGGAGGTTTTGCGCAAGCTGCGCAGCCACAAGGTCAACACCGACTATATCCGCGCCGTCCCGAACGGCATGGGGATGTGGCTGGCGGTCTTCGACCAGACGGGCGATCTCGCGGGCTCCATCTCCCAGCGCCCCGATCTCGACCGCATCCGGGACATCCTGGACGAGAAGGGCGATGAGATCATCAGCGCCGCCGACAGCGTGGTCGTCGAGGTCGACATGGGCAAGCGCATCGTCAAGAAAACGCTGGATCTGGCGGAGAAGTACGGCAAGCCCGTCTACGGCGTGGTGGCCAACATGGGCATCGCGACCGAGCGGCGCGATCTTCTCCAGCGCATGGACTGCTTCGTCTGCAACCAGGCCGAGGCAGGTATTCTCTTTGTAACCGACTACTCCAAATCGACGCCCGAGGATCTCTGCGCAGATCTGCCCACAAGGCTCGAGAGCGCGAACATCCCCTCCATCGTGGTCACGATGGGCAGCCGCGGCGCGGTCTACGCCAGCCGCAGCGGAGAGGTGGGCTTCTACCCCGCCGAGCATGTCAAGGTGCGCGACACCACCGGCGCGGGGGACGCCTTCTGCGCGGGCGTGGCCATCGGCCTGACCTACCGCAAGTCCATGCGCGAGGCCGTGGAGATCGGCACAAGGCTGGCCGCATCGGTCATCAAGGTGTCGGAGAATGTGTGCCCGCGCTTTCGCCCCCGTGAGCTCGGGCTGGATATCGACGTGGAGGAGGATGCCTGATGGACAACATGGAGCTGCTTCTGACCCGCCGGAGCTGCCGGAGCTACCGGCCGGAGACGCCGCCGCGGGAGGTGCTGGAGCAGATCATCGAGGCCGGGCTCTACGCCCCGAGCGGCAAGGGTCTGCAGTCGGCCATTATTGTAGCGATCACGGACAGGAAGCTCCGCGATCGGCTCATGGAGATGAACCGCAGAATCGGCGGCTGGGCTGAGGGCTTCGACCCCTTCTACGGCGCGCCGGCCGTGCTGCTGGTGCTGGCTGACAAATCAAGCTATAACCATGTATACGACGGGGCGCTCGCCATGGGGAACATGATGCTCGCCGCCCACGCCCTGGGTCTCGGCAGCTGCTGGATCAACCGCGCCCGCCAGGAGTTTGACTCCGACGAGGGGAAGGCAATTTTGAAGGAGCTCGGCATCGAGGGCGATTACGAGGGCATCGGCCACTGCATCGTCGGATACCCCGACGGCTCCCTCCCCCCGGCAAAGGAGCGCAAGGCCGGACGGGTCTATTGGGTGGAGTGAGGCGCCCGCTCTGAGGAATACTTGCCTCCCCCTCCGGGGGAGGTGCCCCAGTGCGCACACTGGGGCGGAGAGCTTGCCTCCCCCCTCGGGGGAGGTGCCCCAGTGCGCACACTGGGGCGGAGAGGGCTTGCGTTGACGTACACCCTCTCAGTCATGGCCGCGCGGGAGATCGGCCATGACAGCTCCCCCGAAGGGGGAGCCAAGCCCTCTCAGTCACGGCCTCGCGGGAGATCGGCCATGACAGCAGCGCTTTGATCGTCGCGCGTTTCTTGCGCGTCGCTATGCTCCCCTCTCGGGGGATCTAGGTTATGTAAACCATAATATGTTAACATTAAAGGAGCAGGCTATGACAGAGATGACTTTTGACGAGAAGACCCTGCGCTATCTCAAAACGCTTTCCCGCAGCTATCCCACCACGCAGGCGGTGCAGACCGAGATCATCAATCTGCGCGCGATTTTGAACCTGCCGAAGGGCACCGAGCACTACATCAGCGACATCCACGGGGAGTATCAGGGTCTGCGCCACATCCTGCGCAACGCCTCCGGCTCGGTGCGGCGCAAGATCGACCAGGCGCTGGGCGACTACGTCCCTTCCGCCGACCGCGACGCGCTGGCGACGCTGATCTACTACCCCGAGCTCAAGCTCCGCCACATGCGCCACCACGGGCAGTTAACCCCCGAGTGGTACACCATCACCCTCAAGCAGCTCATCGCCATCTGCAAGATCACGACCTCCAAATACACCCGCTCCAAGGTGCAGCGCATGCTGCCCAAGGACTACGAGTACATCATCACCGAGCTCATGACCACCGGCAGCAAGGATTTCAACAAAGAGGACTACTTCGGCCAGATCATCCAGTCCATCATCGACACCGACGCCGCCGACAGCTTCATCATCGCCATGTGCCATCTGGTGCACGACTCCGTCATCGACAGGCTCCACGTCGTGGGCGACATCTTTGACCGCGGCGACAGCCCGCATCTCGTGATGGACGAGCTGGAAAAGCAGCGCCACATCGACATCCAGTGGGGCAACCACGACATCCTCTGGATGGGCGCGGCAGCGGGCGAGCTGTGCTGCATCGCCAACGCCGTGCGCATCTGCCTGCGCTATAAGAACTACGACTTCATGGAGGGCGGCTACGGCATCAACATGCGGCCCCTGTCCCTCTTCGCGCTGGAGACCTACGCAAACGACCCCTGCGCCTGCTTCATGCCCAAGACCGGCCCGGGCGACGAGGCCGACCCCCACGACGACGAGATCATCGCCAAGATGCACAAGGCCATGGCCGTCATCCAGTTCAAGATCGAGGGGCAGACCGCGAAGCTCCACCCCGAGTACCGCATGGACGACCGTATGCTGCTGGACAAGATGGATCTCACGCGCGGCGTCGTGACCATCGACGGGGCGGAATACCCCCTGCGGGACACGAATTTCCCGACCATCGACCCGGCCGACCCCTACGCCCTCACGCCCGGGGAGCAGAAGGTGCTGGAGGGCCTGCAGGTCTCCTTCCTCAACTGCGACAAGCTCCAGCGCCATATCGACTTTCTGTACAAAAAGGGCGCCATGTACCGCTACTACAACGGCTGTCTGATGTTCCACGGCTGCATCCCGATGGAGGCCGACGGCAGCTTTACCGAGATGGACATCTACGGCGTGAGCTGCCATGGCCGCGGCCTCTTCGACCGCTGTGAGGAGCTGGTGCGCCAGGGCCGCTACTCCAAGGACAAGGAGAGGCGCAAGCGCGGGGCGGACTTCATGTGGTATCTCTGGTGCGGCAGCAAGTCGCCGCTGTTCGGCAAGGACAAGATGGCCACCTTCGAGCGCTACTTCGTCGAGGACAAGAAGCTGCACAAGGAGCACTCCGACCCCTATTTCACCCTGGCCTACAACGCCGAGGCCTGCGACCGCGTGCTGGAGGAGTTCGGCATCACCGACCCCGAGGCCGTCATCGTCAACGGCCACATCCCCGTGAAAATCCGCAAGGGCGAGACCCCCATCAAGGTGCCGCGCAAGCTGGTCATCATCGACGGCGGCATGTCCAAGGCCTACCAGTCCGTCACCGGCATCGCGGGCTACACTCTGGTGTCCAACTCCCACGAGATGTACCTGTCCGAGCATGAGCCCTTCGCCACCGCGGAGGAGACCGTGCGCAACAACCGGGACATGGACTCGAGGATCATCCCGGTGCTGACCTACGCAAAGCGGGTCACCATCGCCGACACCAACGACGGCCGCGAGATCGCCGCCAAGATCGACGACCTGATGCTCCTGCTCGAGGCCTACCGCGTGGGCGTCATCAAGCAGGACAAGGGCTGACTTCAATTGCGAGACAAAGTCTCGCAATTGAGCACTCTCGCTTATCGCACGCCGCTATGCTCCCCCGGAGGGGGAGCCAAGATAAACCGGGCGGAGGCGAACCGTCTCCCGCCCGGATTTCCATGAAGGAGCAACTATGTCTGACAATTTCAACATCTGTCTCGTCAACGATTCCTTCCCGCCGGAGATCGACGGGGTGGCCAACGCCGTCACAAACTACGCCGCTATCATCAACCGCGCCCACGGCAGGGCCACTGTCGTGACGCCGTATAACGCCCAGGCCGACGATTCGGTCTTCCCCTTCCCCGTGCTGCGCTATCCGAGCGTGGACCTGACCAGACTCGTGGGCTATCACGCGGGCTTTCCCTTCTCCCCCGAGGTGCAGAAGAAGCTGGCCGCCGAGCACTTCTCCCTCATCCACAGCCACTGTCCCATCACGTCCACCATGCTGGCCCGCTCCCTGCGCGACAGCATCGACGTGCCGCTGGTGCTCACCTACCACACGAAGTTCGACATCGACATCGCCAACGCCATCTCTTCCAAACTGCTCCAGGACGAGGCCAAGCGCCTGCTTGTCCAGAACATCGCCGCCTGCGACGAGGTCTGGACCGTCAGCCGCGGCGCGGGCGAGAACCTGCGCTCTCTCGGCTACGAGGGGGACTGGCTCGTCATGCCGAACGGCGTCGATTTTCCAAAGGGCCGCGTCTCCGACGAGCTGATCGCGGAGGTCACCGGCGGCTTCGATCTGCCGGAGAACGTGCCAGGCTTTCCGCATGGTCTTCGTCGGGGGCGGCGGCGACAAGGAGGAGATCGTCGCCTGTGCCGAAAACCTGGGGCTTACGGACGTGGTGTTCTTTGCCGAGCCCATCCATGACCGCGAGCGCATCCGCGCCTGGTACTGCCGGGCCGACCTCTTCCTCTTCCCCTCGACCTTCGACACCAACGGTCTCGTGGTGCGCGAGGCCGCGGCCTGCTCCCTGCCCAGCGTGCTGATCGTGGGCAGCTGCGCGGCGGAGGACGTGACGGACGGCGTCAGCGGCTTTCTCATTGAGGAAAACGCCGCAGGCATGGCGGCGAAGCTCGAAGAATTATGTAAACAGCCCGAGGCCCTCAAGGCCGTCGGCGAAGGGGCGCTGCGCGAGCTCTACCTCTCCTGGGAGGACGCCGTCGCCAACGCCTGCCGCCGCTACGAGGTCGTGATCGACAACTACCGCGCCGGGAAGTACCCCGTCCACGCGGGGCTGACCGACGAGCTCATCCACAACATCGCGCAGGCCATGGACGGCTACAACCAGAGCCGCGATCGCCAGAAGGCCCGGATGCGGGAGCTGACGGACAGCTATCGGAAGCTGCGCGGCGACATCATGGCCGAGGGCCAGCGCCGCCTCGATCAGATGCAGAGCGCCCCGGACCGGCTCAGCGCCGGGTGGGAGGCCGAGCAGGCCAGGCTCACGGAGGAGCTTCGCGCCCGCGAGCAGCAGCTTCGCAGCAGGTTCGACGAGCTGGCGCGCTATCTGGACCGCTTTATGTAAACCGATTTATGTTTTCCGTTTTATGTATCTGATTTTATGTGATTAGTTTTCGGTAAACCACGGAGGGAGTCTGCCCATGAAACTGAACGCCGTTCACCATATCGCGCTCATCTGTTCCGACCGGGACGCCGCCCTGGATTTCTATGTGCGAAAGCTCGGCTTTGCCGTCATCCGCGAAAACTACCGGCCCGAGCGCGATGACTGGAAAATCGATCTCCGCGTAAATGAGGAGACCGAGCTTGAGCTGTTCATCATGGGCGGCCACCCCGCGAGACTGTCGCCGGAGGCATACGGGCTGCGCCATCTCGCCTTTCGCGTGGAGAGCGTGGACGAGACCGCGGCCGAGCTCGCCGCCCTCGGCATTGAATGTGAGCCGGTGCGCCTCGACAGCTTCACCGGAAAGAAAATGACCTTCTTCCGCGATCCCGACAATATGCCCCTGGAGATCCACGAATAGCTTTATGTTGCTTTCATTATGTTAATCAAAAAAGGAGCCGCCTGCGCGGCTCCTTTCAGACTGCAGAAAAGCCCCTGCAAACCAAGCTGGTCTTGTAAGGGGGATCCGTGAAGGGGGACGGGGAGTCCCCCTTCACGTACAATCCATGCCAAAATGGGAACTTTTTCGGAAGTTCCCATTTTGCCTTCAAGCTGTCGGCGCTTTGTCGACAGCTTGAAGGAGCCGCCTGCGCGGCTCCTTTTTCTATGTCCGGGCGGATCGTTCCGTATCGCCTTTATATCGTAAACAAAAATCATTTTCGTTTACTATATTTTCTCCTCGTGGCGAGGCCGCCGCGGATGTGGCGCTCCGCCTTATTGAGATCCAGCAGCGCGCGCACCTGGGCATACAGGCCCGGGTTCACGTGCGGCAGGCGCTCCGTGAGGTCCTTGTGTACGGTGGACTTGCTGACGCCGAACTTCTTCGCGGCGGCGCGCACGGTGCACCGCTTTTCGATGATGTACACGGCCAGATCGCAGGCCCGCTCCTCTAAGCTGTATCGCACTCACACCACTCCCCTGCGTTTTTACGCTTTCTGTGACTCATATATATGAGCGGCACGGCGGGCAATATGAGCAAAACAGCGGAGACCGCAGATAAAGCGGTCCCCGCTGTGGAAGCAGAGCTTTCGCACTATATTTTCCGATATGTGATCTCGAGCATGCCGAGGTTGAGCGCGGCGAAGAGCAGCAGCCACAGCGGCATGATCCGTATGCCGACGGCCTGCTGGATATGGCCGAAGACCATGGGCATGAAGGTGCTGCCGACATAGGCGGAGGCCATCTGCAGGCCGATGACCGCGGCGCTGTATCTCTTGCCGAAGTTTGCCGGGGCCATGTGCTGGATGGCGGGATAGACCGGGCCCATGCCCGCGCCGGTCACGACGAAGCCGAGCGCCGCGAGGCCCCAGCCCGCCGTGGGCAGCAGGATCAGCAGGATGCCGGCAAGCTCCGCGGCGATGCCGATGCGGATGAGCCGCCTGTCCCCGAGCCGGTTGGAGACAAAGCCCGAGATGAGCCTGCCCAGCATGAGGCCGCCGAAGATCAGCGAGCCGAAGGCGGCGACGGTCTCGTCACTCAGGCCCTGCTTTGTCCCGGCAAAGTAGCTGGGCGTCCAGAGAAAGCAGGTGGCCTCGCCGGAGCAGTAGGCGAAGAAGGCGATCAGCGTGAGCAGGACGCCGGGCCTGCCGAGCGTCTCGCGTATGCCCGCGCCGCCGCGCAGCTCCTCCTCGTCCGAGGCGGTCCCGCTCTTCTTCCAGAGCGGCAGGGACAGCACGCAGACAAGCAGGATGCCCGTCTGGATATACGCCGTCCAGCGGTAGCCCTCGTTCCAGCGGGCGACCTTGAGCGCCAAGGACATGATGGCCGGGCTGATGACCGCGCCCACGCCGTAGAAGCAGTGCAGGAAGTTCATCACGGAGCCCGGGAAGTGGTTTGCCACATAGTGGTTGACCGAGGCGTCGATGGAGCCCGCGCCGAGGCCGTAGGGCACGGCGAAGATGAAGAGCATCCAGTACCGCGTGGAGATCGAAAAGCCAAGCAGGCCCAGGACCGTGAGCAGGATCGACACGATCACGATCCATTTGGTGTGAAAGCGGCGGATGAGGCGGGTGCTCAAAAGCGCCGAGATGATGGTCATAAAGCAGATGGTCATGGACACATAGCCCGCCCAGGACGAGGGCACGCCGAACGCCGTCTGCATCTTCGGCCAGCCGGAGCCCAGGAGCGAGTCCGGCAGACCGAGGCTGATGAAAATGAGATAGATCACCGCGAGAAGAAGAGAAGTCATATCGTCTCCATTGTTTACAAATTGGAATAGTACGCCTCGAGCTTCGGACGCGCGGCCGCATAGGTCTCTCTGAGCGTTTCGTCGAACTGCGGGCCCATGCCCTCCATGATGATGCGGTCGGCCTTCTCAAAGCTGAAGGCGTCCTTGTAGACGCGCTTGCTGACCAGGGCGTCGTACACGTCCGCGATGGCCATGATCCGCGCCTCGAGCGGGATGTCCTCCCCTCTCAGGCCGTCGGGGTAGCCGGAGCCGTCCATGCGCTCATGGTGGTAGTGGGCGACGTTTTCGGCGATGCGGCGGAAAGACTCGTCGTCGGTGTCGCGCAGGATCTCGTGCACGATGCGCGCCCCCTCGGCGGCGTGGGCCTTCATCTTTTCAAATTCCTCCGGGGTAAAGCGGCCGGGCTTTCTGAGCACCGCGTCGTCCACCGCGATCTTGCCGAGGTCGTGCATGGGCGCGGCCTTGACGATATTTTTGCAGAACTCGTCCGTGAGCCTGAGCGCGCCGTTTTCCCGCGCCGTCTCGATCAGGATGCGCACGCCCTCGCTGGTTCTGCGGATGTGGCCGCCGGTGGAGTTGTCGCGGCTTTCGACCATGGAGGCCATGCCGAGAATGAGCCTGTCGTGCATGACGACAAGGCGCTCGGTCTTGGCGTTCACCTCGGCCTGGAGGTCGGCGTTGTAGCGGTCGAGCAGAGCGATGTATTTCTGCCGCTGTGTGTCGTCCTGGAGGAAGATCTGATAGCCGCACCTGCGCTGCCCGTCGTAGAGATCGCTGACGTCCACGCTGTACCAGCGCTCCTCCCCGTTTTCATCGAGGTGCCGCCAGAGGGACTTGTCGTCGTTCGGGTCGTTCTTGAAGCGCTCCAGCCAGCGGAGCACGCTCTCGCGCAGCTCTTCGCTCTCTCCGACGGGCCTGTCCACCGTGAGCGTGCGCAGCTCCGGCAGAAAGCGCTTGGCGCTGGCGTTGCTGCCGAGGTAATTGCACGCGAGATCCACCGTGACAAAGCCGGTCTCGCCCGACTGCACCATGGACTCGATCACCATTTCGCTGACGTTGTAGAGCACCATGCGCCGCGCGATCAGCAGATAGAGAGCCTGAGACAGCAGATAGCTCAGGGGCATGAGCTCAAACCCGGGGGGCAGCAGCGCGTGGCCCGCGAAGTAGCCTCCGATGGAGACCGGGATGGGCAGAAAGAGGAGCACCAGAATGCGGCGCGAGACCTGCTTTTTCTTCCGGTAGGTATAATAGAGCGCCGCGAGGTTTGCCATCAGGTAGAGCACGATCAGGACATAGTGCACCGTGTGGACGGGGCCGTAGCGCACGCCGCGGCTGACCCGGATGCGGCAAAGGCCCATCACGCACATGGTGCTCAGCCACGGCAGGAAGCAGCCGCCCGCGTACACCACCTTCAGCAGCGCCATGACCGTCTCCCGGTCGCGCGCCATGTACAGCAGCCAGTAGGCGAGGTTTGCGATCGGGATGAGGATAAAGATCACGCTCATATGCGTATCAAAGCGCGGCCGCCAGAGGAAGACGTAGCAGAGCGTCAGCAGGAAGGACAGGAGGAACACTCCGAAATAATAGCTCTGTTGAATCATAGCGCGCCGCTCCCCTCTTCTCCGCTTCGGGCTTTTTCTTCACAATATGAAAATTATAGAGTTGCCGCGGCGGCTTGTCAAGCCTTCGCCGCCCGCATGGCACAGGCAGAGAGGGCGGGAGCCGAAGCTCACGCCCTCTCTGCCTTTCTATGGGTTTCTATCGGATCATCTCGAATTTTTTTAGCAGCTGAAGCGCGATAACAGTCCGGCATGGGGATTCGGCCCCCTTGCCTAAAGGGGGCTGGCATGGCCGATCTCCCGCGAGGCCATGACTGGGGGATATGGCCCCCTTGCCTAAAGGGGGCTGGCATGGCCGATCCCCCGCGTGCAGTAGTCAACAAAAATTGGACACAATAAGCTAAAAAATTGAATGCGTGAGAAAAAGCATCAGACAGAGGCAGCAAGAGAATTGGCCTCGCGGTAC
>CADAAM010000029.1 GCA_902785905.1 Oscillospiraceae bacterium | reverse complement strand
CAGCGCGAGGATCACGATCAGCATCAGATTGAAGATCTTCTGCTGCAGGCCGCCGATTTTGATTCCGTGAATGATTTTCATTGAAACCGCCTTTGCTTTTCGATGTCCGTCCGGGTTGACATAAATGGATAAGACATTATATCAGCTATCCCAAGGCACATCAAGAGCAAACCTCAGATTGTTTCATCTTTTTTCGCCCGCGCTTGAATAAAACGCGGCGTGTGGTACAATGTTGAAAACACCGTTTGGGAGGTACTGCCATGAAATACTTCATGCCCGTCAGGGTTTTGAGCGCCGACGGGGCCGTTATGAACAACGCATCGCTCCTGGCCGGACTCGGCGCGCGCTGCATCCTGGTCACGGGAAAACACGCCGCGAAAAAAAGCGGCGCGCTCGACGACGTGTCGCAGGCGCTGGAGAAGGTCGGCGTCCCCTTCCGCGTCTTCGATGAGATCGAGCAAAACCCGTCGGTACAGTCCTGCCTCAAAGCGGGCCGGGCGGCCCACGGCTTCGGCGCGGATTTCGTCGTCGGGATCGGCGGCGGCTCGGCCCTCGACGCCGCGAAGGCGGCGGCCGTGTTTGCGGCCAACCCCGGCCTCGACGAGGAGGGCTTCTATCAAAAGGCCTGGGCCGCCCCTCCCCTGCCCATCGCCCTCGTCGGCACCACCTCGGGCACCGGCAGCGAGGTGACGAAGGTCTCCGTCCTCACCGACGGGAGCGGGCGAAAGCACAGTATCCACGACGACCGCCTCTTCGCCCGCTGCGCCTTCGGCGATCCGCGCTACACCCGGTCGCTGTCCCTGCCCGTCACCCTCTCCACGGGGATCGACGTGCTGGGCCACTGCGCGGAGAGCTTTTTCAACAAAAACGCGGACGAGGCGTCCCGCGCCTTCTCCGTCCGCGGCATCCGGCTTCTGTACGCGCCCCTGCTGGCGGCGGTGGAGGGGCAGGAACTCAGCCTTGAGCAGCGCCGGGAGCTCTACGACGCCTCCCTGCTGGGCGGGCTTGCCATCTGCGGCACCGGGACCTGCTTTCCCCACACCCTGGGCTATTACCTGACCGAGAACTTCCGCGTCCCCCACGGCTTTGCCGGCGCCCGCTTCCTGCCCGCCCTGCTGGACCTCGTGCGGAAAAAGGACGGGGCGTATGAAGCGCGCTTCTTCGACGAGCTCGGCCTCACGCGCGAGCAGCTTTCGGAGCTGGTCACGCTCTGCCTGCCGGAGAACGCGATCACCATGACCGCGTCTGAGATCGACGCCGCCCTGCCGCGCTGGGAAAACAACAACTCCGTCCGCAACACCTGCTGCGAGGTGAGCGCGGCGGAGCTGAGAGATATTCTTGTAAAGCTGTTTGTCAGGTGAAGCCCAGACTCAGCGCGATCAGAAGCTGGCCCGCGTAGTACAGGAGACTGTAGGTCACGCGCCATGGGTAACCGAGCTTTTTTCGCCCGAAGCTGTAGAGGTTCAAAAGCACGTCGCTGCTTATAAACAGCAGCACGCCCGCCGCGAACAGGACGGTGAAGCCCCCCGGCGCGGCAGCGGCGTTCCGGATCGCCGCTGCGCAGAGCAGGGAGAAGACCCCGAAGTAGACGGCGCCGAAGGCTCTCAGAGCTCTGCCCGCCTCGATTTGGGAGTAGAGCAGGCCGAGCAGCGCGGCGCCCGCGGCAAGGCCGAGAAGCAGGCACAGCGCCGGGCTCCGCCCCATGGGCCACACCGCCGTGAGGTAGGCTGCGTGGCCGCAGAGAAACACGACGCTCCCGGCGAGGAAGAAGAGCGTCCGCCGCGATTTGAACAGCTTCCGCAGCCCGAGCACCACGTCGGCAATGCAGCCGAGCGCAAGCCCCGCGGTCACGAGGCTCCTCCCGCCGCAGAGCAGCCCCAGCGCGACAAAGCACAGGGACGCGAGGCCCTTGAGCAGCAGCGCAAGCCGGGGCCGGTTTCTCCGCTCAGCCGTCAGAAACCCGCCCGCGAGCAGCAGGCAGCACGGGATCAGCGCGTACATCATTCCCACTCCTTTACTATAAAAGCTGACGCCTTTATAGTCATTTTTGAGTGTGCGAAATCCTCGCCGCTGACGCGGCAACCGGATTTCATGCACATGTAAATCCCCATGAATCAGCTTTTATTTATCGTGGCAAGGCTTGCTACATGGGGATTTACTATGAAAGCTGACGCTTCCATAGTAAGATTTAAATGTGCGAATTCCTCGCCCCTGGCGGGGCAACCGGAATTCATGCACAAGTAAATCCCCATGCTGACTATGCTTTCATGTATCGTGGTGCGGATACTTCCGCATGGGGATTTACTATGCTGACTTTCTGTTACCTTATTGTATATGACAGCCCTCGTTTATTCAAGCAAATCCTGTCCGTTTCGGCCGAAACAAGAAAGGCGGTCTCACATGAAAAGAATTGCCTTCATCCCGCTCCTGCTCGCCCTCCTGCTCTGCGGCTCTGCACGGGGAGAGAGCGGCGAACCCGGCTTCCGCGTTGCCGTGGCGAGCGATCTGCACTATATCGCCCCGGCGCTGACCGACCACGGTCCGTTTTTCACGGCGCTGACAGAAAACTCTGACGGCAAGCTCATGCGCTATATGGAGGAGCTCACCGACGCCTTTTTCGCCGAGGTCGAGGCGAAGCGGCCCGACGCCCTGCTGCTGACCGGGGATCTCAGCTTCAACGGCGCGGTGTTGAGCCACGAGGCGCTGGCGGAGAAGCTGCGCAGGCTTGAGGCTGCGGGCTTCCCGGTGCTGGTGGTCCCCGGCAATCACGATCTGGACAACCCCGGCGCCGCCGCCTTTTCCGGGGACGGTTTTACGCGCGTTCCCTCCGCATCGGCGTCGGTGTTTCGGGAAATCTACCGGGACTTCGGCTATGACGAGGCCCTCAGCGAGGACGCGGATTCGCTCAGCTATGTCTGCCCCCTGAATGACACGGCGCGGGTGATGATGCTGGATTTCAACACGCGGGATCATCCCTGCGGCATCTCTGACGGAACGCTGCGATGGGTGCGCGGGCAGTTGGAGGACGCGAGGCGCGCGGGCGTCTTCGTCCTCGCCGCGGGGCATCAGAATCTTTTTCAGCAGACCGTCTTCCGCGGGGGCTACGTGATCGACCGGGCAGAAGAGCTGGCTGCGCTCTTCCGGGAATACGGTGTGCTCCTCTATCTCAGCGGGCACCTGCATGTGCAGCATTGGATGACGGCGGACGGTCTGACCGAGATTGCCACCTCCGCCCTCTCCGTCTCGCCCTGTCAGTACGGGATCGTCAGCGTGGAGGACGGAGCGCTCCGCTATGAGACACGGGAGACGGACGTGTCCGCCTGGGCGCGGGCGGAGGGGCGGACGGAGCCGGAGCTTCTGGACTTTGCCGCCTATGCCGTCGGATATTTCGACGCACGAAACCGGACGAGCACGGCGGAGGAGCTTTCCCTCTCAGACTACACGGCGGAGGAGATCGAACGCATGACGGAATACCTCGTGGCGCTCAACCGCGCTTACTTCTCCGGCGACATGCGCGCTGCGGCCGACATGGACCCGGACGGCGAAATCCGTGCCCTGTGGGACCGGTATCCCGGACTGTACAGCCTCTACCTCGCCTCGATCCAGGGGGATATGGGGCAGGATTACAGAAGATGGACAGGGTGAGACAGCGTTTACATTCTCGGTTTTCATCGCAGGGGTGGGGCGCAAAGTCATATTCATAAAATCATGTACGGCGAAATCGTGTCATCCCACGAATTCGCCGTACATTTCATTTATTCTTTTCCTTCATCCCGCCGGGCGGCCGCGAGTTTCGCCCATGCTCGCCTCACCGTCTCGTGTGCAGCTCGCGCACAGCGAGGACGAGGCTGATGCCCGCGGCGATGGCGAGGGCTTTGGTGAGCGTCGCGGTGCCGTACAGGGAGGCGTCCTCCAGCTCCCGGCGCACGGCATGGCTCATCGCGTAGTAGAGCGAGCCGCCCGGCACCAGCGGGACGATCCCCGGCAGCACGAACAGCGTCGCCGGGCACTTGAGCCGCCGCGCGAGGATCTCGGCGTACACCACCGCGAAGGCCGAGGCCAGCAGGTTTGCAAGGAAGATCGAATGCACATAATACTCCGCGAGCAGATACAGGCCCCACACCAGCAGCCCGCCCAGGGACGCGGCAAAGAGGTGGCGCTTTCTGAGTCCGAACAGCAGCGAGAAGCCGAGCGAGCCCAAAAAGGCCGTCAGCAGTTGAATGATGATTCCCTTCATGCCGTCACCCCGCCAGATCCAGCGCGAGCATCGCCACCATGAAGCCGCCCGCGAGCGCCAGCGCCCAGATCAGGCTCTCGGCGAGTCTCACCGCGCCGGAGATCGTGTCCCCCACCAGGATGTTGCGCACGGCGTTGGTCATGGCGATGCCGGGGATGAGCAGCATGATGTCCCCGATGAGGATCATGTCCATGTGGAGTAACGGCAGGGCCATGGTGAGAAGCCCGACGGCCAGGCCCGTGAGCAGGGAGATCACCAGGTTGAAGGCCACGGTGTTGAGGGCCGTCTGCCCCAGTTTTTCCTGCAAAGCGCAGATCAGCAGGGCGAACGCGCCCGCCGCAAGCCCGTCCCAGAGCGTGCCGCCGAAGAAGACGGCGAAGCTCCCGGCGGCGAGGACGCTGCCGAGGTACACGACGGAGCGGGGCTTCTTCCCGGCCGCGATCCCGTCGAGAGCGGCGCGCAGCCCGTCGATGGGCAGGGGCGCGGCGCAGCAGCGGCGGCTCAGGTCGTTGAGCTTTTCGAGGCGGTAAAAGTCGTTGCCCCCGCTCGAGCGGATGCGCCGTGTCTCGGTGACGGCCTCGTTGCCGGGGAAGGAGAGCGTCACGCTGATGAGCGAGGGGATGACGAACACGTCCATGCGCTCCGCCCCGTAGGCTCTGCCGAGGCGCTGCAGGGTGTCCTCGATGCGGCTGATCTCCGCCCCGCAGTTCAGCAGCAGCTCCCCCATCTCCAGCAGGCACGCGATCAGCGCCGAATGGGACGCGGTCTCGTTGTCCATCGGTAAACTTCCCCCTTTCCGCACTTCTGACTTGCTGTTATCTTACCACAGCGCCGGGAAAAGCGCAACGCGCGTGGTTTAAGAATTGCAAAGAATCATTGCTTTTAAGCCGCTTTTATGCTATTCTTCATCTGCCCGGCATTTTTTCGGCCGGAGCCACAATTTCATATTGGAGCAAGAAGGAGATTATCTATGAAAAAACGGATTCTTTCGCTCGTTCTGGCTGTGCTGATGACTGCGGCACTCTGCGGATGCGGAGGCGGCAAGTCCGAACCCGCGCAGCCGACAGCCACTCCCGAGGGCTCCGCCGGCGAAAAGCTCACGGGCGGTGAAATCACCGTGGGCATCGCCGCAGATCTGGACACGAGTCTTGACCCACACGCCTCTTCGTCGTCGGCAGGAACCAGAGAGGTCCTTTTCAACATCTTTGAAGGGCTTATGAAGCCTGATGCAAACGGAAATCTCATCCCCGCCATCGCCGAAGACTGTACCGTGAACGAAGCCGCCGACGCCTATACCTATACCCTGCGCCAGGGCGTCCGCTTCCACAACGGGAAAACGGTGACGGTCGGGGATGTCGTCTATTCTCTCACCAGAGCTGCGGGACTGGAAACCGGCGAGCCTCTCATGACCGAGCTCAAGGGCGTAGCCTCGGTCGAAGCGCCCGACGACAGGACGATTGTCGTCAGGCTCAAGGCCCCGGACGCGGAGTTCAACGCCTACATGTACGCCGCCATCATCCCCGAGGGCAATGACCCCGCCGCCGAGGTCGTGGGCACCGGCCCCTTCCGCTTCGTCTCCCGCGCCCCGCAGGAGAACGTCGTGCTGGAGAAATTCGCCGACTACTGGGGCGAGGGCGCGATTGCGGACAAGGTGACGCTCAAGGTCATCCCCGACCCCCAGACCCTGGTGCTGAGCCTGCGCTCCGGCGCGGTGGACATGACCAACCATCTCACCGGCAGCCAGATCGCCGATCTCGAGGGGCTGACCCTGATTGAGGGCGGCAGCAACATCATCCAGGCCCTGTATCTCAACAACGATTTCGAGCCCTTCCGCGACGTGCGCGTGCGGCAGGCGCTGTGCTGTGCCGTCGACCGGCAGGCGGTCATTGACCTCGCCTCCGAGGGCCACGGCACGCCGCTCGGCAGCAGTATGATCCCCGCCATCGAAAAGTACAATGTGCCGGAGCTGCTGGAGCTCTACAAGCCCGATCCCGAAAAGGCGAAGGCCCTGCTCAAGGAGGCGGGCGTCGAAAAGCTCCGCTTCTCCATCACCGTGCCCTCGAGCTATCCCATGCACGTCGACGCCGCCCAGGTGATTGTCGAGCAGCTTCGCGCCGTCGGGATCGAGGCCGAGATCAAGCTGGTGGAGTGGGCCGCCTGGTATGACGAGGTGTACAAGGGCCGAAAGTTTGAGGCCACCGTCGTCGGCATGGACACCCACAGCCTCGCCGCCTCCGGCTGCCTCGCGCGCTTCCAGAGCGAGAACGGCAAGAACTTTATCAACTTCTCGGACGCCGAGTACGACGAGACCTACGCAAAGGCCATGGCCACCGTGGACGAGGCGGAGCAGACGGAGCTTTTCAAGCGCTGCGAGACCATTTTGGCCGAGAAGGCCGCGAACGTCTATCTGCAGGACCCGTCCTCCTTCGCCGCCATGCAGACGAATATCGGGGGCTTTCGCTTCTATCCCGCGCTCTATGTGATGGACCTCGCCACGGTCTACAGAATGAGCTGATGCGCACCGTCTTACGAAAAACCGGCGTGCTGATCCTCACGCTGCTGCTGGTGACGCTCTTCGCCTTCCTGGCCTTCGAGCTCATCCCCGGCGACCCGACGACTATGCTGCTCGGCTCCGACTACACGCCGGAGCGGGCGGCGGCGCTGCGGGAGTCGCTGGGCCTTGACCGCAGCGTGGCCGTGCGCTATCTTGACTGGCTCGTCTCCTTCGTGACCGGCGACATGGGCAGAAGCTATACCTACTCCATGTCCGTGCGGGAGGTGCTGCGCGGCAAGATCGCCGTGACGGCGGTGCTGTCGCTTCTGAGCTGGGTGCTGGTCATCGCGGTCAGCGTCCCGCTCGGCGTGGCCCTGGTGCGCTATCAGAAAAAGCCCTTCGGGAAGATCGGCTTCTCCCTTAACCAGGTGATGATGGCGATGCCGCCCTTCTTCCTCGGCATTTTGCTGACCTATCTCTTCGGCATTTTATTAAAGCTCTTCACGCCGGGGAAGTTTGTCCCGCTCAGCGAGGGGCCGGGCAGGAGCCTCGCCTACCTCTTCTTCCCCGCCCTTGCGATCTCGCTTCCGAAGATCGCCAAGACGGTGAAGCTCCTGCGCGCGTCCATCCTCAGCGAGATGCAGCGCGAATACGTGCTCACCGCCTACAGCCGGGGAAACTCCCGCTGGATGGTGATCAAAAACCACGTCTTCCGCAATGCCCTGCTGCCGGTGGTGACCTATCTCGCCATGTCGCTGGCGGACATTGTGGCAAGCTCCATCATTGTCGAGCAGGTCTTCGTCGTCCCGGGTCTCGGGCGTCTGCTGGTGGCGAGCATCTCCAACCGCGACTATCCCGTGGCGCTGTGCATCGTGGTGATGATCGCGTCGGTGGTCGTGGTGATGAATTACCTCGCGGACATTCTGACCCAGGCCATCGACCCGCGCGTGCGCCTGAGCTGAGGAGGGTTTCGATGTTTGATCTGAAAAACAAAACCTTCCGCGCCGGCGCCGTCATCACCCTTGTGATGCTGCTGATCATCACGGTCGGCGTGTTCTGGACGCCCTATGACCCCAACGCCATGGACGCCGCCGGGAAGATGGCGGCGCCCGGCCCGCGCCATCTCTTCGGCACGGACAACTTCGGGCGGGACATCTTCTCCCGCGTGGTGCAGGGCGCGGGCGCGACCTTTTTCATCGCCCTGTGCTCGGTGTCCATCGGGCTTGCGGCGGGCCTCCTTGTCGGTGGCCTGACGGGCTATTACGGCGGCTGGGTGGACGAGCTGCTCATGCGCCTCAACGACACGCTCACCGCCTTTCCGAGTCTGCTGCTGGCCCTGGTGCTGATCGCGGTGTTCCAGGGCGGCAAGTACAACATCATCCTCGTCCTGGGCGTGCTGTTCATCCCGACCTTCGCGCGCATCGTGCGCATGGAGGTGGCGCGGCAGAAGGCGCTGGACTACGTCGCCAACGCCCGGCTCATGGGCGTGGGCGACATGCGCATCCTCTTCGTCCACATCATGCCGAACATCTGGCCGGTGCTCCTGAGCGCCGTCGCCATCGGCTTTAACAACGCCGTGCTGGCCGAGGCGTCGATGAGCTATCTCGGTCTCGGCGTGCAGCCCCCGGACCCGAGTCTCGGGCGCATGCTGAACGAGGCCCAGGGCTATCTGCTGCGCGCCCCGTGGTACGCCCTCTCGGCCGGGGCCGCGATCATCCTGCTGGTGCTGGGCTTCGGCTTACTCAGCGAGGGGCTGGGAGGTGACGGCCGTGCTTGAGATACGCGATCTGCACGTCACCTTCAAATCCACCGGCAAGGAGGCCGTCAAGGGCATCGATCTGTCCATCGCCCACGGCGAGCGCCTGGGTCTGGTGGGCGAATCCGGCTCGGGCAAAACCGTGACCGCCATGGCCCTGACCGGCCTCATTGAGCGCAGCGGTGTCGTGATGCGCGGCGAGGTGCTGTTTGAGGGCCGCGATCTGGTGCGCTGCTCACGGCGCGAACTCCGCTCCATCCACGGGCGCGACATCGGCGTCGTGTTCCAGGAGCCCATGCGCAGCCTCAACCCCCTCATGCGCGTCGGGGAGCAGATCGAGGAGGCGCTGAAAATCCACACCGACAAGACACCGGAGGAGAGGCGCAGGCTCGCCCTCGAGGTTATGGAGCAGGTCAGCCTGCCGGAGCCCGACGTGACTTACCGCAAGTACCCGCACCAGCTCTCCGGCGGCCAGCGCCAGCGGGCGATCATCGCCTCGGCCATGATCATACGCCCGCGCCTTCTGGTCTGCGACGAGCCGACCACCGCCCTCGACGTGACCGTGCAGCGCCAGATCCTGGAGCTGCTGCGCAGCTTAAGCGTGGAGTACGGCGTGGGCATCCTGCTCATCAGCCACGACATGAACGTCGTGCGCCGCCTCTGCGAGGACGTGGCCGTCATGTACAAGGGCAGGATCGTCGAGCGGGGCCTCACCCAAGAAATCTTTAAGAACCCGCAGGACGACTACACCAAACGGCTCATCGCCGCGATCCCCACGAGGAAACACCATGGAACAGTCTGAACATGTGCTGGAGGTTGAAGGGCTCAGCGTGGTCTATCAGGACCGCGGGCTCTTCGGGAAAAAGACGAGCTTTCAGGCCCTCACCGACGTGAGCTTTCACGTGAACAAGGGAGAGATCCTGGGTCTTGTGGGCGAGAGCGGCTGCGGCAAATCGACCCTCTCCAAGGCCATCCTCGGGATGCTGGACAGCGCCGTCGTCACCGGCGAGGTGCGCCATCTCACCAAGCGGCCGCAGATGGTCTTCCAGGACCCCGCTGGCAGTCTCAACCCCGCGAAGACCGTGGGCTGGATTCTGGAGGAGCCGCTGCGCGTCTACGGCAAGTACGACGCCGCCGAGCGCAAACGCCGCGTGCTCGACATGCTCGAGCGCGTGGGGCTCTCCAAGAGCTATGCCGGGCGAAAACCGGGCGAGCTCTCCGGCGGGCAGAAACAGCGCGTCTCCATCGCCGCGGCCCTGATCCGCCGCCCGCGCTTCATTATCGCGGACGAGCCGGTCTCCGCCCTGGACGTGACCATCCAGGCGCAGATCCTGGATCTCTTGTGGGACCTGCGGCATGTCCTCGATCTGAGCTACCTCTTCATCAGCCACGACCTCAACGTGGTCTATTCGATCTGCGACCGCGTCATGGTCATGGAGAAGGGGCGCGTCATCGAGCAGGGCCCGGTGGACGAGGTCTACGACCACCCGAAGGAGGAGTACACCAAAAGGCTCCTCAGCGCGGTGCAGTTTTGATTATGCGCCCTGCCGCTTCGTTTCCCATACCGCAAAAAAGATGCACCGCCCGCAAGGGCGATGCATCGTTATATTATTGCGCTTTTTTCAGGGCGTCCACGTCTTTGTTCAGCCGTTTGACCGCTTCCTCGAGGATCACGACTCTGCCGGTCATCTCATCCCGCTTTTCGAGGCGGTTAATCTTTTCAAGCAAGACCTCCTGCCCCTCCGCCAGAAGCTGCAGCTTCGGGTTTATCTCAGATTCGATGATCGTCATCATGTCTGCGTGGATCGCTTTGTTATTCTCCTTGATTGCTTCGCTCACGATCTGAGAGATCGTCTGAATATCATTGGCGTCAAGCATCCTGTCTCACCTCATGCGTATTGTACCATCTGCGCCGCCCGCCTGTCAAGGCGCAGCGGCCGGGCCTCAGCCGGATTTTCATTCCGGTCTTGTATCTGCGTGCAAGTCGGTATATAATGGTTTTAATATTTCAAGGAGTGGATGCACCATGATCGACCGCTATGGGCGCGATATCACCTACCTCCGCCTGTCGGTGACGGAGCTGTGCAACCTGCGCTGCCGCTACTGCATGCCGGCGGACGGGGTGTGCAAAAAGGCGCACGACGAAATGCTGACCGAGGACGAGATGATCTGCGCCGTGCGCGCGGCGGCCTCCCTCGGGATCACGAAGCTGCGCATCACCGGGGGCGAGCCGCTGGTCAAGAAGAACATCGTCTCCATCTGCCGCCGGGCGTCCGAGGTGCCCGGCATCCGGGAGATCTGTCTGACCACCAACGGCACCCTCCTGCCGGAGCTGGCGCTGCCGCTTCGCCACGCGGGCGTCAGGCGCGTCAACATCAGCCTCGACACCCTGGACGCGGAGAAGTACCGCCGCATCACCCGCCGGGGCGAACTCACGCAGGCGATCGACGGCATCCACGCGGCGCTCTACGCGGGCTTTGAGAAGATCAAGCTCAACGCCGTGCTGATCGGCGGCTTCAACGACGACGAGATCCCCGAGCTTGCGGAGCTGACCAGGCTCTACCCTCTGGACGTGCGCTTTATCGAGCTCATGCCCATGGTAGAGGGCGCCGGCTTCGGCCCGGAGGCTTACATCCCCTGTACGGCTGTCCTCGACAGGCTGCCGGAGCTTGAGGCCCTGCCCCCGGACGGAGGCGTGGCGAAGCTCTACAGGCTCCCCGGGGCCAAGGGCAGCGTCGGGCTCATCAGCCCCGTCAGCGCCCACTTCTGCGCGGCGTGCAACCGCATCCGCCTGACCGCCGACGGCAGGCTCAAGCCCTGCCTCCACTCGGGGGACGAGGTCTCGCTCAAGGGCCTGGACTATGACGCCATGGTTGAAACGCTGCGCCTGGCCATCTTATCAAAGCCCGCCTGGCACGGGGAGCTGGACCGCGATCACATGAGCCGCGCCGGGCGCGGCATGAACCAGATCGGAGGCTGAGCCATGGGAGACTTTACGCATTTTAACGAGCAGGGCCGCGCGAAGATGGTGGACGTGGGCGAAAAGCCCGTCAGCGTCCGCACCGCCGTCGCTGCGGGGCGCGTGCTGGTCAATGAGGAGACCTTCGGCCTGATCAAAAGCGGCGGCATGAAAAAGGGCGACGTGCTCACCGTCGCGCAGATCGCGGGGGTCATGGGGGCCAAGCGCACGCCCGACCTCATCCCCATGTGCCACCCCATTCTGATCGACGGCATCAACCTGGAGCTTACCCTGGACGAGCAGCGCCGCTCGGTGGAGATCACGGCGTCGGTCTCCTGCGCCGGGCGCACCGGGGTGGAGATGGAGGCCCTGACCGCCGTCGCCACCGCCGCCCTCACGGTCTACGATATGTGCAAGGCCGTGCAGAAGGACATGGTCATCACGGACATCCGCCTGCTCAAAAAGACGGGCGGGGTTCACGGAGAATTTGAAAGGGAGTCTGAACCATGAGCTATCAAGCCGCCGTCATCACCGTCAGCGACAAGGGGGCCAGGGGCGAGCGCGTCGATACCAGCGGCCCCGCGATCTGCCGCATGCTGGAGGCGCAGGGCCTCGCGGTGGTGTATACGTCAATCATTCCGGACGAGAAGGCCGTCATTGAGGCGGAGCTTGTCAAGTGCGCGGATGAGCTGAAGGTCCCTCTGGTGCTCACCACCGGCGGCACCGGCTTCTCGCCGCGGGACGTGACGCCCGAGGCCACGCTCAGCGTCATCGAGCGCGAGACGAGGGGCATCCCCGAGGCCATGCGCGCCGAGAGTCTCAAGATCACCCCGCGCGGCTGCCTGTCACGGAGCGCGGCGGGCATACGGGGCCGGACGCTGATCGTGAATCTCCCCGGCAGCGAGAAGGCCGCGAAGGAGAACCTGAACGCGGTGCTCTCTGCCGTCGTCCACGGGCTGGACATGCTGGCGTCCTCCGGCTCCGCCGACTGCGCGGACCCGGGACCGGCCGTGCTGAAGAAGCCCGTCCCCTCCCTTGACGCCTGGCTCAAAGAGGCGAAGAGGGAAAACGGGGCCGGGGGCTGCGGCATGTATCTC
>CADAAM010000028.1 GCA_902785905.1 Oscillospiraceae bacterium | reverse complement strand
TAGGTATAGAAGCCCAGAAGCGCGAGGGCGAGGAGGCCGATAATGATTCTTCCGACACGATTTTTCATGCTGTCCTCCAAAAAAGATCGTTTCTCATACTATTTTTATATCATATCATTTTCCCCCGCGCGGGTCAACTGGTTTTTCAGTCCAACACGTCACTTGAGGCCTTTAAGATATTTCCCGCACTGCATGGCGGCGACAGCACCGTCCGCGCAGGCTGTGACAACCTGCCGCAGGGGCGTGACACGCACGTCACCGGCGGCATAGACCCCGGGGATGTTGGTCTCCATCCGCTCATTGGTCACGATATAGCCGTCGCGCATCTCGAGTACGCCGTCGAACATGGCGGTAGTCTTCTTGCCTGTAAAGCCGAAGAGGCCGAAAACGCCGTCCGCCTCGTCCGCTTTGAAGGTGGTGAGCTCCCCGGTTTTGACGTTTCGGACCGTGATCTCACTGAGCAGGTCCCCACCGCCGAGGTCTGCGACCTCGGTGTCGCACAGGACGCTGATTTTGGGGTTGTCCTCGATCTGCTTCTTCATGGCGGGCGTCAGCGCAAGCGCCCCGCCCTTGTGGAGCATGGTGAGCTTTCTCGCAAAGTCCGCCAGATAGATGGCCTCCTCCGCCGCGATCGCGTTGCCGCCGACCACATAGATATCCAGGCCCCGGAAGAAGTTCGCGTCGCAGACGGCGCAGTAGCTGACGCCCCTGCCGACGTACTTTGCCTCGTTATGGCAGCCGATGGAACGGGTCATCGCGCCGGTACAGACAATGACGGACCGTGCCTGATACTCGCCCCTGGCTCCGATAAATTTCTTGACGGGCCCGCCGAAGTCGCAGGCAGAGATGGTGTCGCTGACCCGCTCGCAGCCGAAGCGTCTGCACTGCTCGGTCATGGGCGCGACAAGTTCGAGGCCGCTCATGCCCTCGGTCTTGGACTGTCCAGGATAATTCTCGATCCCGTGGGTGAGCGCGATCTGTCCGCCGTCGATTCCCTTCTCAATGATCAGCACGGAGAGCCCGGCACGCCCCGCGTACAGTCCCGCCGCCAGCCCCGCCGGGCCGCCGCCCAGAATCATCACATCATATATTTTGCCTTCCATAAGCTCTCCTCCTCAGTTTTTTCTCTATGATTTATACTGGTCTCCCATAAAACGGCTTAAAGCCGTTTTATAGCGCCAAAGGCGCGTCGGAGACCTATGAGACGTGTTTTGTGCCCAAGGGAACAAAACCGGCAGCGCGCTTCGCGCTATGTCTTTTCGTTAAAACGAGCCGCTTTAACGAAAAACAGTATTACAACCGATGATGTTTGTATTTTACCCATGATGCACGCCCTTGTCAACAAAAATCCCCCGCCCGGCGGGCGGGGGAGCGTCTGTCTGTTCGCTTTTTCCGCTGTCGCTTTGGTCAGCAGCCCCGGACGGTCTCGCGGCAAGAGCCGCCGCAGACCTGCGGGCTTATGCCTCCGCCGTCATCTCTGCCACGATCGCAGCCAGATCCATCTCGTCAAGGCTTCCGACCAAATCGGGATGCTTCTTTTTAGCCGGACAGTATGCAGAACAGTTCCCGGTTGTCCATCTGCTTGAGTGTTTTCATGTATATCGTTCCCTTCCCGGCGCTCCGCATTTGGAGCGCTTGCCTGTTTTACACTCTTCTTATAGCATTTTTTTAACCGTCAATCAAGAGGGAAAACGCAGCGTCAGCGTAAGTCCTTGTCTGTTGTCAGCTGAGCGGGGCTTATCAGTCCGCCGTAGTCCTCGGCGAGCTTTTCCTTCAGCATTGCGATCTCTTCCGCGGTCATGCCGATGCCCTCCAAATAGCTCTCGGCGCAGGACTGCAGACTCACGTCCTCATCCCGGATCGACGGGATTCCGAATGCCTTGGCAAGCATGCTCTCCAAATTGCTCCCGGCGATCTCCTCATACTCCTTTGTCTCCGGCTCGATGCCGTAGTAGTTATAGTAGGTCAGCATGTAGTCCGCCGCGACCTCATCGGCGTCCGCGCCCATCAAACACGAGAGGACGGCGGCGGCAAAGCCCGTGCGGTCCTTTCCCTCCTTGCAGTGGATCAGATACGGCCCGTCATGCGCGGCCATATACCGAAAGCCCTCCGCGAGCTTCTGCCGAAAGTTCTCTCCCAACACATTCATGTCCATGTTCAGCGCGATGATATCGCACTCGGCATAGTGTGTCAGCGCGAAATCCGAATACTGCCGCATGGCCTCCTCGCTGTCCGACATGTTTATCACCGTCCGCACCAGGGATTGGAGCAGGGCCTCGTCGGCCTCTCTGTTCCGGTTCAGGGCCGGACTGATCGGCGAGGAGGAGCGATAGAGTGTGCCCTTCCCCATGCCGCCGGTCTCGACGGCGCGGAAGTTTGCAAACGCCGCGTCATCCAGATGCGCATAGTCCTGGCGCTTATTGGTTCTGGTCCCGCTGTGCTGGTGCATTGCGTATTCCTGCGCATACCCTTGCTTCTGCACCATGGAGATCGCAGCGCTTGTGTTCTCGTCAAACCCCTCCGCGTAGACCCATTCGTATCCGGGCTCCGCATCTATGGTGCGGCGCTCTGCAATCCCCATCGCGGACGTCAGGTCTCCGGCGTTGATGGCCAGCACAACCGCGGTGATGCCGTCCGACCCGGCTTTGAAGCAGCAGATCGGCTCCCCGGAATCGACGTCGGTGTAATTGGTCCCGATCGGCATTTCCATCTCCGCGCCGCCGATTTTTACGGAGATGACATCCCCCGGCTCGTATCCAAGCCCGGTCATGGATTCGGCGCCGATAGCGAGAATGAGATTACCGTATTTGCTGATCTCGTAAATCCCGGCCTCAAGGCTCGGCGGCGTTTCGCCGTCCGCTGCCGCGCACGGCGAAACGCCCGCGGTCAGCAGCAGCGCCGACAGAATCATCAGTGCAAACAGTCTTCTGATCACTTTCATGTTTTTTTCTCTCCTCTCACTCAAGACGGCGGCAAAAGGCCGGACGGCCCTCAACATCTGCTCGGTCGCCGATATTATACACTGCTGTTTCCTCCCGCGCAAGACGGGCGGCGTCTTGCGTCTCCGCAAAATGAACCAGGGAGAAAAGTGCAAGCGCTCCGACGCAATCTCTCCCCTATAAAAGCAGCGCTCCCGCTCAAAGAAAAGGTTTATGCGCTTTCCGGGCAGGCAGCTTTCAAATTTCTGCAGGAAGCTCACCGGGATGCCACAGGTTCGGATGTTCCGAAGACGACGGCAGCGGGAAAAACAGCGTCAGAATATTACGGCCTTCCTTACGTTCATAGCGCATGGAAGAGGCACACCGGCGGATCAGATGCAACCCCATGCCGCCTCTGTCCAGCCGTTCAAATTCCCTGTTTTCCAAAACGGCGGCAGTCTGGTCAAAGGGGATGCCGTTGTCGGAAAAGGAAACACAGAGCCGGTCGCCGTCCGTTTTGCAGGAGAAGTCCAGGGTCGAGGCGCCGGAATAATATACGATATTCGCCAGCGCTTCATCGCAGGCAAGCAGCGCCTGTCGGATCTCGTGGCTGTCCCCCGCAGCGGTAAAGACGGCTCTCCTGACCGTGTCAAAGGCCGCCAGCTCAACGGGCAGACTCTGCCATGTGCCCTCGCCCCCCCTGTATACCAGCGCCAGCACAGCCATATCGTCAAAGGCTTCGTTTCCGCCGCAGAAGTCGTCTACCGCGCCGATTAAGCGGAGGACAGTCTCTTCCGCCGCGTTTTCCCCGGCGGAAAAAGCTCCGACCGCCTCCCGCAGTCTCTCTTCCCCGAAGAATTGCCGCTGGGGGCTCACGGCCTCGGTCACGCCGTCGGTGTAGAGCAGAATACCCTGCCCCGGGGAAAGTGTATACGACGCATTTTTGAGCCCCGCATTCTCGAACACGCCGAGGGCGATCCCGGGCTCCGGGTTCATAAAAGCGCATTCCTCCCGCAGCACCAGGGGCGGGTTGTGTCCGGCGTTGCAGTACAGCAGTTCTCCGGTCTTTGTATTCAGCGCCGCGACAAAAGCCGTTGCGAACTGGTTCTCCGGATTCCGAGCGGCGATCTGGTCGTTGGTTCGGTTCAAGGTTTCCGCGGGACTGAAGCCCGCCGTCAGTTTTTCCCGGATCACCGTTTTGACCATCGCCATGCTGATAGCGGCGCCGATTCCCTTTCCGGAAACGTCGCCCATGACGACGCACACCCTGCTGTCATCCAGCAAGAAGCAGTCATAAAAGTCTCCGCCCACCGTTTTCGCAGGCCGCGTGATGGCATTCACATGCCAGCCGTCGCCGGAGCGCGCCGTTCTTTCCGGTACCATGCCGCACTGAACCCGGCGTCCCAACTCCAGTTGGGTGTTGATTTCCGTCTCCTTCTGCGTCAGCTTTTCGATGCTGTTGACATATGTGCTGATGTCGTCCGTCATCTTTTCAAAGGCTTCCGCGATCTCGCCGATTTCATCCCCTGATCGGAGTTTCAGCGGTTCCGGTTTTTTCCGGCTGTCAAGGGCAAACTGCCGCATCTCGTCAGACAGAATGCCGATGGGGCGGATAATCCGCCGCTGTACAAGGTGCAGCAGGATCAGCAGCCCGACCAGAAGCGACATTGAAAACGGAAGAATATCACGCAGAAAATCCGTCTGGATTCTGTTTCGGATCGGGCCAATATCACAGACCATGCTGATCAGGGCGACAGCGCTGCCGTTCAAATCATTGACAGGGGAAACCCATATGATCTTGTCATCGGGGAGCTGATCGCCGGCCTCCAGCTGCATTTCCGGGCTTCCGTTTATCAGGGCCTCTTCTCCCGGCAGAAGCTCTGCTGTCGGAATCGTCCGCAGGGCATATTTGTGCTGAAGCTCCTGGTTCTCTTCCATACCGGGAGCGACGTAAAAATAATAATACCGGGCGGGTACAGACGGATCGACGCGGTAGATCGACAGAGTGTCCAGCTTGTAGGTCTTGCACAGCCCGCGCAGGGAATTGGCCGCGTCGGCGTAGGCTTCGGTCCCGGTGGAACCGAGCACCTCGTCATTATTCCACTGATACAAAAACAGGTTGGACGCAACATAGGCGCAGGTTTCGGCCAGCTGCCCATAGTCCTCCATGATGTCATTGCTGTTTTCAAAATAGTTTGCCGCGGCAGACGCCGCCATGGACAGGATGAGAACGGCGGTGAAGCAAAGGATGATCCAGCGCCGGATGGAATTCTTTTTCATGTCCGCTTTTCCTCTCCTTTCGGAAACAGCCGTTCCGGGTCTGCGTCCGGCGCCGCCTGTGCGGTGTCGGTAATCCAAATCTCCTGGAAAGCGTCCGGGCTCAGGACTCGATGGAGAGCTTTTTGTCCAGTCCCGTCATATGCAGGACCGACGCGACCTCTGTGGACAGATTTTTCAGTATGAGGGCCCCGTTCATCTCTTTATAAGCCGTAACGATCTGACGGATGCCGGCGGAAGAGATGTATTCCAGCTTTTCCATGTCGAGCACCAGCTTTTCGACACCGTCATCCAGCCCGTTCAGGGCCTCCGCCAGAACAGGCGCGTTCTGGGTGTCCAGCCAGCCCTCCAGGTGAAGCACCGCCGTGCTGCCGTCCATTGTTTTTTCAACGGTCATTTTAAAATACTCCTTTTCGGTAAGATAGTCGTAAGCGAACCGCCGCGCCGCTGCCCCTTTCGCCCGGTACACGCGCCCGAAAGGGAAGGCGTTAACGGGAGGAATTGACGATTTCCGGCGCGATAATGTCCAGAGAAGGATCGTCCATCATCAGATCGTGCTCATGCGGGGTATGGATGATCCGCAATTTGTCCCGGCAGCAGTAATGCTCAAAGTTACCCGCTTCAAACTCCATCATTTTTTCCCAGTATCGGCGATTGTCGCCGGTGACGCCGGCCGGGATCGTGTCGGGCTTAAAATAGGTCACGCTGCCGTGGAACACCGAAGGCCGGTGATTTTTCAGGTCCTCGGCCACATGGGCGGCGTTCGTGACCATGGCCTCCAGCATACCGCTGCGGCGCAGCTCGGCAAAGAGCGGGCTCGTCTCAAAATAGTTCCGGTTGGCCGAAGACAGCATGGCCTCTGACATTTTCCGCAGGCGCGCGCTGTCCAGGGCGTGGGAGTCCAGCATGAACAGATGCCGCACTTCCTCCCCCGCCGCTTCCAGCTGGCACGCCATCTCATGCGCCACGACGCCGCCGTAGCACCAGCCGCCCAGCAGATACGGTCCCTTGGGCTGCCGCTGTTTGAGAATACGGATATAGTTTGCCGCGATGTTTCGGATGCCGTAGACCGCCTCGTCGGGATGGTATAGATTAAAGGGCTCAATCACCGAAAAGGACAGCGCGTCCCGGATGCGGTCTGCAAGGCGGTAATACGCCTCGCTGCCCGTGTTGCCGGTATGGACGAATACGAGCTTCGGCCTGTCATTGTCCGAATAGACACAGATATCCGGCGGCATCCCCTCCCGAACCGGAAGGGTCTGCGCGGGGGGCGGTGCCGGACGTTCTTCTTCCGCCCCCAGGCTGAGAAGCGCGCGCCACTCCCGGATGGAAACATCATCGGGCAAGTGCTGCTCCAGCACGCCCATCACCCGCGCAAGGCAGGCGCGCAGGCGCTGATCGTCCAGGGCAATACTGTGGGCCGTCACGCAGAGGAAGTTTCTTTTATCCGTGCGAATCCCGAAAGCCCGTATCAGGCTTTCCCGCTGCAAATCGGCAGGCTCGTCGGAAATCTGGCTGCGCAGCCGGCCCATCTCGCCGCTTCCAAATTCGTCGGTCGAAAGCATCTCAAGCGGAATGCGGCGATCCGTAATCACCTGCTGGACGACGGAGACATCGTGATAGACAACGGCCGCGCGCAGAACCTCATCCTCCTGCGCGGCGAAATCCAGCGCCTCGCGTAGCTGTTTCTCCGAAACCGGACTGTCCAGCTCCAGAAACCAGGTTTTCCGGAAATGGCTTTGATCCGGATGGAGAATCTGCATGAAAAGCATCTCGTCCTGCTCGGGAGAGAGGGGCAAGACCTTTTGGATGTGCTCACCCCGCGCGGCAAAATCCCTGCGTACCGCCGTGCGCTCTTCCGGTGTCCAGAGCTGTTCATACGAAACCTCGGCCGCTTCGGAGATTTTCCGAAGCACGTTCAACTGAAGCACCTGGGCGCCGCTGACTTTGATGCCCTGTTCACGGAGCATCACCGCGTACTTCATCGCGGTCAGCGAGGTTCCCCCGAGCTCGATGAAGCGGTCATCGGGGCCTATAAAGCCCGCTGGTTCGAGTACCTCCGCCGCGGTTATCACAACGCGGGAAAGCACCTCGCTGTCCAGAACGCCGCTGGTTTTATGGCGAAGCACCGGCTGCGGCAGTTCGGAGCGCATGATCTTTCCGTTTGCGTTTCGGGGCAGGGCGTTCATGCGGACCCAGGTATCCGGAATCATGTATTCCGGCAGCCAGCGGGAAAGCTCCTCCGTCATCGGCCCCTTTTCCAGCTCCTTCTCCGCCTCATAATAACAGCAGAGATGCTCCGCGCCGCACAGCGTTTTCACCGTGACAGCCGTCTGGCCCATGTCTGCCCGGCCGAGCTTTCTCGCCGCACGCGCGACCTGCGTCTCGACCTCGCCGGTCTCGATGCGAAAGCCGCGGAGTTTGACCATATTGTCCGTCCGCCCCAGAAGCACCCAATCGCCCTCCGGCGTGCAGACAGCCCGGTCGCCGGTGCGGAACCAGCGCCTGCCGTCCTTGCTGATCCATTTTTCCCGGCTCAGCTCGGGCAGGCCGTAATAACGGCGCGCCATGAAGCGGCTGGAAATCAGAAGCTCACCCGGCTCGCCGGGTGCGGGCGGATTTCCCGTCTCGTCCGCCAGCCGCACCTGTGTGTTCTTCCAGTTTCGTCCAACCGAGATGACTTCCTCATCGCCGAAGATTTTCTTTGACAGAACGCCGCTGAGCTCGGTGCTGCCGTAGCTGTTGATCAGAAAGCTGCCGGGGCAGAGCGGGCGGAAATTGCGCAGCTTTTCCCCCGCCGCGAAGAGAAAACGGCCGCGGATGTCGTAGTCCTCCGCCAGAATGGCGGCAAGCCCCGAGGGCAGAAATATGTGCGTGACGCGGTATTCCCGCAGAAACTGATCCAGCAGGGCGAGATCCCTGCGCGCCGCCTGCGGCGCGATGCAGACCGTACCGCCGTGCAGGAGCGGCCCCAGCAGGAACATCTGGGTTCCGACAAAGGAGAAGCTCGACATGGCGCCGGAGCGGGTGTCGGCGTTCATCGCCGCGTCCGGATGAACCTTGATCCAGTCGACAAGGTGAAGCAGCATATTGTGGGTATGCAGCACGCCCTTGGGGTTGCCGGTGGTTCCGGAGGTGTAGAGCAGCAGGGCCGGAGACGCAGGGGTAAGGCGTGGAGAGGTGGACGCGCCGTCTGCGGGCGGTTCCTCATCCGCCCCGGCGTGCGCACCGGGGCAGACTTCATCCAGAAAAATGACTTTTTCAGCCGGGAAATCCGGCTTCTTTTTTTCCCAGAGTTCCCGCAGGGTCAGGATCGCTGCGGCTTCGGAATCACGCAGCATATATTGCAGGCGTTCCACGGGGTAGGCGTCGTCAAAGGGGACAAAGACGCCGCCGGCACGCAGCACGGAGACCGCCCCCAGCAGGATGTCCTTGGTATAGGGCACATAGACGGCCGCCCGATCGCCCGGTTTCAGCCCGCGCGCGGCAAGCATTTTTGCTGCGCGGGCGCTGCGTGCGTCCAATTCCCGATACGTCATCTCGCCCCGCTCATCAACCAGGGCAGGTTTCTCCGGGTTTTGCAGGGCATAGTCGCGCACGCGCTCATGGATCAGCTTCATCTGTCATACCTCACCGAAAAAGCCTTTTTGTTCGAGCCGGGACAAAAACTGCCGGATATACGCGCTCCCCGTCTCGGCGTAGGCCGCCCCGAGCCGCCCGAGCACACGGGCGGTATAGCTGCCGTCGCAGCCCTCCAGGCCGATTTCGCTGCCGCTGTCGCCGGTGTTGTAGGCGGCAAGGCAGCTGACGGCCTCCATCGTTTTTTCATCGGTCAGCGCCTTTTGCAGCGCAGCGGCAAGCTCGTCATTCTCCACGCCCCGAACCGGGTGACCCATCTCCTCCAGCACTCGCATAATATCGCCCATCAGCGGCCTGTGCGGATTCAGAAGCATGAAGCAGACGCAGTCATCCGGCGTACTGGCCAGCGCCAGCACAGCGCGGGCGGCGCAGTCGATGGGAGAGAACTCGGTCGGCTCGCTGAGACTGTCGAAGGGGATCATGCCCAGGGTCTCAAAAGCGCGGATGGTATTCATGAAATTATTGGTCGTGTAGTTGAGCTGGAATTCCCCGTCCGCCGCGCGCGGGGCCAGGTTTGCCATGCGGCATACCTTTGCCCTCAGGCCGCGCTCCAGAATCGCCTCGTACACGGTGCGCTCGGCCATGAACTTTGACCAGACATAGCGGTTGTTTTCCAGCTCCTGCCCGGCATAGAGTCCGTGTTCATCCAGACGCCAGGATTCGGGCGGCAGGCCGTTTTTCCTCTCTCCTGCCACGCTGCAGGTTGAGATGTGAACAAGGCGGGCTCCGTTTTGCACGCACCAGTCGATCAGGCTGCGCACGGAATCGACGTTGGCGTGTTCCAGTTCGCCGGGTCTGGCAAAGTGTTTGACGCTGGCCGCGCAGTTGATAACCGTCATGTCCTTGGAGGGCGCCGTAAAAGCGCTGAGCGCTGTGCCGTCCGCGGCATCACCCTCGACAACGGTGATACGGGAAGCGAAGAGCTCTGCGTATTCCTCGCCGAAGTAGGCGCGCAGGGTCTCCTTCAGGCGCTCTTCCCCGCTTTTTCCCTTTCCGGGGCGGATGAAGCAGAAGACGCGGTTATCATGGTGGACGATCAGCTCGTGCAGTACATGGCTGCCGAGGTAGCCTGTCCCGCCGAGCAGCAGTACGTCGTTCAGTGAAAGCCGCTCGCCGCTCCGGAAGGCCGCCATGGTATTTTTCGACAGCAGCCCGTGAATGCCGCGGTAATCGTAACCGTCCGGGCCGGTCTCGGGAAGCGCAGCGGCTGCGGATTCGTCTGCGGGCGGCATCTCCTCCGCCCCGCCCCGCGCGGACGTGCCGTCTTCCCCGGTCTGCCCGAGGAAGGCCGCCATGTCCCTCGGCGTCGTATGGGAGAATACATCGTTATAGACGATATGATACCCCGCTTTTTCGGCGGCAATGACTACCTTCATGGCGAGGATGGAATTGCCCCCCACCTCGAAGAAATCATCCTCGGCGCTCACGCGGTCAAGACCGAGAACCTCGGCAAAGACGGCGCAGAAATCCTCTTCCGTCTTCCCCTTCGGTTCCACAAAGGCGGCCTTCTGGAGCTTCGGCTCCGGCAGGGCTTTTTTGTCCACCTTTTGATTGACGGTGAGGGGGATTTTCTCGAGCTGCATAATCACCGCGGGCACCATATAGGCGGGCTTCTGCGTCCGGATATAGTCGGCTAAAAGCGCGGTGTCAAGGGCGGTGTCGCTGACTACGAAGGCCGCCAGATATTTGCCGCCGCCTTCGTAATCATAGGCCTGGACCGTCACGTCGCGAATACCGGCATAGCCCCGGATGACCGCCTCGACCTCTTTGGTTTCGATGCGGAAGCCGCGGATCTTGACCTGTCCGTCCCGGCGTCCGACAAATTCCACGTCGCCGTTGGGACGGTAGCGGACAATATCCCCCGTATGGTACATCCGGAAATCGTCGAAGGGAGACGCTTCGTAGGCCTCCGCCGTTTTATCGGGGCGGTTGAGATAGCCCCGGCTCACCTGGGGGCCGGAGAGGCAGTATTCGCCGGCCGCGCCCGCGGGAAGCCTGTGCCCGGTCTTGTCCAGCACATAGCCGTGGATGGTGTTCATCGGCTTTCCGATGGGAATATTCACTTCCCACTCCCGAATGGGGAACAGACTCACGCCGCAGCAGTTCTCCGTCGGGCCGTAGCCGTTGACGATCGTATAGCTGAGCTTGGAGGGGTCCACCGCGGGGAGCTTCTCACCGCCCATGACCAGCATACGCAGGGTTTTCAGGCGGGGATAATTCAGCAGGAACTGGACGCCGACCTGCGTGGTCAGCAGCAGGGCGGTAACCTCCGCCTCGTCAAAGGTCGCCGCCAGCGCCCCGAGATCCATGCGCATTTCCTCCGGGATCAGCACAAGCGTGCCGCCGTTGAGCAGGGTGCAGAACACATCGGACATGTTGACGTCGAAGCCGAAGGAGGCGTAGGCGGCAATCCGGTCCTCGCGCGTATAGAAATCATTTCGCACGCCGTGTGCGTAAGCCACCAGATTTCGGTGCTCGATCTGGCAGCCCTTGGGGGTGCCGGTGGAGCCGGAGGTATAGAGCAGGATGAACAGATCTTCCGGCTTCGGGCCCGAGGGAACGGGCGGGGCCTCCTCCATATCATGGAGCTCCTGCACGGTCAGCACCGGGCCCTGATATTCGTTCACCAGGCCGCAGAGATCGTCCTCGGCGAGGAGCAGGCAGACTCCCGCGTCCTTCACCATAAAATTCAGACGCTCGGCGGGATAGCCGGGATCGAGCGGCTCATACGCAAGCCCCGCCTTGACCGCGGCCAGAGGCAGGAGGAATACGTTCTCGTCCCGGTGAATCAGGATCGCAACCGTCTCTTCCGCGAGCCGCGTCTTCCCGGTCAGCTCACTTACCTTTCGGTAGAGCTTCGCAGCCAGCCGGTCGGTCAGCTCGTCCAGCTCCCGGTAGGTCCAGGATCTGTCCCGGAAAACCGCCGCCGTCTTCTCCGGCTGCATACTGACGCTGCGCTTGAAGACAGACACCGCGGTATCCCCGGCGTCAAAGTCCAGATCCCAGGGGCCGTTGAAGCTGTCCAGAACCGCCCACTGCCTGGCATCGGTGAGGCTGATTTCGCTCAGGACTTCACAGCGCAGCAGACCCCGGACGGCGTTTTCGATGCTCTCGCCGAGGCCGGTCATCATCTCCGCGCTGTAGAGCGCCCCGTCATAGGTCACAGTGATCCGGGCTTCCTCCTCCGTGCCGTCCACGGATACGGAGATGGGGATCTTGGCGATGTCGAGCGTAAGGCTCTCCACCTGCACATCTCCGCGTTTTGTGCGGTATTCGTTCAGCACGCCGATCTGATAGGCATAGGAGAGAGCGGGATGGAAGTCGTACTTTGCCGCGATGCGCGCGAAGGGATAGTTTTCGTGGTCGATCGTGTCGGAGAAGTCCTTCGCGACGCGGCGCAGGAAGTCCTCCGTTTTTTCCGTTTTATCCAGCGTCGTCACAATCGGCAGAGTATTGACGAACATGCCCATGGTATCCGAGAGCTTGAGGTTGCTGCGCCCGCCGGAGATCGTGGCGATGGCCGCCGTATCCTCGCACACATAGCGGCCGAAGGTGAGCTGGGCCGCCGCAAGATACACCGCGGCCGGCGTCACGGACAGCTTTCTGGCCCGCTCCTTCACCGCAGCGATGTCGGTGGGGACGCTGACGAGCTTTTCACTGTGCGGAAGACTCTCGTCATACACGTCGGGAATCAGTCTGGTAGCCTCCTCCGCCGACGCCATACGCTGCTCGAAAAAGCGCTCCGTCTCGGGGGCGATCGTCTCCTCGGCGGCAAAGTCATAATAGCTGTAGCGCTCCTGTTCGGGCGTCTGTCCGTCCAGCGCCCCGCAAAGCTGACTGACGAAGAGATCCATGGAGGCCCCGTCGCAGACCAGGTGGTGCATATCCGTCAGCAGATACAGCGCATCCGCCCGGACGATCTCAAAGCGGACGGCCGGGCCTCGCTCCAGGTCGAAGGGGCGTACAAATTCACGCGCGTGTTTCTCGAATTTGTCGGGAGACATGCGGCTGACCGGAATCTCAAGGCGGCAGTCTGGGATCGGCTCCTGGACGATCTCATTCTTTTCGCCCGGGACAAAGCGGCAGAGAAGATAGGGATGCGCCTCGACTGCTTTGCGGACGGCGTTTTCCAGCTCCTCCTCCGTGGTTCCGTCGGGGAAGCGCAGCATGGAAGGAATGTTGTACTGTACGCTGTCGGGCTTTGCCTGTACCTCGGCGTACACCCCCTGCTGGCTGAAGCTGAGCCGTGCGCTACGGCGGGACGCCTGTTCGGGCGCTTCGTTTTTCACGTCGCCTGCTGCGTCCGCCTCCGGCGCGGGCGCGTCTTTCTTCTTGAGCAGCACGCGGAGGATCTCGTTTTCCACGCTCTGCAGACTCTGCTCGGACAGCGTGCGCACATCCGGCTGAATCCCATACTGCTTGTTCAGAAGCACAGCCAGGCGGATTCCGGCCAGTGAGTTCAGCCCCAGATCGCCGAAGCGGTCCGTAAGAGCGAAATCCTCGGTGTGGAGAAGCTCGGAGAGGGTCTGCTTCAGTTCTTCCTCCAGCAGGTTCAGCGGCGTGGCGGAGCCGGCTGTACCGGCACCTTTCGCTTTCTTTTCCGGCTTCGGCAGCGCCCGCTTGTTGACTTTCCCGTTCTGGGTCAGCGGGATCTTCTCCAGCTGCATGGTGATCGCGGGGACCATGTACGGAGGTTTCCGTTCCCGGATAAAATCGTTCAGCGCGTCGATATCCACCTCGCTGTCCGAAACCACATAAGCGGCAACATATTTCTCTCCGGTTTCCGCGTCCTCGAAGGCATGGACGGTCGCGTCCCGAATACCGGGGAATTCACGGATGACGCCCTCCACCTCGGTCAGCTCAATCCGGAAACCGCGGACCTTTACCTGGCCGTCGTTGCGGCCGATAAAATCATAGCTGCCGTTCGGGAGCAGGCGCACCACATCGCCCGTGCGGTAGGCGCGGGCATAATCCGGCTCGTCGGAAAAGGGATTTTTGATGAACGCCTTTTCCGTCAGGTCGGGTCGGTTCAGATAACCGCGGCCCACGCCCCGGCCGGCGATCAGCAATTCGCCCGGCACCAGCGGCGGCAGGCGATTCATGCTTTCATCCACCACATACAGCTTGACGTTCGGATACGCTTTGCCCACGGGAACGCGGTCGTAAAGCCGGTCGACAGGCTGCATGCAGCAGGTCACCGTGCATTCCGACGGTCCGTAGCCGTTGTAGAGGGTCGGGCCGTCCGCGATCGGCTCAACGGGGACGAGCTTTTCGCCGCCCGCGGTCAGGCACCGGAGACTCGGCACCTTCGTGCTTGTGTAAAACTGGCGCGCGACCTGGGTGGTCATGGCGGAATGGGTGATGCCGTGGCGGTTGAACCAGGCCTCCATCGCCAGCAGATCCAGGCGGATTTCCTCCTCTATGATATACACGCAGCCGCCGTGGGTCAGCGCGGGCCAGGTGTCCAGCAGGGTGGCGTCAAAGCCGAAGCTGGCATAGGTGGCGGAGTGGGTGTTTTC
>CADAAM010000027.1 GCA_902785905.1 Oscillospiraceae bacterium | reverse complement strand
ATCGCCTTCGGGCGGGGGCTGAACGTCCTCACCGGCGAGACCGGCGCCGGCAAGTCCATCGTCATCGACTCCATCGGCGCCGTTCTGGGGGAGCGCGTCAGCCGCGAGCTTGTGCGCCGCGGGGCCGACAAGGGCGTCGTGACGGCGGCCTTCGACGTGGAGGGATGTGAGCGGTGGCTTCAAGACAACGAGATCGAGGCTGAGGATGAGCTCATCATCCAGCGCCGCATCCAGGCCGACGGGAAGAGCGGCTGCCGCGTCTGCGGGACCCCGGTCACCGCGGCCCAGCTCAAGGAGCTCGCGGCGCTGCTGGTGGATATCCACGGCCAGAACGACGGGCGCCAGCTCATGGACGAGAGACGGCACCGCGAATACCTCGACCGCTTCGGCGATTACGGGGCGGCGCTCTCGGCCTATCAAAAAGCCTACGGGGACTACAGCGCCATCGAGAAGGAGCTCAACTCCCTCCAGATGGATGAGATCGAGAAGGAGCGCCTCAGCGACAGTCTCCGCTATCAGATCGAGGAGCTCGAGAGGGCGGAGCTCAAGGCGGGGGAGTACGACAGCCTCTGCGCCCGGCGGGATCTCCTGCGAAACGCCGAAAAGCTCAGCGAGGCGCTTGATTCCGCGATCGCCATGCTCTCCGGGGAGGAGGACAGCGCCCTCGCCCTCACGCAGAACGCGGCCTATTATGTTGGAAAAGCGTCCGGCTTTGCCGCCGAGCTTGAGCCGACCGCCCGGACGCTCGAGTCCGCCGCCTTCAATCTCTCGGACGCCTCCGAGACCCTGCGGGATTTCCGGGAGAGCCTGGATTTTTCACCGGGGGAGTACGACAGTCTCGAGACGCGCATCGCGGCGCTCAACAAGCTCCGGCGCAAATACGGCCGGAGCGAGGAGGAGCTGATCCCCTATCTCGCCGAGTGCCGGGAAAAGCTCGACAATATCCAGTACGCCGACGAGCGCAGCGAAAAATTAAAGCGGGAGCTTGCGAGCGCGAAGGCCCGCTGCCTGAGAGAAGGGGAGAGCCTGAGCCGCGCCCGGAGGAAGGCCGCAAAGGACCTGGAGGCGCGCATCAGCGGGGAGCTCAAGCAGCTCAACATGCCCTCCGTCCGCTTTGAGGTCGCCTTTGACCCCGTCGGCGGAGACCCGGGATTTGACGCCCACGGCGTGGACGAGATCCGCTTTGTCATGTCCGCAAACGCCGGGGAGGAGCTCGGCCGCATCAGCCGCATCGCCTCGGGCGGCGAGCTCAGCCGCATCATGCTCGCCATGAAAAATGTCTTTGCCGAGAAGGACCCGGTGCAGACCATGGTCTTCGACGAGATCGACACCGGCGTCTCCGGCATCGCCGCCCAGCGGGTCGGGGAGAAGCTCTGGTCCGTGTCCCTCGGCAAGCAGGTCATGTGCGTCACGCACCTGCCGCAGATCGCGGCCATGGCGGATCAGCACTACCTGATCCAAAAGCAGGAGCGCGCGGGCCGAACGTATACGGACGTGCTGCCCCTCGACCGTGACGGACGGCGGCATGAGCTTGCGAGACTCCACGGCGGGGACAACATCACCGACACCACCCTCCAGAGCGCCGAGGAGCAGCTCGAAGCCTGCGAGGCGTTCAAGGAAAACATATCTTAAAGGAACACAGCGCTTGTGAAAAAAGTCGGTTCCTTGAAGCAAGCAAAAACAATATCGTAGGGGACGGCGCCCTCGACGTCCCGGCGGAGATAAACAGATCATCCGCATTTGCTCTGGCGAATTCATTTCTTGTGAGCGTTTTCGCCGAAGGCTGTTCCTCTTTTGAAGAGCTGTACTGCGCGGGCCGCCGAGGGCGTCGGCCCCTACGGGCAGTGAGGGGAACAGCGCGTCATATCCAATCGTCAGCAACAATTTTCAGATACAGGAGAGATACCATGGGAATTTACGAAGAACTGGTGGCCCGCGGGCTGATCGCCCAGGTCACGAACGAGGAAGAGATCCGCGAGATGGTCAATAACGGCAAGGCCACCTTCTATATCGGCTTTGACTGCACGGCGGACTCCCTGCATGTGGGACACTTCATGGCGCTGTGCCTCATGAAGCGCCTGCAGATGGCGGGCAACAAGCCCATCGCCCTCATCGGCGACGGCACTACGCTCATCGGCGACCCCTCCGGCCGCACCGATATGCGCAAGATGCTGACGAAAGAGGACATCCGCCACAATGCCGAGTGCTTCAAGCGCCAGATGGAGAAGTTCATCGACTTCTCGGACGACAAGGCCCTCATGCTCTATAACTCCGAGTGGCTGGTTCCTCTCAACTATATCGAACTTCTGCGCGAGGTCGGCGCCTGCTTCTCGGTCAACAACATGCTGCTATAACTCCGAGTGGCTGGTTCCTCTCAACTATATCGAACTTCTGCGCGAGGTCGGCGCCTGCTTCTCGGTCAACAACATGCTGCGGGCCGAGTGCTACAAGCAGCGCATGGAGCGCGGGCTGAGCTTTCTGGAGTTCAACTACATGATCATGCAGTCCTATGACTTCTACTACATGTTCCAGCACTACGGCTGCAACATGCAGTTCGGCGGCAACGACCAGTGGAGCAACATGCTCGGCGGCACAGAGCTGATCCGCAGAAAGCTCGGCGAGGACGCCCACTGCATGACCATCACCCTGCTTCTGAACTCTGAGGGAAAGAAGATGGGCAAGACGGCCTCGGGCGCCGTGTGGCTTGATCCCAACAAGACCAGCCCCTACGACTTCTACCAGTACTGGCGCAACGTCGGCGACGCGGACGTGCTCAAGTGCATCCGCATGCTGACCTTCCTGCCGCTTGAACAGATCGACGAGATGGACAAGTGGGAAGGCAGCCAGCTCAACCGCGCCAAGGAGATCCTGGCCTACGAGCTGACCAGTCTCGTCCACGGCGAGGAGGAGGCCAAAAAGGCCGAAGCTGCCGCAAAGGCGCTCTTCGGCGGCGGCGAGGGCGGCGACATCCCCACTACCGAGATCGGTGAAGCGGAGCTCGTTGACGGGGCGCTCGATATCCTGAGCATCCTGGTCAAGTCCGGGCTCTGTGCCTCCAAATCTGAGGCACGCCGTAATGTCCAGCAGGGCGGCGTCACGGTCGACGATCAGAAGATCAGCGACATCGCCGCAAGTTACGACACAGATGCCCTGCGCAAGGGTATCGTCGTGCGCCGCGGCAAAAAGAATTACAATAAGGTCATCCTGAAGTAATATAAACGATACGCCCGGAGAAAACAGCTTTTCTCCGGGCAAAGTCAAACGAGAGGGGAAGCGCTGTGTCCACATTCAGAGAATTATATGAAAGCGACCTGGCCCGTTACGGTAAGGCGGGAACAAACGCTTATACAAGGCGGCTTCTGAGGTATCTCCGCAAAATTCAGACTGCGAGCAATCCAGCGGTTAAGATGTTTTACAGAGTCCTGTATAAGCGCCACTGCGAAAAACGCGGCAATGAGATTCCGTGGCTCATGTCGATCGGGAAAGGCTTCTATGTAGGCCATCCCTTCCACGTTAGCATCAATCCCTCCGTTGTCATCGGAGAAAACTGCAATATCCACAAGGGCGTCGTTCTCGGACAGACAAACCGCGGTTCCAGAAAAGGCGCCCCGGTGATCGGCAATCGCGTCTGGATTGGAATGAACGCTATTGTTGTCGGACAGATCACCGTCGGAGACGATGTGCTGATTGCGCCCGGTTCTTATGTGAATCGGGACGTCCCGCCGCACACCTTGGTTTTTGGGAACCCCGCCGTTATGAAACCGATGGAAAACGCGACCGAAAAATATATTGAGAATACCGTTTGATACGAAAACCATTCAAATCTCCCAAACAGATTTGAATGGCTTTCATTACCTTATTTTGCGGCGTGGAAGAGGATGCTGTACGCAAAATGACGCTGCTCACCGGGGGCGAGTTTCTCCATACCGGCCTTCTCCTCGAGTGTGCCCGTAAAGCCCGCATCATCCGTGCGCCCGTACCAGGGTTCGAGACAGATAAAGGGGCCCTTGGGATTGGCCCAGACAGCGAGCAGGGGAAAGCCCGCGCAGTTGAGCGTCACATAGGGGCTGTGGTCAGGCCCCGCGATGGCAACGCTCTGCACCTGCCCGTCCGCGAAAATCCAGGTGTCCGGGATGTCAGCCCGATAGGGTGCAAAGCTGCCGTCAAGGTGCAGCGTCTTGATCTGATCGGGGAGTGCGTACCCCTGAGCGTTTGCACTGAAATAGCGCAGGGTATCGACGCCAGGGAATTGAACAAAGCAATTTTCCTTCTTCGTGCCAGGAGGCATGAGGAAACCGGGGTGGCCGCCGATGGAGAAGTACATCGTGTCCGCACCGAGGTTTTCCACAGTCCACTCGATGTGCAGCAGGCGCGGGTCGGCCGCATCAAGGCTGTGGCGGATCAGAAGGCAGAACTCATAGGGATAGATCGTGCGCGTTGTGTCCGTTGGCAGGAGGCGGTGTGTGACGGAAGAGGGCGTCTCCTCCATGCAGTCAAAGACCATGTCGCGGGCAAAGCCGTGCTGGGTCTTCATCTCAAAAGATCTGCCGCCGACACGGTATTCGCCGCCTGTGACTTTGCCGACGAAGGGGAAGAGAATGGGGGCATGGCGGTTCCAGATCGCAGGGTCGGCGCTCCATAGACGCTCACATCCCTCCGCCTTGTCCACAACACTGCAGAGCTCCGCGCCGGCATCCGCAACGGAGATTTTCAAAGCCTCGTTTTCCAGAACATGCATGGCATTTTCCTCGTTTCTATCAGTATTCGCAGAAGACAGCGACAAGCCAGATCCGGCTGTTATTCTTTTTCACGCATTTCGTATTCGGCATCGGCATCCATCAGACGGATCATGACGTCAGCATAGAAAGGATCAAATTGCTTTCCGCGCTCTTTAATAAGCTCAGCCCTGACAGCGGACTGCGGCAGAGGTTCCCGATAGCTCCTTTTCGAGGTCATGGCGTCATAGGCGTCCGCCACGGCGATGATGCGCGCCATCTCGGGAATCTCCTCGCCCTTGAGACCCAAAGGATAGCCCTTTCCGTCGTATCTTTCGTGATGATAATTGGCGCCTGTCGTGAGATAGGGGGTCTGTTCAATGCTGGAGAGAATCTGACTGCCCATGGCGGGATGCTGCTTGATCGCGTCATATTCCGAGCGTGTCAGCCTGCCCTCTTTGTTGATAATCGAGTCATCGATGCCGATTTTTCCCACGTCATGCAGGAGAGCCGTGAAGTGCAGCTCCTCACAGAATTCGTCCGACTTGCCCGCTTCTCTGGCGATACGCTCTGAATACATGGCGACTCTGTGCGAGTGTCCGTTCGTGTACTTGTCCTTTGCGTCGATCGCGTTGACAAGAGCGCCAACGGTCTGTTTAAAGAGATCGTGCTCCTTTTTCCGGGCCTCCTTATAGACAGTGATCTCCGTCTGTCTCGCGTGTTCAACCTCTTCATTCAGGTCGATCAGCGCGTTAAGATGCAGAATGATGACCATGCCGACGAGGGTGATATTGGTCAGAGAGATCCCATAGACAAAAAGCTGGACGATCGACGCCGCAATCGGTACAACTGCATTCAGCAGCAGAGAGATCACGACCGCTTTGCTCAGGAATCTGCGATACTGCACGATGACCGATACCTGCAGGAAGGAGATCACCAGGGGAATGAGAAAGCAGATAAAGTTTCCGGGAGCACGGTGATACTGGTTGAATTCGTCAAAGGAGTAATAAAGATCTGTAAACTGAGAGATGAACAGAAGCACCGTGCCCAGGGTAAAGAGCAGTTCGCAGAAGCGGAGCCTCCATAGAAATTCATGCCGAACATCTTTGCCGCTGTAGAGATCAATCAAATAGAGCGTGACTTCATGCAGCAGGTACAGGGTCAGATAAAAGACCATAAAGTTGCTGATCCTTACCACCCAATACCCCGTAATGCTGACGTCGCCGCGGTAGAGGTAGGCAAAACGGTCGAACATGAGAAGCAGCATCGCGGCCAGCTCAAGCAGCGCGAGTATTCTGCGCCGACTCGGAGCAAGGGATTTGGTCAACAATGTCATCACGGTCATGATGGCGCAGATCCCGCTCAGGAAGAGCATGATATTCAGTTGATGATTGCTGATAAAACTTACAAAGCTCACAATAATCAGACTCCCGGCAGCGCGGATGAAAAACTCCTGACACAAGAATTGCCATGCGATTTCAACTTGGAACAGCTTTATGTTTTGCTTAAATCAATTGTTCTGTTTCAGTTTACCACAAAGTGCGAAACTATCAAGTGGTGCAGCACTTTGTCCCTTGTCTTGCTTGATCGCTGCGGCTCAATCTATATCAGATAGAGCGTCAACACTCAGCTGATGATTTCCCGTCTGTTGGTCCTCGGCACTCTGTATCGATAGGTATGGTGAAAAGTATCATCAAACGAAGGGAGACAGAAGATAATGATTGACGCGCGGCCTGTCTTGCTGATAAAATTTTTATTAAGAGGTCCTGAAAGAATAAACTCAATAAGGAGGGAGTATCATGCAGGGAAAAATCGCACTGATTGCCTTGCCTTCCGCCGAGAAAATCGGACAGAGGGTCAATCGCATCCTGTCTGAGTGGCGGGGCGGCGGAGAATATCTGATCCCGGTGGAGTGCCCGCGCTTCAGCAGCGGGGAAGCCAAGTGCATCATTCGGGAATCCGTAAGGGATCGGGACGTGTATCTTCTGGTAGACGTCTGCAATATTTCGCTGACATATCGGATGTTCGGTGAGACCAACCACATGTCTCCGGATGATCATTATCAGGATTTAAAGAGGGCGATTGCGGCCTGCGGCGGCACGGCAGGGAGGATCACCGTGGTCATGCCTTTTCTGTATGAGGGAAGACAGCACCGAAAAACCACCAGAGAGTCACTGGACTGCGCGGTCATGCTGCGCGAGCTCGAAAATATGGGGGTACACAGTCTTCTTTCCTTTGATGTCCACGACCCCCGGATGCAGAATGTCGTCCCTCTGATGGGAATGGAAGACATTTCACCGGCCCTGCAGTTTACGCAGGCCCTGCTGACAGAGTATGAGGATCTGATTCTGGACAGCAGTCACCTGATGTTTATTGCCCCGGACGAGGGCGCGACGGGACGGGTCGTTTTCCTGGCTTCTCTCTTCGGCGTGAACATCGGGATGTTCTATAAGCGGCGCGACTATACACGGATCATCGACGGGACAAATCCTGTGATCGCGCATGACTTCTGCGGAAGCTCCGTAGAGGGCAAGGACGCGATCGTTGTGGACGACATGATCGCTTCCGGCGGAAGTATTCTGGATACCGCAAGGCAGCTCAAGCACATGGGCGCAAAGCGCGTCTTCCTCTTTTCCACCTTTGGGCTCTTTACCTCGGGGCTTGAAAAGTTTGACCGGGCGTTCGCGTCCGGAGACTTTGACCGGATTTTTACGACCAATCTCATATACCAAAAGCCGGAGCTTCTTGAAAGAGAATATTATTTCTCCGTCAAGATGGATCGCTACATTGCGGCGCTGATCGACACGCTCAACAGGGGAGAGACGATCCACGACCTCACCAGGCCTGCCGAAAGAATCCGTAAGATGGTGAATCTGTACCGGCAGTGAGGAAAACGATAATTGCCGGCAAGCGCAGATAATAAGCCGCGTAAAATCCGGTTCCGCCTGGACTCTTCTGCGCAGCCCCTGCCTTTTGACGATAGACGGTTGTTTTACGCAGCCTGATCCATTTGCGTCTGTGTCCCGAACCAGTCCACGGCCTGCTGGCGGAACTGATCAAAAGAGGCCTTTTCAAGGTAGAACATGTGTCCGGAAGGATAGTAGGAGAAGGACAGCTTATCCCTGCTCTCCTCATTCAGAAAGACATGTGCATAGACCCACTCGGCGGCGTAGAACGGGGTCGCCGAGTCATAGTAGCCGCAGTTGACCCAGACCTTCAGATACGGGTTCTTGGCCATGCATTCGCGGATAATCTCTTCCTGTGAAAAGGAACCGCCGAGCCAGCCGTTTTTCGGGTCGGGGGATGTCCAGCCATTCGAGACCTCGCTGCTGAAGGGCAGATAGGGCCTGTCTGTCTGATAGTTCAGTTCCTCTGTCAGATAGGTATAATAGGCATTGCCGAGGAGCAGGTCAGATTCAACAGCGGAAGGATCACTGTTATCATCGGTCAACTGTCCGGTATACCGTCCGTCAATCCGCCCGACGACCAGGTTTTTCGCCCTCAGCAGTTCGGTGAGAAATTCAAACTCCGAAATGCGGTTATTATTTTGAATCACATAGTCCTCGGGCAGCCCGAGGTACAAAGAAATCTTCTCCGCCAGCCTGATTCGCTCGGCGTCTGTCAAGCGGGTGCCCTGGAAAAGAGCGGGCACATACTCTACGGAGACAAAGTTGCGTACTTCGTCAAGATATTCCGCCAGTTCCATATCCTGATAATGCTCGCTGAGCATTCCGTGATACCATGCGTCCGCGGCAAAGGTCGGGAAGAACAATGCATAGGGCAGCTCATTGCTTACGGAAGGAATCGCCTGGGAGAAATCGTTGATAGTCGAAAACAGCATCAGGCCGTTTACATTCATGGCATAGGTATCCGAGAGGTATTTGCAGATGCCCACCGCGCGGGTCGTACCGTAGGACTCTCCCGCAATGTATTTTTCCGAGCCCCAGCGTTTATACCGGTTGACATACTGTCGGATGAAGTCCCCAAAGGAGCGAACATCGTTGTCGTATCCGATAAAGCTGCTGAGTTCTGACCCTTCGGCCGGACGGGAGTATCCGGTGCCGATGGCATCGATGAACACCAGATCCGTGATGTCCAGAAGAGAGTTCTCGTTGTCCGTAATTCTGGGGGGCAGCGACAGACTGAGCCCGGCCTCGCTCATCTCCGCCCGTCTCGGGCCTAGGCAGCCAAACTCCAGATAATAGCTGCAGCTTCCAGGCCCGCCATTAAAAGCGAAGGTAATCGGACGCTCCGCCATGTTCTCAATGCCATCTCTTGTATAGGAACGGAAAAAGAACTCACAGGCTTCTCCGCCGGTCTGCACGGCCATGGTCCCGACCGTAACCGTATAGGCGATCTCCTCCCCCTGAATGACCGCAGAATGCCGGGTGGTGACAAGCTCATCCTGCGGTGGTGCGTCATGCGAAGCTGCGGCCTCCGGCACCGCCTGTTCAGCAGGATTCTCATCCGCAAAGGCTGCCGCTGGGAACAAAGTCAACATCAACAGACTGAGCATCAATAGAGCAGCTATTCTTTTTTTCATGTCCGTCCCTTCCTTTTAATCGTTTTTCCTCCGACAGGCGCGAAATCTGCCGTAATGAATTTCTTATCCGCAAAGCTGTCAGGAAGATTCTCAAAATGGTGTTTGATGGAGAAAAGCATCCGGTGAAGGAAAGATGACCCCCAGCCCTGATTCATCTTGAAAGCTCAAGTATGCGTTAACAGGCATACCGTCTCGACGTGCTTGGTCCGCGGGAAGAGATCGTAAGCCGTGGCAGCCTTGAGTGAATAGCCAAGCTGCTGAAAACGCAGAATATCCCGTGCGAGCGTGGACGGCTCACAGGAGACATAAACCACGCGCTCCGGCTGCATGGAGGTGACGGCGGCGATTGCGGCCTCCCGCATCCCCTTGCGCGGCGGATCAACCACCACAACACCGGGCCGGAGTCCGCGGCCGGCGAGCCTTTGCGCCGCCTCTCCCGCGTCGGCGCAAAGAAATTCAGCATTGTCTATCCCGTTGAGAGAAGCATTGGCCTTCGCATTCTCGATGGCCTCCGGGACGATCTCGGCCCCGATAACCTGTCCGGCTTCACGGGCAAGACAGAGACTGATCGTGCCGGCACCGCAGTAGAGATCAAAGGCGAGATCGTCCTTTGTTAGCGCGGCGTATTCCAGAGCTTTTCTGTACAGACGCTCCGCCTGCGGGGGATTGACCTGGAAAAAGGCCTGGGGTGCAATATTGAATTCAAGTCCGCAGAGTGTGTCGCATATTTCGCTATTGCCCCAGAGGGTATGAAACTCGCCGGCGAGCACCGTGTTGCCCTCCGTTTTGTTGATGTTCAGCACAATGCCGGTCAGTTCCGGACAGGCGGTGCGCAGGGTCTCAACCAACTCCCGTGTCTTTGCTCCAAAGCCTTTTCGGGCAACGATACAGAGAAGCCTGTCGACCCCGTGATACGCGCGGCGGCAGAAGACATGGCGCACAACGCCTGTTCCGTTCTGCTCGTCATAGGGCGGGATGTTGTTTTCGTTCATAAACTGCGTCAGTGCGTCGGCGGCGCGATGCGTCAGCTCGTCCTGGATGAGGCAGCGCGAAACAGGGATGATCTGATGGCTGCGCTCCCGGTAAAAGCCGGAGACGGCCTGTCCGTTCAGATTTCCGACGGCGAGGATACCCTTGTTGCGATAGGCGTTGATCCGCTCACTCCCGACGATTTCTTCGGTGATAACTGTCTGCTTCCCGATACGGCGCAGGGCGTCATTGACTTTCGTGAGCTTGAAGCGCAGTTCCTCCTCATAGCTCATATGACGACAGTCGCAGCCGCCGCATTTGCCGTAGGCGGGGCAGGCGGGATCAACACGCGCGGGGGAGGAGAGGAGCAGCTGCTCTCTGCGCGCATAGGCGCAGTTTGCCTGCACCTTAAGGATGCGGATCTCCCACTCCTCGCCGACGATGGTCCCCGGGACAAAGACAGCGAGACCGTTCACGCGGCAGATACCGGAGCCGTCGGAGCTGTAGGCGTCGATTGTGACGCGCAATATTTGGTTTTTCTTTAAAATATCCATGTTACAAAGATAACACATGAAGAAAAAAATATCAATTTAAAATGTGTTTCTTTGTGTATAAATCCGAACGGGAAGCAGATAATAGCTCTGCAAAAACCGATAGGAGGATGGATATGAGAAAACCTTTCGTATATCTTGCGCTTGCCCTTGCGTTGAGCCTTCTGCTCTGCGGCTGCGGCGCGACAAGCGATACCGGCAATGTGACCGCTTCCCCCTGGCCCGACGTGACCGAGCCTGTCCTGCCCATGCCGAGCGCGATGGTGAGTGCCACGCCGATGCCAGACAGAATTTCCGACAGCGGCACAGAGACACCGGTCGGCTCTGCCTTGCCGGAGATGAGCAGCGCCTCCCCGAAACCTGTTGACACAACCAGATAATGCAGAAAACCGCCCGAGCAGATCGGGCGGTTTTTGTTGCATTGCGGGAAAAAATGCTATATACTGAGGCACATTGAAACCCGACAAAGGAGCGATGAACATGAGCTATATTCCGAGTGTCGAACAGGCCAGAGAGCTTGTGGGACGTTACAACAAGGAGCCCTTCCACCTCCAGCACGCCGAGACGGTCGCCAAAGTCATGGGCGAGATTGCAAAGGAGAAGGACCCGGAGAACGTGGAGTTCTGGCGTGCGGTGGGAATGCTGCACGACATCGACTTTGAGCTATGGCCCGAGCAGCACTGCGCCAAGGCAGACGAGCTTCTGCGCGAGCTGGACATCGATGAGGATATGATCCACGCGGTGGTGAGCCACGGCTTCGGCATCTGCGCCGACGTGGAGCCGACCAGGTACATGGAAAAAATTCTCTTTGCAACCGACGAGCTGACCGGCCTGATCGGCGCGGCTGCTCTGATGCGGCCGACGGGCATCTCTGACATGGAGACAAAGTCCGTCATGAAGAAGTTTAAGGACAAGAAATTCGCCGCGGGCTGCTCCCGCGACGTGATCCGTCAGGGTGCGGATATGCTGGGCATGGAGCTCAGTGAGCTGATAGAAATGACCCTGAACGCAATGCGCGCCTAAACGTGAAGTCCGGCATCCCGCATGGCGGCGGCGAGCTTTGCCCTGTTCTCCGCAGAAATCTCCACCAGCGGCAGGCGCAAAATTCCGCTGTCCATGTCCATGAGCTGCATGGCGGCCTTGACAGGGATGGGGTTTGTTTCGATGAAAAGTGCCGAGATCAGGGCGGCGTATTTTGCATAGAGGGCTGACGCCTCTTCAAAAGAGCCGTCCAGACAGAGCGCACAGAGCTTTGCCGCGGCGCCTGGGACGATGTTGCTCGCCACCGAGATGACACCCAGGGCCCCGAGGGACATGAGCGGCACGGTGCAGTCGTCGTTCCCGCTCCAGATATACAGCTCGTCGCCGCATAAGCTGCGGATCTTTGCTCCGAGGGCAATATCTCCCGAAGCCTCCTTGATGCCGACAATGTTCGGATGCTCTGAGAGGGTTTTGCAGGTCTCCGCCTTGAGGCCGATGCCGGTGCGGCTCGGGACGTTGTAGAGGATCATGGGGATGTCGACCCGGTCGGCTACATAGCTGAAGTGTTCGACAAGGCCCCTCTGGGTACTTTTGTTGTAATAGGGCGTCACCATCAAAATCGCGTCGGCCCCGGCCGCCTTCGCTCCTTCGGCGCGGCGCAGGGCGGTCAATGTGTTGTTGCTGCCCACGCCGACGATGAGCTTCATGCGCCCCGCGTTATCGCGGATGGCGGCGCGCACCAGCTCCTGGTGCTCATCGTTTGAAAGCGTTGCGTTTTCACCCGTGGTGCCGCAGACTACAACGGCGGCCGTGCCGTTTTCGTACTGAAAATCGAGATTCCTGCGCAGCCTCACATAGTCGATCCCATGCTCGTTGAAAGGCGTGACTATGGCTGTGCAGGAGCCCTTGAATACCGGCGTTTTCAAATCAGCAGCCTCCTTTTGGAAGATTACAGCAAACAATCTATGCATATAGCGCGGAGAATAGTACCTGAATTGTTGAATTGGCCGCGGAAATCTGCTATACTATCCATCAACATATGATAAAGGACAGGATAACAACTTGAAAAAATCCGATTTCTATTTTGAGCTGCCTGAAGAGCTGATCGCGCAGACGCCCCTGGAAAGGCGCGACGCCTCCAGGCTTTTGCATTTGGATAAGGAGACCGGGGAGATCGAGCACCGGCACTTCTACGAGCTGCCTGAATATCTGCGTCCCGGTGACTGCCTGGTTCTCAACGACACGCGCGTGCTCCCGGCACGACTTTTAGGGTGCCGCAGGAGCGGCGGGAGTGTGGAGCTCGTGCTGCTGCGCGATCTCGGCGAGGGACGCTGGGAGTGCCTGAGCAGACCTGGTCGCAAGACCAAGCCCGGAACTGAGCTCAGCTTCGGCGACGACGAGCTCACCGCCACGGTGGAGGCCGTCGCGGAGGGCGGCAACCGCATCGTGCAATTCCATTACGAGGGGATCTTTCTTGAAGTGCTCGAACGCCTCGGCAAGATGCCCCTTCCGCCCTATATCAAGGCGGAGCTCCAGGACTCCGAGCGCTATCAGACGGTCTACTCCCGCGAGCTCGGCAGCGCGGCGGCTCCCACGGCCGGTCTGCACTTCACGCCGGAGCTTTTGAAGCAAATCAGCGACATGGGCGTGAGGGTCTGCTATGTAACGCTGCACGTCGGCCTCGGCACTTTCCGCCCGGTCAAGGAGGAGGAGATCGAGGACCATGAGATGCACAGCGAGTTCTGTGTGATCCCGCCTGAAACAGCCGAGATCGTCAACGAGACGAAGCGCGAAGGCGGCCGCGTGATCGCTGTCGGCACCACCTCCTGTCGGACGCTGGAGAGCTTTGCGGAGGAAAACGGCGAGCTGAAGCCAGGTTCCCGCTGGACAGACATTTTCATCTATCCGGGCTACCGCTTCAAGTGCATCGACGCGCTCATAACGAATTTCCATCTGCCGGAGAGCACGCTGATCATGCTGGTCTCCGCACTGGCAGGCAGAGAGCATATTTTGCACGCCTATGAGGTGGCCGTGCAGGAGGGCTACCGCTTCTTTTCGTTCGGCGATTCCATGCTGATCCTGTGAACGCTTGCTTTTTCCTGACGGATATGGTAACTTGATAAAAACAAAAAGCAGGGCATAAAAGAGGCCATACGCTGGTATCTGGACAACAGACCCTGGTGGGAGGAGATTGTGTCCGGTGAGTACCAGAACTATTACGAGAGAATGTACAGCAATCGCTGAGAAGGAGACAACACGTGTATAAGCTGCTCAAGCAGGAGGGACACGCCCGGCGCGGCGAGTTTACAACGCCCCACGGCACCGTGCAGACCCCGGTCTTTATGAACGTCGGCACCCAGGGGGCTATCAAGGGCGCGCTTTCTGCGGCGGACCTCAAAAACATCGGCTGTCAGATCGAGCTGTCCAATACCTATCATCTCCATGTGAGGCCCGGGGACGAGCTCATTAAATCTCTCGGCGGCCTGCATAAATTCATGACCTGGGACGGGCCGATCCTGACCGACAGCGGCGGTTTCCAGATCTTCTCTCTGGCCAAGCTGCGCAAGATCAAGGAGGAAGGGGTCAAGTTCAACTCCCATGTGGACGGCCGCCACATCTTCATGGGGCCGGAGGAGAGCATGCGCATTCAGGCTAATCTCGGCTCCGACATCGCCATGGCATTTGACGAATGCGTCAAGATCCCCTCGCCGAAGGACTATGTGCAGAGCTCCTGCGACAGAACCTACCGCTGGCTCAAGCGCTGCAAGGAAGCGCTGGCCGCGTACAACAGCGAAGACAACGCCGTCAATCCCGGCCAGATGCTCTTCGGCATCAACCAGGGGGCGGTCTTTGCCGATCTCCGCATTGAGCACATGAAGAAGATTGCGGAGCTTGAGCTGCCCGGCTACGCCATCGGCGGCCTCGCCGTCGGTGAGACGCACCGGGAAATGTACGACACCATTGAGGCGGTGGAGGAGTACATGCCGAAGGACAGGCCCCGCTATCTGATGGGCGTGGGCACGCCGGGCAATATCATCGAGAGCGTTGCCCGCGGCGTCGATTTCTTCGACTGCGTCATGCCCGCGCGAAACGGGCGGCACGGCCACCTCTTCACCTGGGATGGGATTATCAATATCAAGAATGAGAAATATCTCCGGGATGAAAGCCCCATTGACCCTGCCTGCGATTGCCCCGTCTGCCGACGCTATTCACGAGCTTATGTGCGGCATCTCTTCAAGGCCGAGGAGATGCTGGCCATGCGCTTTGCGGTCATGCACAACCTGTACTTCTACAACAGCCTTGCAAAGTCGATCCGGGACAGCCTGGATGCCGGGTCTTTCGGGGCATTCAGAAAGAAGTATACTTTGAATTTGGAGGTTTCCCAGAATGAATCCTATCCTTACTGCCGATGCAGCCCCTGCGGGCGGCGGATATTCCATGATCCTGATGATGGTGCTGATGTTCGCCGTCTTCTACTTCTTCTTTATCCGTCCCGAAAATAAGAAAAAGAAGACCGTCGAAGAGATGCGCAGCAATCTGAGCGTCGGCGATGAGATCACCACCATCGGCGCCATGACGGGCAAGATCGTCCAGGTTACCGAGGATACCGTCACCTTTGAGACCGGTGAGGACCGCGTCCGTATCCAGATCAAGAAGTGGGGCGTATCCACCACCGCCAAGATGGAGGCGGCCGAGGCCGAGGCCCAGGCTGCCAAGCGCAGAGGCAGAAAATAATATTTCGCTTCCGTCGAATCATTGCACGCCCGGATAAATAGGATGAAGAGATCTTATTTGTCCGGGGGTGTTTTTTTGCTTTCAGGGGAAAAAATGAAATGGCCGGAGGGCTCTGTCTTCATCAGCGCGGCCGCAGCCTGGCTGCTCAGTGCCTGCGTGCTGCTCATCGCGGCTACGCTCGCTGCCAATTTGACCGGGATGGGGGAGCAAGGGATGGGCATCCTCAGCTCGGCGCTCAGTTTTCTGTGCGCTGTGGCTTCAGGCTGGGCCGCGGCAAAGAAGCAGCGCGCTAACAGACTGTTGACAGCGCTGATTACGGCTGCCATGCTGGTCGTACTGCTTCTGACAGTCGGTTTTCTGATCCGGGGAACAGAACTCAATCCCTCTTCTATCCTCAGCCTTGTGAGCTTTACCTATGCAGGCGTTCTCTTCGGAGCGTTGATTCTGTACCGGCCGGGGACAGCGGCGAGGAAAATGCCCCGTTATGTACGCAAATTGACATAATTGAACACATAACGCGTTTTCACAGACATTATTGGGCTGTAATAGCTGACGCGCAAGCATATAAAAGTAACAACAGTTGACATAAATAAAAAAATATTTTCAAAAGAATGAAGAAAATGCTTGACTATTTGGGAGGACTGTAATATATTGTTACCAAACCGATTATGTCAATCACATAATTATTTCACAGTTGATTCACACTGACGCCATGAATCGATTGAGAGCATCAAATGTACCGGACTCTGAGCTGCTTTTGCTCCTGTTTACGACCGGCGCTCTTTTGGGTATGCTGTACCGGAATAGAATGGCGGAATTTCTGAAGCTGATACCCGGTTCGACCGTCGGCTGTTTTGCTGCTTTGCTGGCCTTTGACGCATCGATGACGAGCTCGCTGTTTGCCTGGCTGACGTTTCCGCTGATTACCCTTCTCTTCGGTGCGGCCGCGGCAGCGGAGGCATTCGGAATCCTGTCCGCCGGTATGAGCGCTGCGCGAGATCGGCTAATCTTACTTGCGCTGATTACGCCGCTGCATTTTCTGCTCAGTGTGTGGAACATGCAAACCGCAGGAAGAATGTACAGAGCCCTGAAAGCGCGGGGGGTTGAGGGTCGGGCTACCATCATTTCCTTTCTTCTGATGGGAATGGCGTTTCTGGTTTGCTTCACCCTGATCAAACTTGAATTACAGGCACGATTATAGAAATACTTAGAAAGGAGGGCGTTTGGATGAACAATTCCGAGTGTGTACAGATGTTTGAGAGATATCTCACCGAGGATAAGAAAGCGTCCGCAAACACCCTCAGCTCTTATTTGAGAGACATCAGACAATTGGGAGAGTATCTCGACGCCCACAGCAAAAACAGCATTGTCAGCGCGAGCGCCGAGGATCTGGCGGAATATATTGAGATGCTGCGCGCGGAAGGGAAGTCTGTCGCCACCGTTTCGCGCTCTATCGCCTCCATCAAATGCCTGTATGCGCATTTGTTCATCAAGCAGCTTATCACCGTCAATCCGGCCCAGGGGCTGGTTCCGGACAAAAGCACACAGAAGCTGCCGGAGATCCTGAGCAGCAAGGAGGTCGAGCTTCTGCTGGAACAGCCGAAGTGCATTGACCCCAAGGGCTACCGGGACAAGGCGATGCTGGAGCTTCTTTACGCCACAGGTATCCGCGTGACCGAGCTCATCGAGCTCAACATCTCCGACGTAAACCTGGTTGCCGGGGTCATTCGCTGCGCGAGCCGCAACCGTGAACGCTTCATCCCCATGTACCCGGCAGCGGTCAAAGCTCTGAGCGACTATATCACGCTGGTGCGGCCGCAGATGATCCTCATGCCGGATGAACAGTCGCTTTTCGTCAACGTCAGCGGCGAACGCATGTCCCGCCAGGGCTTCTGGAAGATCGTGAAGCACTACCAGAAAAAGGCGGGCATTGAGAAGGACATCACGCCCCATACCCTGCGCCACTCCTTCGCAGCCCATCTGCTGGAAAACGGCGCGGATATCCACGCAATACAGGAAATGCTGGGCCATCGGGACATCTCCTCGACGCACATGTATTCCCAACTCGTCAAAAAGCAACTCAAGGATGTGTACAACAAGGCGCATCCCAGAGCCTGAAAATAACGGCAGCCATACGGCCGCCGTTATTTTTGTTGCAGAGAGGGCGTGTTTATGATAGAATCCTTTGAGGATGTGATGTCATGCGTATATTGGGCGTCGACCCCGGTATTGCCACCATCGGTTTCGGGGTGCTCGATTCCGAAAAAAACAGCCATAAGCTGGTAAACTGCGGCGTGATCACGACGCCTGCCCACACCAGCCTCTCAAGCCGCCTTGAACAGATTTACGACGATATGCTGCAGCTGCTTGATCTTTTCAGGCCGGATGCCGTTTCAATCGAGGAACTGTTCTTCAACACCAATATCACCACCGGTATTGCGGTCGCCCATGGGCGGGGCGTGATTCTGCTGGCCTGTCAAAAACAGGGCGTGAAGATCTACGAGTATACGCCGCTTCAGGTCAAGCAGGCTGTGGTGGGCTACGGGCGGGCTGAGAAGCGCCAGGTCATGGACATGGTCAAACGCATCTGCAATCTCCCCGCGCCGCCGAAACCGGACGACGCGGCGGACGCCGTAGCGCTCGCGCTCTGCCATGCGAGAAGCACAACCTCATTATTGTACAGAGGAGACAGGGAAGAATGTTCTACCATATAGAGGGCAAGGTTGCGGAGCTGGAGCCGGGGCTTGCGGTGATCGACTGCGGCGGTGTGGGCTACGGTCTGAACGTCACGGCGAACACGCTGGCCGGACTGCGGTTGGGCGAAAGGGCAAAGCTCTATGTGTCAGAGTCGATAGGGGAGACCAACTTTGATCTCTTCGGCTTTCTGGAAAAAAGCGAGCGGCGCTTTTTTGAGATGCTGATCTCCGTATCCGGCATCGGCCCCAAGGCCGCCATGTCGATACTCTCCCACAACACGCCCGAGGGGCTGGCGCTTGCCATCATCAGCGGCAACGAAAAGGCCCTGACGGTTGCCCCAGGCATCGGCAAGAAGATCGCCCAGCGCGTGATTTTGGAGCTCAAGGACAAGGTCAGCAAGGAGATGAGCAGCTCCGCCCCTGAGCTGCCGAGCTTTACGGCCGCGCCCGTCCAGGCGGGCGGCTCGGCGGTCAACGATGCGCTGGCCGGTCTCGCTGTTCTCGGCTATTCGAGCGCTGAGATTGCGCCGGTACTCAAGAAGCTCGACACACAGGATATGACGGCCGAGCAGATTATCAAGGCCGTTCTCAAGCAGATGGTAAAGTGAGCGTATAGAGAATGAGTATTAATTTTTCCGAAGAAGTCAACGAGGAGATCATCACCACGGCCGCAAGCCTCCCCGAGGACAGCAACGAGGGATCGCTGCGCCCGCGCTCCATTGCCGAGTACATCGGCCAGGAGAAGGCCAAGGATAATCTCAGCATCTTTATCAACGCCGCCAAGATGAGAGGAGAATCATTGGATCACGTGCTTCTGCACGGCCCCCCGGGACTTGGCAAGACGACGCTCGCCGCCGTTATCGCCAATGAGATGGGCGTCAATATGCGCATCACCTCAGGCCCCGCGATCGAAAAGCCCGGCGATCTGGTCGCCATGCTCACCAACCTCAACGAGGGGGACATCCTCTTCGTTGACGAGATCCACCGCCTCAACCGCGCCTATGAGGAGATTTTATATCCCGCGATGGAGGACTACGCCATTGACATCATCCTCGGCAAGGGACCTTCGGCCAATTCCATCCACCTTGATCTGCCTCACTTCACGCTGATCGGCGCAACGACGCGCTCCGGCCAGCTCACCGCACCGCTGCGTGACCGCTTCGGCGTCTCGCTCCGCCTGGAGCTGTACACGCCGGAAGAGCTGCAGCGTATCGTGATGCGTTCTGCCGGAATTCTCAATGTGAAGATCGTCCCGGAGGGCGCATATGAGATCGCCTCACGCTCAAGAGGTACGCCGCGTATCGCGAACCGCCTGCTGCGCCGGGTGAGGGATTTTGCACAGGTGAGGGCGAACGGCGTCATCACACAAGAGGTAGCCGACAAAGCGCTCTCCAGCCTGGAGGTCGACAAGCTGGGGCTTGATGCACTGGATCGCCGCATGCTGCGCAGCATTATCGAATTCTATGGCGGCGGGCCTGTCGGCTTGGAAACCCTTGCCGCAACAATCAATGAAGAGGCGGTGACGCTTGAGGATGTATACGAGCCTTACTTGCTCCAGTGCGGCTTTTTGACCCGTACGCCGCGCGGCCGCTGTGTGACGCAGAAGGCTTATCAGCACCTCGGCCTGGAATATCTGGGCCAGCAACAGCTTGAAATATAAGCTTTTTTCGTCTTATACAACACTTTATACAAAAAAGGACTTGACTTTAGCGCTTTGTGTTGTATAATACATGATGTATCTATTTATAGTATTTATTATGACATGACAGATTACGCAGAACTGGATGACCTGAAACTCCAACAGCTCGCAGCCAAGGGCGACAGAGACGCGGAAGAGGCGCTTGCCGAGCGCTATCTTCGGCTTGTCAGAATATGTGCCAGACCTTTATTCCTCGCGGGCGGCGACAGTGAGGATCTGATCCAGGAGGGGACCTTCGGGCTGCTCTCCGCGATCCGAAAGTTTGACCCCGCCGATGGGAGCGCCTTCAAAACCTTTGCTGAGCATTGTATCCGCATGCGTCTTTTGTCAGCAGTCAAATCCGCTTCCCGATTAAAGCATTTCCCACTCAACGACGGCATATCACTTGAAGAACTCTCCGAAGATCCCGGCGCCGACATCTCGAATCTCCCTGAGTTGGTCCGCCACAGCCCGGAAGAATTGATCCTGGCAAAAGAGAGCAGTGAGGAGCTTTACGAGGCTTTTTCCCGGTGCCTGTCCTCATTTGAGATCAAAGTCCTTGATCTCTACTTGGAGGGCTTGTCGTACAGAGAAATAGCGGACAGACTTTGCAGGAACGCAAAGTCAATCGACAACGCCGTGCAGAGAATACGTCAAAAGCTCGCACGGGAACACCTTTTTGGCGATATCAGCAGTTGCTGAACGCAAATACAGCCGACAGCGTTTTCACCGCCGGTGAGCAGGAGTTCTACGCGGAGCGCGGCTTCCAGAACGAGCCCCAGCGCTGCAAGGCCTGCCGTGACGCTCGCAAGAACGCCGCTCGTGGTCCCCGCGAGTTCTTCACTGCTACCTGCGCTGCCTGCGGCGGCGAGGCCCGGGTTCCCTTCGAGCCCAAGTCCGACCGTCCCGTCTACTGCAGCGAGTGCTTTGCTAAGATGAGAGAGCAGGCCTGATCGCCTGTTCAGATGAAAAAAGGGGACACGTTAGTGTTCCCTTTTTCTATGTTCGCGGGAGACCTCACACAGTTCGGCTTGAATTGTTGAAGATTTTATTTTACCAAGGAGGAATTCAAATGGAAATCACCAGAGAAACCCTGATTTCGGAAGTTGTAGAAAATGCTCCCCAGGCCATGCCCGCCTTCCAGGCGATCGGCATGCACTGCATGGGCTGCGCCATGGCAAGCGGTGAGAACATTGAGCAGGCCTGCTGCGCCCACGGAGTCGATCCCGACGAATTTCTGAAGTACCTCAAGGCCTTCCTTGAGACGGCCTGATGATTCGTAAAAAAGCCGGAATGATCATCCGGCTTTTTGCATATCTGCGGAGTATATACAATGAACAAACGCTTGCTCGCTATTGCGGCGCTGATCCGCGACGGAAATGGCCTTGTTGACGTCGGAACCGATCACGGCTACCTCCCCGCACATCTGGCTCTGAACGGCTATCACGGGGCTCTCTTTGCGTCAGACATCAGGGAAGGGCCCCTCGCCGCGGCTAAACGCACGGCAGCAGAGTCCGGTCTCTCGGAACGGATTCGATTTCTGCTGTGCGACGGTCTGCATCTCTGCCCGCCGGAGAAGATCGACACCATCGTCATTGCCGGGATGGGCGGGGACATGATTGTCAAAATCCTCGACGAAGCCGAGTGGTGCATGGACGTGCGCTATCGTCTGATTTTGCAGCCGATGACCAAGGCGGAGGTTCTGCGCTATTGGCTTGTAAACAACGGCTTTTCAATCAAATACGAGACGCTGACAGAGGACGGCGGGATCGTCTATCAGATCATCGAAAGCTGCTTTGGCGGTGAGACGAGGCTTACAGATGCAGAGCTCTTTGCGGGGAAACGCGAACTGTGCATGCAGCAGGCGCTCTATGCTTGTCAGCTGGAACAGCTTTATGCGCGCTTTGAAAGAGCCGTTGAGGGAATGCGCGGCAGAGAAGAGCTGCCGCGGCTGAAGCTCTATCGTGAGATCTGCGCTCAGCTTGCGGAAATGAGGATGCAGCCATGACAAGTATACAGGATATCTTTGATGAGCTCTGCCGGATTGCGCCGCTGGAGCTGCAGATGGATTTCGACAACGCAGGCTTTCAGCTCGGTCACGGCGACAGGGAGGTTCACCGCGCGCTGCTCAGCCTGGACGTGACGGACGAAGTCGCGGAGGAGGCGCATGCGCTCGGCGCGGAGCTGATCGTCTCGCACCATCCGCTGATTTTTTCGCCGCTCAAATCTGTCTGCGACACGGAGGCTGTCCAGAGGCGCGTGCTGTTTTTAATAGAAAACGGGATCGGCCTCATCTCCATGCACACGAATCTCGATATTACGAAGAACGGCGTGAACGACGTGCTAATCCGCCTGCTCGGTGCGGAGCCTGCGGGGGCGCTGGACGAGGATGGCTGCGGACGGGTCGGAACTCTGCCGGAGCCTGTAACGTTGGATGCTTTTCTAAAACGCTGTAAAGAGACGTTAGGGGGCGAGGGCCTGCGTTACTGTATGGGAGGGAAAGCGGTCTCCCGCATTGCCGTCATGGGCGGTGCTGGCGCCGGGAGCCTTGAAGCCGCTGCGGCCAAAGGCTGCGATACCTATGTGACCTCCGATATAAAATACCACCAATTCCAGCGGGCGGCGGAGCTGGGACTGACTCTCATTGACGCCGATCATTTCTATACGGAAAACCCGGTCATTCCGGAGCTTGCGCGGCGTCTGTCTGTCCGCTTCCCGGATGTATCCTTCCACGTCAGCAAGAGACATCGGGCCTGTATTCGCTTTGCCTGACAGGCCCGCATAATGTGCCTCCGGCTCTCATACACTCGAACAAGTGAGATCATGAGAGCGGAGGCTTTTTTATGTGTGAAAACAATCTGTACAGCGAATTGGCCGCCAGAACGGACGGCGCGGTCATGCTGGGCGTCGTCGGGCCGGTGAGAACCGGAAAGTCGAGCTTCATTAAGCGCTTCATGGAGACTCTTGTCATCCCGCATATTGAGAATACCTTCCTGCGGGAGCGCGCGAAGGATGAACTGCCGCAGAGCGCATCCGGCAAGACCATCATGACAGCGGAGCCCAAATTCGTCCCGGAAAACGCGGTCACGATCAAACTCGGCGACAACGCGGAGATCTCTGTCCGCCTGGTGGACTGTGTGGGTTACATGGTGGAGGGGGCCGCCGGTCAGTTGGAGGACGGACAGGAGCGCATGGTCACGACGCCGTGGTTTGACCATGAGGTCACGATTACGGAAGCGGCGGAGAAAGGGACTTATAAGGTAATCACCGAGCATTCCAGCGTGGGGATCGTGGTGACGACGGACGGCAGCTTCGGTGAGATCCCGCGGGAAAGCTACGAGCCGGCGGAAGCGCGCGCCATTGCGGAACTCAAAGCCATCGGGAAGCCCTTTGTCGTGCTGCTCAACAGCAG
>CADAAM010000026.1 GCA_902785905.1 Oscillospiraceae bacterium | reverse complement strand
AGATTCGCTTGTCACGCGGATGGTATTCAGGATTGCCGCGACAGCAGCAACGAAATCGAGGAAAATCGCAAACCACAGGTTGCAATATCCGATAATGCTGAGGAAAATCAGTACAGCCTTGATAACAAAGGCGACGAGCGCGTTTTCGATGCAGATTTCCCGGACGCGTTTGGATACCCGCTTGATGATGGGCAGATTGCTTACAGCGTCCGGCAGTGCGATCGCATCCGCATATTTTGCGCGGCTGTTGACACGGATGTCGACGGCAGCGCTGCTGTGCGTCTCGATCCCGCCGGAATACGCGAAAAGCACGGCGCCCTTGGTCTTCTGAACGATATCGCTGATGATGCGCAGCTTTTTCTCCGTGTCGCACTGCGCGTACATCTCAGAGAAATTCAGCGCCTCGGCCAAGGTCTCCCAGGTCCTGGTTGACATCCGAAGAGATGACCACCTTCCCCATTGTTCTTCCGGCGACAACCATATAATAGGCTGTACCGACGCCGCTGTTGTCTTCAGGAACAGTGATCCCCCGCTCCTCAAGCAGTTCTCGTGTGGCAAAGGTGACGCCGATGCCGTCGATCGACAGCTCCACGCCATAGCCGGGGATTTCGCGGAAATCCTTGATGACGTCCAGCTTGTAGTCGTGATCGTAGACGGCGGAGATCGCATTGGCGACCGGCTGTTCCGAATAATAGACCGCGTGGGCGACAAAATTCAGGAACGTGTCATAGTCTAGAACATCGGAGTGCATGGCGATGATACGCGGGCACTCCTCAGCAAAAATGCCGCTTTTGTCAAAGACCGCGACGGATACGTCCGCCATTGCTTCCAAGCTGGCGGCATCGTTAAAGACGATACCGTGCTTGGCACTCTGGCAGACGCCGACCACTCCGGCCATAGGGATCGAAGCGACAACGGAGAACGGCGTCGCAACCACGAGAATGATCAGCGCCCTGTGGATCGAGATGGTGAAACTCATACTGGTGACGATCGGCATGGCAATCGCATAGATCACAGCCAGCACCATGGCAAGTTTCAGGACCATGCCGGCACTGCCGCTCATGACCTTTTCAATTGACATGGAGGTCTTCTCCTCGTCGTTCACGAGATCCCGCATATGTGCGATGATCCCCTCATCCTGATCCTGCAGCAGATCGAGCGCCGCCTTGCGCGTATGATCCTTGGCATATCGCAGCAGCAGCATCCCAATCTGATACAGCAGAACAAGAGCCGCTCCCTCAATGCCAAAGCCGATGAAGAAGGAGAGAATCGCCGTTACGACCACAATCACGGGCGTGTCCACGAAGTTTCCGCTCTCGACGGCGACAACGGCTTTGAGAATCACATCGTAACCGGCCAGCACGGCGGAGAGCATCAACAGCAGGATGCAGACAAATTCAGGCATGGAGAGGATGAGCGAAACGGCGAAAATGACCGACGCGACTACAAGTCTGATAACCAGAGAATTGTTCAGTGTGGCGGAAAGCTTCGCCGTGTCTATCTTATGCGGCGTTGATTTTACATGTTTCTGGCTCATTCTGCCACCTCCCTGATAATCTTGGCGGGCTGTGGCGATCAGGCTTTGCCGTCAGAACCAAGAACGTGAACGATCTTATGGGCGACCATGTCCTTAACAGCCTGACGCGCGGGCTTGAGGTACTGGCGCGGGTCGAAGTGATCGGGATGCTCGGCAAAGTACTTGCGGATGTTGCCGGTCATTGCCAGACGGATGTCGGAGTCGATGTTGATCTTGCAGACTGCAAGCTTGGCGGCCTCACGGAGCTGATCCTCGGGGATGCCGATAGCGTCGGGCATGTTGCCGCCGTACTGGTTGACCATCTTTACAAACTCCTGGGGAACAGAAGAGGAGCCGTGCAGAACGATCGGGAAGCCGGGCAGGCGCTTGATGCACTCATGCAGCACGTCGAAGCGGAGCGGAGGCGGAACGAGGATGCCGTCGGCATTGCGGGTGCACTGGGAAGCCTTGAACTTGTAAGCGCCGTGAGAAGTGCCGATGGCGATGGCCAGAGAGTCGCAGCCGGTGCGGGTGACGAACTCCTCGACCTCCTCGGGGCGGGTGTAGCTCTCGTGACCGTGCTCAACAGAGACCTCGTCCTCAACGCCGGCCAGGGTGCCGAGCTCAGCCTCAACCACGACGCCATGGTCATGTGCATATTCCACAACCTGCTTGGTCAGGGCGATGTTGTCCTCAAAGGACTTGGAAGAGGCGTCGATCATGACGGAGGTGAAGCCGCCGTCGATGCAGGATTTGCAGAGCTCAAAGGTGTCGCCGTGGTCCAGATGAAGGGCGATGGGAATCTCGGGGTTCAGTTCGACCGCCGCTTCGACCAGCTTGACCAGGTAGGTGTGGTTGGCATAGGCGCGCGCGCCCTTGGAGACCTGAAGGATAACGGGGCTCTTCAGCTCGCCGGCCGCTTCGGTGATGCCCTGGACGATTTCCATGTTGTTGACGTTGAACGCGCCGACAGCATAGCCGCCATTATAGGCTTTTGCAAACATTTCTTTGGTGGTTACAAGAGGCATAATTGAAAATCTCCTTTGTTTTTTTAAAAATTTGTACAAAAAGCACATTTACAAATTTTCTTTAATATTATATCCTCATTCCAGCACATAATCAATATGGACTTTCTACAAAATCTTAGAAAATTTTTAATAGTTGGAGGAATACACATGTCTGAAAAGTTAATCGGCTCCTGCATCTTCGGTCAGTCCGGCGGTCCTACCGCGGTTATCAACGCCAGCGCCTACGGCGTGATCCGCGCCGCACTCGACGCCGAGGAGATCACCAAGGTCTACGGTGCGAACCACGGCATCAAGGGCGTCCTCGAGGACAAGCTCTTTGTCATGGACGAGGAGGATCCCGAAGAGCTCAAGCTCCTGCTGCACACTCCCTCTTCCGAGCTCGGCTCCTGCCGCTACAAGATCGCCGATCCCGAGGCCGACGACACCGATTACAAGCGCATCCTTGAGATCTTCAAAAAGTACAACGTTCGCTACTTCTTTTACAACGGCGGCAACGATTCCATGGACACCTGCAACAAAATCAGCCGCTACATGGAGTCTGTCGGCTATGACTGCCGTGTGATGGGCGTCCCCAAGACCATCGACAACGACCTCTTCGGCACCGACCACTGCCCCGGCTTCGCCAGCGCCGCAAAATACATTGCCACCTCCTGCATGGAGATCAACAAGGACGCGCGCGTGTACGACAACGGCATGATCACCGTCGTGGAGATCATGGGCCGTCACGCCGGTTGGCTCGCCGCCAGCGCCGCCCTGGCCACTGTCTACGGCTCCGGCCCCGATCTGATTTACCTGCCTGAGCTCGACTTCAATATGGACAAGTTCCTGGCTGACGTCGACCGCATCTACAAGGCCAACGGCAAGGTCCTCATCGCCGTGTCCGAGGGCATCCACTATGCCGACGGCAGCTTTGTCTCCGAGGCCAAGACCTCGGCGACCGACGGCTTCGGCCACGCCCAGCTCGGCGGTCTCGCCACCATGCTGGCCGAGATCATCAAGGCCCACACCGGCGCTAAGGTCCGCGGCATTGAACTGAGTCTGCTGCAGCGCTGCGGCGCCCACCTCGCCTCCGCCACCGACGTCAACGAGGCCTGCGAGGCCGGTATGGAGGCCGTCCGCCAGGCGGTCAGCGGCGTCACCGGAAAGATGGTCGCCTTTGAGCGCGAGACAGTCGACGGCAAATATCATTGCAAGATGGTCCTGCTCCCCCTCTCCTCTGTCGCAAACTTCGAGAAGAAGGTTCCTCTGGAGTGGATCAACGAGGACGGAAACGGCCTCAAGCAGGAGTTCATCGACTACGTTCTGCCCCTCATTCAGGGCGAGCCGGTTCTTCCCCTGGTCGATTCCCTGCCCAGATACGCGAGGCTCAAGAAGGTCCTCGCCAAGTAATTCAAGATACAGACGCACCCCGTACGCCATGTACGGGGTGTTTTCATGTATTGAAGAAATGGTATGGGTAAGATATAATTGACACGGTGATGCTTATGCTCTCAATCCAACATCCCTATCTCTCCGTGGCCGTCCACGGCGGGGCAAGTTACGGCGGCGGTCAGCAATTTTCGGAAAACGCCATGATCCGCCGCTGCGGCTGCGGCATCGTCGCGGCGACGGACCTGCTGCTGTATCTGAGCCGCTGGCACTTGACAGAGCACGTCTCCCTCTTTGACAGCCTGCTGACGGACGAGCCTGTCCCCTTCCCTGCCTATACCGGACTTTTGTCAAATATGAACCGCCGCTATCTCCCCATGATCCCCTATGCCGGGATCAACGGGCTCATGCTCATGCTCGGCGTACAGCGTTTCTTTCATGATTACAAAATGCCCTTTACCGCCCGCTGGTGCTTTGCGCAGTCCAGACTGTGGGAACGTATGGAAGCGATGCTGCGGGCGGATATACCGGTCATCATGGCTGTTGGGCCAAACTTTCCCTTCATCTGGGGTAATACGCGCGCCGCCTTTTATCGAAGAAACCACGACGGCGCCTATGTGCACGCCTCGGGAGCCCGCGCCCACTATTTCACGGTGACGGGCATGGATGACGAGTGGCTGCGCATCTCCTCCTGGGGCAGACTTTACTATTTGAACCGCCGGGAATTTGAGGAGTATGTACACCGATACAGTACAGGTTTTGCGAGCAATATCCTGCTTGTGGAGAAACACGGCTGATCGTCAGAGGCATTTTGGAATCAGCAGCATGCGTGTTGTATTCTCGGCGTCCTCATTGCTTTCGCGTATCTTTTCCACGCTGGAGTGGTAGCGCCTGGCGAGAGCCCAGAGGCTCTCCCCTCCTGCTCTTACCAGCGTCAGCGTCGGCAGGCTCTCCTGAATATAGGGGGCATCTTCGTCGAGAATGACGCCCTCGATGTTTCTGAGCTCCGTCTTTTCGTCGACGAGACATCCCAGCTCCAGCATGATCGAGCACTCTGCGTTCTCCCCGTCCGGCCTTGCGCTCAATTGTGTGACTCTGGCGTTCAAAACGCGCAGAGGCGCCCCATCCGTTGGCTGTTCGAAGGTCAGCGTCCGCCTGCCGGCGGACAGCTTTCCCTCCCCGTTTTTAAATAGAATATCCAGATTTACAGCACCTGCGAGCTTTCCGGCGTCTGTGCTGATGCGGGTCGGGGAGACGAGTACACAGAGTATCTCCCTGCATTCCTCCATGAGTCCGATTTTCTCCTCGGTGCTGAGCTTTTTCCTCAGAAGCGGAGAGGCAAGCTCCATATTCCGGGTCTGAACCAGAAGCTCCGCGGGCATGAGGTTGCTGTAGACGTCGCCGATCAGGCGGAGATTCTGCCTCTCGCTGCAAACCAGCTGAAGCACGGCGTGCAGCTCCATATCCAGAACTTTTTCTCCGTTGATGGTATCCACAAGATCATAATAGGCGCCGGTAATCTCAGGCCTCACCGTGCAGCAGTTCATGCTCTCGATCCCAACGTCGACGATCTGGGAAAACGGCGCGGAAAACGCATACAGACAGGGGTCATCCCTTTCCGCCGAGAGCGCACAGACGCTAAGCTCCGCGCTGCCCTTCACAATCACCTTACTGCCGATGAGCTGACAGTCGGAGATAATGAGCTCCGCTTTCTCAGAAAGCAGAGCTGCCGGAACCGCTTTGCCGTCCGTGAAGGGAAACTGCTCGTTGACGGCGAGGCTCTTTTCACAGACCGCATTCGGCAGCAGCAGGCTGTGCTCCTCTGTCAGCGCGTGCAGACCCGGGCTGTCTTTAGGCAGTGCTGTCTCTGTGCGCAGACGCTCGGCCCGGTAAGCGCTCAATTCCCCCTCGACGTCGAATACAACGGACAGCTTTCGCGGATTGATCGTCCGCACGTCCGTCCCCTGTATCAGCAGCGTGATCTGCGCGAGAGATTCGGACTCCACCCCCTCCGCCTCAAATTCAAGCGAAAAGGGCTTTCGGAGGCTGAGACCGGACAGGCCCGTCTGCCCCTCGCGGATATAGAGAACGTTCGCGCTGAGCTCGCCGGAGACTAAGACGCCGCGCGCTGAGAGATCCTTGCTCTTGAGAAAGACCTCACTCTGTACAGCCGCGATTTTTTCAATATCCGCGTCGGTGTCCGGCACCACACACTCCACACTCTCCTGCGTGCGCCGGGATGTATGCAGGAACTCCCGATAGGTGTCGATCTCTCTGCTATCAAAACTGATTTCCATGTGATGCTCCAATCCGCCGCTCATTTGATTTTCGGTCTCCATAAGCGGCTGATGGAGATCGCCGGGGAAAACGATTCTGTTCTCCCGTCAGCTACATTGTATTCGGAACTGTGTACCGTTATGCACGAAGCCGGATCAGGATTTTCGCCAGAAACCGCGGAAGCCTGAAAACGATCACCTTCATTGCCCTCTCCTTTCCCTCAACAGCAGCGAATATACCACAATCCAAAAGCGATCAACCCGGCCGCCAGCGCAAACCACCAGAACGACGACGGCAGGACAAGGGACAGCAGAATGACTAGTCCCATAAAGATGGCGACCAATCCCCAAAGACATCGACGCCCTCTGCGCATAAAAACCGCCCCCCGCGTTGTGTACTCCGTACAGCATACGCGGGAGGCGGTCTGTTTATTCGTCTTTATATTCCCAGAATTTATGCTGGGCGCTGAGCTCATACAGCTTTACATAGGAGCGGTAGCGGCTCTCGGCAATCTCCCCTGCCCTGCCGAGATAGGGGCCAAAGTCCGGGAAATCATATTGGAGCTGCTCCTTTAATATGACATTGGTCATTGTCACATCCAGGGACGCGAAGCCCGGGGTATCTGCAACATATGTATCCCCCTCAAGCGCGTAGAGCTCCACGTGCCGGGTCGTGTGCCGACCGCGGCCCAGCTTCTCGCTCACCTCGCCGGTCTTGATATGGGCTTCCGGGAGCAGAACGTTCAAGAGGCTTGACTTGCCGACGCCGGAATTTCCGCTGAACGCGCAGACTTTGCCGCGCAGGAGTGCGCGCAGCTTGTCTGTCCCCTCCCCTGTCTCGGCGCTGGTACGCACGACCGGGAAACCAGCCTTTGTGAAGACTTCAAAGAGTGCGTCGCCCGGGTCGATGTCCGTTTTGTTGATGCAGACGACCAGCTCACAGCCGGCCTCCGCTGCGATGACGGAGAAGCGGTCTACCAGAAAGGGGTCCGTAACGGGATTGGTGTTGGCCGCGATAAAGACCAGCGTTTCGATATTTGCAACCGCTGGACGGATAAACCAGTTTTTGCGCTCCTTCACCTCATCCACCCGGCCCTTGCCATGGGCATCCAGGCTGCACAGGACACGGTCCCCCACCAGGGGTGAACTCCCGTCCAGGCGGAAGCGGCCGCGGGCTTTGCACTCGATAAGCCTGCCCTCCGCCGCCACATAGTAAAAGCCGCTGAGCGCTTTGACAATGATTCCTTCGATCATCTTTCCTGCCTCTCTTACTCGAGCGGACCGAGGGAAATCTTCAAGTGGATCTTGGAATGCTCCTCCACCTCTGTGAAGGCGTCCGAGCTCTGACCGATGACGGTGCCCGCGTCGACGTCGCTGTTGACATGGTCGGAGCCGCCGTAGCTCAGCCCGGCGCTCTCCAGTTTTGCGATCGCTGCCTCCTCGGACAGACCGATCACATTGGGCATGCGGATATAGCTGGTCTGCGGGCCGGTGGAAACAACGACATAGACCGTGGAACCTGAGCTCATCTGCTCCCCGGCCATGGGACTCGTGCTGATAACGTAATCCTTGGTCACGGTATTGGAGGTGGCGTTTTCAATATCCGCGATGAATCCGGCCTTTTGCAGACGGTTCTTGGCCTCGCGATAATCGAGGTTGATGACGTCCGGGACGGCGTTGAAGACCTTGCCGGTGCTGACGGAGAGCTCGACCTTGATGCCGTCGGGTGTGATCATCATGCTGCGGCCGGGGTCGGGGTTCTGGGAGAGCACAGTGCCGCTCTCGGTCTCGGTATTGATCACATAGACCACATCGAAGCTGTACATGGACGCAAGCTCCGCGTTGTCGAGGATGCGCTGATAGTCGCCTCCGACAAAATTGGGCAGACTGATGCGCTCTGCCGGGGAAAAGACATCCTTCAGCCAGAAATCCCACATGAAAATGAACATCACCACGCACAGTCCCAGCGCGCCGAAGGCGCCCATCAGGAAGGTGACGCGCCGCGCCCTGCGGTGGCGAAGAAGAAAACGCTCCTTGTTCATCTCGCTCACCGAGCGGATCGGCATGACCGCCGGGTTTTCCAGCGGTTTTTCCTCCGGCTCTGGCGGCGTCATCTGCTCCTGGAGAAAGACGTCCAGATCCTCAAGCAGTTCCTCCGCGTTCTGGTAGCGCTCCTCGATGTCCGCACACATCGCCTTGAGCGTGATGCGTTCAAGCTCCGGCGGGACATCCGGGACAAGCTCATGCGGCGGAACAGCCGCAGCGTTTATATGCTTGACGGCGATCTCGCCGATGGTCTCGCCGTCATAGGGCTTCTGGGCGGTCAGCATCTCATACATGACGATGCCGAGAGAATAAATATCACTGCGGGCATCCGGCAGCTCGCCGCGCGCCTGCTCCGGGGCGATATAGTGGATAGAGCCGATCGCCTCGCCATTACTCTCATAGGCGTCGTTTTCCAGGGCGGCGATTCCGAAATCCTCTACCTTGACCGTTCCGTCCCGGAGCATCATGATGTTCTGTGGCTTGATGTCGCGATGGATGATGCCGCGCTCATGGGCGTGCGACAGCGCACGCGCGATTTGCCGCGTGAAGTGAAGCGTCTCCCGCCAATGAAGCGTCCCGCGTCTGTCCATATACTGTCTCAGCGTGATACCGTCTACAAGTTCCATGACTATGTATTCGATCTCATCGCTGTGGCTGACGTCGTAGACCGCCACGATATTCGGATGGGAGAGCATGGCGACCGCGTGGGCTTCCGCGCAGAAGGTGCGGCGGAACTCCTCGTCCGAAGCCATCTCGTCACGCATGATCTTGACGGCGACAAAGCGGTTGAGACGCTGATCCCGCGCTTTGTAAACAATCGACATGCCGCCCTCGCCGATCAGTTCGAGAATCTCGTAACGGTCGTCAAAAATCTGACCGATATATTTATCCTTGTTGTCCATACCGTTCTCCATACGGGCTTGTCAGCGCATGACGGCGACAATCGTCACATTGTCCCTCGCTCCCCGGTTCAAAGCCTTTCTCATCAGCGCGCGGCAGAGCTCCTCAGGCTCCGGAAACTCCTTGGCGTACTCGAGTATTTCCAGATCGGACACAATGTTGGAAAGGCCGTCCGAACAGAGAAGCAGCAGATCGCCGCTCTGCAGTGCGAAGGTAAAATAATCGCAGTTTACCAGTGCCTCAGAGCCGAGCGCCCTGGTGATGACATTCTTTTTCGGGTGACTGCGCGCCTGTTCGGCTGTGATTGCCCCCGCTTCCACCAGTTCCTCCACGAGGGAGTGATCACGGGTGATCTGGCGGATGCTTTTTGACCGGCGGGAGATCAGATAAGCACGGCTGTCGCCCACATTGATAATATACCCATTCCCGTTGTTCTTAATCACACCGCCGACAATTGTTGTGCCCATGCCGTCATACTCGTCGTCAAAATGGGAGTATTCGTAGGCAACGCCGTTGGCCTCCGCGCAGGCCTGCTCGAGTATCCGCTTGTAGTCGACGTTTCGCGGCAGATGGGAGCTGAGCTTTGTATAGAGATAGGAGACAAAAGCCTTGTTGGAGAGCTGGCTTGCAATGCTGCCGGCGTTAGCACCGCCCATGCCGTCGCAGAGGGCGGCGATCAGACAGTTCTTGGCCTCGCATTTTTCCAAGATAAAGCAGTCCTGATTGTCCTTTCGGATTGCCCCCTTGTCTGTTAAGCCGAAGCTCTTCAAGCGTTTTGTCCCCCCCTCTGTGTTTTCTGCATTTTTCTTCTGAGCTGTCCGCAGGAGGCGTCCACATCGGAGCCGAGCCTGCGGCGGACAGTGACGTTGACACCGTCGTCCTCAAGGATCTTGATAAAGCGTTTCAGATGTTCTGGCGTAGAGGGCTGAAACTGCCGCTCCTCCACATGGTTGAGCGGAATGAGATTGACGTGGGCCGACACTGCCCTCGCGTGTCTGGCCAGCAGCTTTGCCTGTTCCGGGCTGTCATTGACGCCGTCGATCATCGCGTACTCGAAGGAAATACGCCGACCGGTCTTTTCAAAATAGACTCTGCACGCGTCGATGAGCTTCTCCACCCCTCGTCCGTGGTTGGCCGGCATGATGTGCGAGCGCGTCTCGTCGTCCGGGGCGTGCAGGGAAACGGAAAGCGTGAGCTGCAGGTCTCTCCGGGCAAGTTCGTCAAATCTCTCGATGATTCCGCAGGTGGACAGGGAGATGTGGCGCATGCCGATATTCATGCCCTTCGGATGGTTGACAAGCTCCAGAAATCGCATGACATTGTCAAAGTTGTCCAGCGGCTCCCCGATGCCCATCAGGACGATGTTGGAGATTTTTTTCCCGGAGTCTAGCTCGGAAAAGAGCACCTCGTCCAGAATCTCGGAGGCGTCCAGGTTGCGCACCAGGCCGCCGATGGTGGAGGCACAGAAGGCGCAGCCCTGTCGGCAGCCGACCTGCGAGGAGACACAGACCGTGTTGCCGTGCCTGTAGCCCATCACCACGGTCTCCACAGCGTTGCCGTCGCGAAGCTCCCAGAGATACTTGATGGTTCCGTCGATGGCAGAGACCTGCTTGCTCAGGACTTTCGGCTCATAGAGATAGAAGTGATCATTGAGCTTCTGCCGCAGCTCCTTTGAGAGATTGCTCATTCCCTCAAAATCGCGCACGCCGCGGCCCAGCCACTGAAAAACCTGGGCGGCGCGAAACTTTGCCTCGCCGAGCGCAGTGAGCTCCGACTCCAGTTCCTCCGGCAGCAGGGAGAGGATATCCTTTCTCTCAAATGCGTCTGTCATGGTCTCTCAATCAATCCTTCTGAGTTTCGCCGCAAAAAAGCCGTCCGTTCCGTCGATATTCGGCCAGAATGTAAACATGCCGCTGCGGCTATCTATGCCGAAGAGGGAAAAGTCCTCGGCCTTGTACGTGCTGTGCCTGTTCAGAAAGGCGCGGATCACATCCTCGTTTTCCTCCGAAAGAACAGTACAGGTGGCGTAGAGCAGGGCGCCGCCGGGCTTTACATAGCGGCTCAGGTTTTCCAGAATCGCCGTCTGTATGCCGGGCAGTTCCCGGAGACTCCCGGGATTCTTCTCGCGGATCTCCGGCTTCTTGGCGATCACGCCGAGCCCCGAGCAGGGCACGTCTGCGATCACCAGGTCAAAAGCTTGTTCAAAGGCGGGGTCAAAAACACGCGCGTCCATCGCCTTTGTACGGATGCTGTTCAGCCCGAGGCGGGCTGCTCCCTCCTCCAGCACGCGCAGCTTTTTCTCGTGTATGTCGCAGGAGAGGATGCTGCCCCGGTCTTTCATGCGGATGGCGGCGGCAAAGCTCTTTCCGCCGGGACAAGCGCAGGCGTCCAGAACGCGCATACCGGACTCCGGCGCGGCAATTTCCACAGCAAGACGCGCTGCCCTGTCCTGTATGTAGAAAAGTCCCTCTTCATACCCCGGCAGTGCGGAGGCAAGTCCCCCGCCGAGTTCAAGGCAGCCCTCCGGCGTGAGAACGCGGCAGAACAACTCCGCCCGTTCCAGCGCGCGGACATAGTCCGATGTGTTAACCTTGAGGGTGTTGACCTGCAGGCAGAGCGGGGCCGCTTCGTTGTTGGCTTTCAAAAAGGCCTCGGCAAAGGGATAGCCCTTGCGTTCGACCATATATGAGCACAGCCAGAGCGGGTGGCTGTATTTGATCGACAGATAGTCTGCCGTCCCCTCTCCGGGGATCTCGGGCAAGTGACCTTTTTCATCGGAGATACGGCGCAGCACCGCGTTGACCAGACCCACGGCCCGTGTGAGTCCCTTTGACCGGCAGAGCGCCGCTGTCTCATTGACCGCCGCCCGCGCGGGGATGCGGTCCAGGAACAGAAGCTGATAGACGCCGAGGCGCAGGATATCCCGCACCACGGGTTCGAGCTTCGAGCTGCAAAAGCAGCCGATGTAATAATCGCAGAGGGCGGTGTTCTGCAGTACGCCAAGGCAGAGCTTCGCGGCCAGGGCGGCGTCACGGCGGTCAAGGCCGAACTTTTTGATGCAGGCGTCGATCACCGCTCCCGACCAGGACCCGTCCCTCCGGCAGCGGATCAATGTCTCCAGCGCGGCCTGCCGCGCGTTAGACTGTCCGTTCATCCGATTGCGACGCGGTGGCCGCGCAGGAAATCGGCGGCCTTCATACGCTTCTTGCCGGGGGCCTGGAGCTCGTTAATACACAGGCACTCGCCGTCGGCGCAGGCCATGACAAGTCCGCCGTCGTCCGCGTACACCACGCTGCCGGGGACTTTTTTGGTTTTCTGGTCGGTGTAGGCCGCGCCGAACACGCGAAAGCACTTCCCTTCCAGCTCCATGGTCGCCACCGGCCAGGGCTGCAGGCCGTATATATGCTTGACGATTTCCCGGGGCGATCTGTTCCAATCAATGGGACAAATGGATTTATCCAGCATTTTGACGTAACTCGCCTTGCTGTGATCCTGCGGAATACGCGGAGCCGTCCCGTTTTCAATGTCACGCAGCGTCTTCACAAGCAGCTCTGCGCCCAAGACCATGAGCCGGTCAAAGAGCTCGCCCGCGGTCTCAAACTCACCGATCTCCGTCTCCTCGCGATAGATGATATCCCCCGCGTCCATATCGTGGGCCAGGTACATGGTGGTCACGCCGCTGGTTTTATCGCCGTTCAGGACAGCCCACTGGATCGGCGCCGCGCCCCGGTATTGGGGCAGCAGCGAGCCGTGGACGTTGACCGCGCCGTATTTCGGCACCGCCAGCAGCTCGTCCGGAAGGATACGCCCGTAGGCTACGACCACCAGAATATCGGGCCGCAGCTCCCGTAAAACGGCAAGCGCTGTCCCGTCCCGCATCTTCTCGGGCTGATAGACCGGCAGACCGTGCTTGAGTGCCAGCTCCTTCACCGGGGAGAAGCTGAGCTCCATGCCGCGCCCCTTGGGCTTATCCGGCTGAGTGAAGACACCCGCGATCTCATAGTTTTCATCAATCAGTTTTCTTAGGGAAGCCGCCGCAAAGTCCGGGGTCCCCATAAACACGACGCGCATACTTTACTCCTCTTCGAGCTTTCCGGATTCAAGCTCTTCCTCGCTGAGCATACGTTCACACTTGGAAGTGAAGACCACGCCGTCGAGATGGTCGATCTCATGGCAGAAGCAGCGGGCCGTGAGCCCCGTCCCCTCAACCTCAAAAAAGTTGCCGTCGCGGTCCTGGGCTCGAACTTTCACGTTCATAGGGCGTCTGACCATGCCGTACTCGCCGGGGACGCTCAGGCAACCCTCCGCGCCGTACTGCTCGCCGGAGCTCTCGATGATCTCGGGGTTTACGAGCTCAATGAGATATTCGTCCTCCCCTTCCGGAACGTTGGTCTCCAGCACGATGACCGCGCGGCGCAGCACACCGACCTGGGGCGCTGCGAGACCCACGCCGTTTTCCGGCTCGAGAGTGTCGGCCATATCGTCCAACAGCTGATGCAGTCTCGCGTTAAAATCCGTGACGGGACGGCACTTTTTGTACAGGCCCGGCTCTTCCTTGGTGAGTATGTTTCTGCGTGCCATGTGTGATTCTCCAATCTGTCAATCATTTGGATCATTGTCCGCAAAAATGGAAACGTCGGCAAAGCGTTTATCCCTGCAAAATTCCATCACGACGGACGCGAGCAGGGCGCGCAGGCCGCCGTTTGTGCCGCCGTAGACCATCACGCGGTAGCGGTAGCGGTTGTTGACCTTTACCACCGCAAGCGGCGCGGGGCCAAGCACCTGCGCCGAGGCGTTTGTCTCGAGCAGACTGTCGAGGCGCTGCCGGATCATCCGGCAGCAGCGGTAGACATGTTCCTCGTTCATGCCGGAGACGGTGACGGCCAGAATCTCGGAAAACGGTGGCGTGCGCTGGATTTTCCGGAGCTCTACCTCGGAGGCGTAAAATGCAAAATAGTCCTGCCGGGCCGCCTGGACGATGGTCTCATTGTCGGGCGTAAAGGTCTGGATGACGGCGCGTCCGGGCTTGCTGCCCCTGCCGCTGCGCCCGACGACCTGGGTAATGAGGGAGAAGGTCCTCTCCCCTGCCCGATAGCTCCCGGCGTACAGGCTCTGATCGGCGGAGATAACGCCGACCAGGGTAACGTTTTCAAAATTCAAGCCTTTGGTAACCATTTGGGTGCCGACCATGATGGGAATTCTTTCATCCCGAAAGCGGTCGAGCAGCTTTTCGTGCGAGCCGACCGGTGCAACTGTGTCCGCGTCCATGCGCAGAACGGGCGTATCGGGGAACAGCTCCTTCAGCTCCTCTTCCACCATCTGTGTGCCGACACCGATGTATTTGAGTGCGCCGCCGCAATCCGGACAGTTCTCGTCCGGGCGCTGAGAATAGCCGCAGTAGTGACACATGAGACGACTGTTGACGCTGTGATAGGTCAGGGACACACTGCAGCGGGGACAGCGGTAGACATAGCCGCACTCCCCGCAGCTGATCAAGCGGTTTGCTCCGCGTCTGTTGATAAACAGGATGCTCTGCTCTCCTCGCTCCAGATTTTTCTGAAGTTCTTCTCGCAGATGGGAGCTGATGCTGCCGCCGTTGCCGCGCCTGAGCTCCCGCTTCATGTCGACGATTTCGACCGCAGGCAGCTCTCGCTCGTTATAGCGGCTTTGAAGCTCAAAGAAGGCATAGCGTCCGGTCCTGGCCGCATACATGCTGACTACATCCGGAGTGGCGGAACCGAGCAGCAGCAGGCAGTTTGCCTTGGCGCAGCGGTATTTTGCAACATCCCTTGCGTGATAGCGCGGGATGTTCTCGGATTTGTAGGTCTCCTCCTGCTCCTCGTCAATGATGATGAGGCCGAGCCCGGAGACAGGGGCAAAGACGGCGCTGCGCGTGCCGATGACGACGCGCGCTCTGCCGGATTTAACCCTTTTCCACTCGTCGTAGCGCTCCCCTACCGAGAGACTGCTGTGGAGAACTGCGACCTCGTCCCCAAAATGGGAGGAGAAGGTCTCGATCATCTGCGGCGTCAGCGCGATCTCCGGAACCAAAAGGATCACAGAGCGGCCGCGCCGGAGCTGGCGGTCGATGAGATGGATGTACACGCTGGTCTTGCCGCTGCCGGTCACGCCGAAAAGAAGCGCCGCTCCGGCTTTATCGGAACACGCGAGCGCGTCAATACCGGAAAAAGCGCGCTCCTGCTCCTCCGAGAGAACGGGCAGGGGCCTCGCATCGCCGACATGGATCTGCGGACGGCGATAGACCTCTCTCTCATACAACTCGACAGCGCCGACTTTTTCCAGGGCCTTGAGCGTTGGTTTTTTGGTCCCGGTGTGAAGAAGCAGATCATGCGTCGGGAGACACTCGAAGGCACAGAGCTCTTCGAGAATACGCGCCTGAGCAGGAGAGCGCATGCGCTTGGCGTCTCGAAGGGCTTCCGCCTCCTCGGGTGCAAGAAGGAGGCGAACCATCTCCTGGTTCTTGTCCTTTGCGCGCCTGCGCCCCTCCTCGTCAAACCACAGGCCGGCCGGGAGCATGGCGCGCACCGCATCATAGACCGTACAGAAGAAGCGTTCCCGCATGAAGAGGGCGAGGCGGATCTGCTCGTCCGAGATTACCGGCTCCTCGTCCAGCAGGGCAAGCACCGATTTAAGCGGCTGCTCGTAACTGCTCTGATCGCTCACGGCAAGGATAATGCCCTCCGTCCTGCGGTTGCCCCTGGAAAAGGGCACATGAACCCGCATACCGGGGAGGGCTTTCTCCGCAAGCTCGGGCGGGATCAGATAATCATAGGGCTTGTCAAGCCAGTATGTCGCGGCCGAGACCGCGATTTTCGCCACTGTCCTGGACATGCGTACCTCTCATTTGGGCAGGAATGCCCGGCGTAATCTATCAGTCGTCGATGCTGAGCTTGCCGGTATAGACCTCTTCAATCGCGGTGGAGACAGCCTTTCTCTCAAGAGGCAGCTGCTTCTCCTCCGCCTCGGCGGAGAGGGCACGGGCGCGTCTGGCCACAAGGTTGACAAGCTGGTAACGGCTGCCGATCTTATCGACGAGGTCGGCAACAGGCGGATAAAGCATCATAACAATTCTCCAATCTGCCGCATTAAGGCCGCGGCGGGCAATTTTACAGGTTTAATTATTCTTCGATCAATGGCAGCGGAGCCAGTCCGCCCAGTCGGAAAAACGGCAGTGCTCCGCCTCGATGATGGCGTTGAGCTTTGCGGCGGCCTTCTCCACATCGTCGTTAATGATCAGGTAATCGTAGAAATCGGCCTCCTGATACTCCTGGCGGGCTCGGATGAGACGTCCCTCGATTGCGCTCTCAGAATCGGTCGCACGGCCTCTGAGCCGTCTCTCCAGCTCTTCCATGGATGGCGGCGCAATGAAGATCAGCACAGCCTCCGGCATTCTGCGGCGGACCTGGCGCGCGCCCTGAACCTCAATGTCCAGCAGCACGTTCATGCCCTCCGACAGGCGTTTTTCCACATAAGAGCGCGGCGTGCCGTAGCGGTTGGCCACATATTCGGCGTGCTCAAGCAGCTCGTCCTTTTCGACCATTTCACGGAAACGTTCAAAATCGACGAAGAAATATTCCCGTCCGTCGACCTCGCCGGGGCGAGGCGCGCGCGTCGTAACAGATGTCGAAAAGCAGATATCCTGCCTGCCCTCAATGGCCCTGAAAACAACGGTACTCTTCCCCGCACCGGAGGGACCGGAGATGACCAGGAGCTTTCCTCTCTCACTCATTTCTGCTACCGCCTTCCTGTGTATTTTCTTCACAGCGCTCCGCCAGGGTTTCGGGCGCGAGCGCGGATAGGATCACGTTGCCGCTGTCCATGACAAGCACCGCCCTCGTGCTTCTGCCGAAGGAGGCGTCGATCAGCAGTCCCCTCTCCCGCGCATCCTGAATCATGCGCTTGATGGGCGCGGAGTCAGGACTCACAATGGAGATGATGCGTCCCGCGGACACGAGATTGCCGAAGCCTATTCCGATCAGCTTCATGTCCGCCCCCTACTCGATATTCTGGATCTGCTCCCGGATCTTCTCGATCTCAGATTTCAGATCCACAACTGTGTGGGCGATATCGGAATTCTGGCACTTGGAGCCGATGGTGTTGGCCTCACGGTTGAATTCCTGAACCAGAAAATCAATCTTGCGGCCGGTGGGCGAGTCGCCGCTGACCATGGCGCTGAGCTGGCTCATGTGGCTGCGGAGTCGGATAGTCTCCTCGTCGACGGCTATGCGATCTGCAAAGATCGCGGCCTCAGTGAGGATGCGGCTCTCGTCAAAGCCCGCGCCGCCCAGTACCTCTGCCATCTTGGCTTCAAGCCGCGCCCGGTATTCAGCAAGGGTCTTTGGGCTCTCGCGCTCAACCGTCGTGACCAGCGCGTCTATGGTCTCCAGTCTCAAAAGCACATCGTCCCGGAGCTTTTCTCCCTCGCGCAGGCGCATGGCGTCAAAGTCACAGAGAGCTCTCTCCGTGATCTCCAAAAGCCCTTCGGACACGGCGTCCGCGTCCAGATCCTTTTTCTCGACCGTCAGCACATCCGGGAAGCGTGCGACTGACAGGGCTGTCACGTCGTTCGGGATGCCGTACTCTTCCGAGATATGACGGAAAGCCTCAAGATAGCTGCGCAGCAGCGCCTCGTTGACCTTGACGTCCACATCGCCCTCCTCATCGGAATCAACGGTGACGAAGACATCCACCTTGCCGCGGCTGATATGCCGCTGCACCGTGGACTTCATCGCGTCCTCGGCAAAGAGAAAGCGGCGCGGCAGACGCACGGAGGCGTCCAGAAAACGGTTGTTCACGCTCTTGAGTTCGACAGTGATGCGAAGGCCCTCAATGCTGCCCTGCGCGCTGCCGTAGCCGGTCATGCTTTTAATCATATTCTCTCTCCAGTCAATTGAATGAAACGATATCGAATGTGATAGACTGCTTGTCCCGCTTGATCTTCTGGCTGATCACGACGATCGCTGCGCCCAGCAGGAAACCAAGGAAAGTACAGAGCACACAGAGCCCCTCCGACGCGCCGGCGGCGTAGGCTGAAAAGCAGCCGATGATTGCAAGTATGATCGGCACGATATACACCAGCAGGATCGCCCCGTAGACGCGTGAGGACTTGCTCTCAATCAGCACCTTCTGACCTGGTCTCGCCCCGATCAGGTTTCGGGCCACGGTCTTGAGTTCGTTCTGGAACACACAGGCCTCACAGCTTGAACAGTTGGAGCCGCAGGCCGTCGCGCGTGTCACGACGACCTCAGCCATTTCGTCATTCAGACACTTGAAAACGATCGCGTCCTGTGTCATTGGGATGCCCTCTCGATCTCGACGGATACCGTGTAATCCGCTCCGTTCATGCGGATCGCGCCGACGTCGGTAAAGCCGTCCACATAGATTCTCACCTTTGGCATATAGGTTCCCGTTGCGGCGCCTATATCCGTCAGATCCGCTACCGCGCGGATGCTCTCGCGTTTGAGCTGCGCAAGGCTCTCGGGATTGCCGCGCAGCGTCACATCCAGACTCTCGGTGAGGATATCGGCGGCATAACCCTCGGCGATATTGATGCAGGAGATATTTGACACACGGTAGCTCTTGGTATCGAGACCGACGATCTCAACCGTCACCTTTGCTTCCGTCGCGCCGGTGATGTTCTTGAGCTCATTGTCAATGGGGATGGCGTAGGTGTCGCTGAAGGTGGAGGTGAAGTCGGCCAGATCCACGGTTGCCAGCGTAATTCTGTTGATGCCGGCGAGCAGCTTGGAATCGCCGGCAAGCGACACGGAATCAGGCTCGATCGTGATCTTGGTATTTTCCGCCGTGGCACCGCCGCCCTCAATGAGGTTGACGCCGAGACTGATTTCCTTGAGCATCAGGATCGGGAGTCTTGCGTTGACCACATCCGTGGAGAAGGTAATGCCGGTCGTAGAGGCCGGTGTGCCATCCGCCGTCATCAGGGTAAAGCCTGTTTCTGCCTCATAGGTGCTGTCCACATTCTCTTTGCCGAAGCTGACCCAGGCGTAATCTACGTTTCTCAGATAGGCTTCCGGGCCGGAGAGCGTAATGGTCGCCGGCTCAAACACAGGCGCTTCTGCGGTATACCCTTCCGCAACAGAGCCGTCAAAGGCGCCTCGCACCTGTATGGACTTTGTCGTCTGTGCGGAGACCATGAAGTTGATGGTCTCAGGCGTCTTTCGCGTTACGGTCAGGTTGCTGGTATCTGTTCCGTCCGGGAAGCTGACCGTGTATTGCTGAGAAGTAAAGGCTGCTCGGGACAGCTTGGAGACGTCGATCTGCGCGAAGATTTTTTCGGAGTCAAGACTGCCGACAATACGGCGCGGCCCTACGACCTCGACGGTCACGGTGCTGGTATCCATGTCGGTAATGACAAGATTCTTGGAATCTCTCAGAAGGGTCTCGCCGACAAGCTGGACGTGCACGCCGCGGAAGGTCTGCTTGAATTCTTCGGTCTCGACGCTTGCGACATAGACCCAGATGATCATGGAGCAGATCAGTGAGATAATGAACCAAAAG